>JAFUPP010000039.1 GCA_017481115.1 Clostridia bacterium | reverse complement strand
TATTCTTATGCGTCACAAGATAACCAAAATTACAAGAGACTATTTTGATGAAAACGGCTTTATCGAAATAGAGACACCGATGCTTATTAAGAGCACACCTGAAGGTGCGAGAGACTTCCTTGTACCCTCACGTATTCACAAGGGCAGCTTTTATGCGCTTCCCCAATCCCCCCAGCTTTACAAGCAGCTTTCAATGGTAGCGGGCTTTGACAGATATATGCAGATAGCAAGATGTTTCCGTGATGAAGACCTTCGTGCCGACCGTCAGCCCGAGTTTACACAGATAGACCTTGAAATGAGCTATGTCGAGATGGAGGATGTGCTTAATATTGCCGAGGGCTACATCAAGCGTGTATTCAAGGATGCCATCGGTGTTGAAATTTCGGGTGATCTTCCCCGTCTTACCTACAAGGAGGCTATGGAAAGATACGGCTCGGATAAACCCGACATCCGCTTTGGTATGGAAATTAATGATATTTCGGATATCGTTAAGGATTGCGGCTTTGGTGTATTTACCTCCGCTATTTCAGGCGGCGGCTCTGTAAGAGCAATAGTCGCAAAGGATGCCGTCAGCCTTCTCACACGTAAAGAGATCGACAAGCTGACCGAAATGATTAGAGGTATAGGCGGTAAGGGTCTTGCCTTTGCAAGACTTAATCCCGACGGTGTTGCCTGTTCCTTTGCAAAGTTTATGACCGATGAGGAAATGTCTGCAATTTATGAGCGTCTTGATGCCAAAACCGGTGACGTTGTGCTTATAATTGCCGATACAAATAACGGTCACGTTCTTTCACAGCTTGGTGCACTTCGTAACGAGCTGGGCAAGAAGCTGGGTCTTTTGACCGACGAATACAAGGTGCTTTGGATAACCGAATTCCCCTTCTTCGAGTATGACGAGGAGCTTGGTGATTTTGTTGCTATGCATCATCCGTTCACCTCTCCGCTTGACGAGTGTCTGCCCTATCTTGAAAGTGACAAGGCAAATGTTCGTGCCAAGGCATACGACCTTGTATTAAACGGCATAGAACTCGCATCCGGCTCTATTCGTATCACCGACCCCGAGCTTCAGAACCGCATCTTTAATCTCCTTGGCTTCTCGGATGAAGAGGCACACGAGAAGTTCGGATTTTTGACCGATGCATTTAAATTCGGCGCACCTCCCCACGGCGGTATAGGTCTCGGACTTGACCGTCTTGTAATGCAGATGCTCCGTACACCCTCGCTTCGTGACGTTGTTGCATTCCCCAAGGTACAAAACGCCAAGGAGCTTATGACCGACGCCCCCTCAAACGACGTCTCCTTGTCACAGCTTGAGGAGCTTGGTATAAAGATAGCAGAACAAAAGGAAAATTAAGGATATATGATATTTCGTAGACTTTCTGAAAAAGAACTCGGCGAGGTATACGAATCCTATCTGAAAAAGGACTTTGCCGCAGACGAGGTAAAGCCCTTTTCGGCAATTATGGATATGTATGATCGCGGCGAATATGAGGCATACGGCTTTTTCGAAGATAATATGCTTTTAGCGTATGCCTATTTTGTCACCCCCAAAAGCAGTGACACGGTGCTTTTGGACTACTTTGCCGTTGCAGGTGAAAAAAGAGGCTCAGGTATCGGCTCGAGTGCGGTGCAGATAATGGGGGAAAATATCAATAAAAGCATAGTTCTGGAAATAGAGCATCCCGCATTTTATAAGGACCAAGACGATCTTTTAACAAGAAACCGCAGAATACGCTTTTACGAGCGTAACGGTCTTTTGTTAAGCAAGGTTCATACAAGACTCTTCGGCGTTGATTTTTTGATAATGCAGTTTGAAAAAACAGCGGTGTCGGATGAGATATTAAGACAAAAAATTGCCGATATATATAAATGTATGTTCAATAAAATAAACACCTCAAAGGTGACCATATTTGATCTGGAGGCAGACAATGCTTGAAATTAAAAATCTTACAAAATACTATGGTGACCGTCTCGCAGTAGACGATCTCTCGTTACACATTGAGCCGGGTAAGATATGCGGTTTTATCGGCAGAAACGGAGCAGGTAAGACCACCACCTTAAAATCGGTCTGCGGAATACTGCAGTTTGATGAGGGTGAAATACTTATCGGCGGAAAATCCATAAAGGATGACCCCATCGGCTGTAAAAAGCGTATGGCATATATTCCCGATAATCCCGATCTTTACGATTTTATGACCGGCATAAAGTATCTTAATTTTATTGCCGATGTTTATTCGGTGTCCACCGCAGAACGTGCCACCAAGATAGAAAGGTATGCAAAGGAATTCGAAATTTCGGATGACCTTAATCAGCTTATATCCACCTATTCTCACGGAATGAAGCAAAAACTTGCCATCATTTCGGCACTTATTCACACCCCCGATCTGCTTATAATGGATGAACCATTTGTAGGTCTTGATCCTCTTGCGGCACACCGTACCAAAGAGATAATGCGTGAGATATGCGACAGGGGAGGAGCAATATTCTTTTCCACCCATGTTTTAGATGTTGCACAAAAGCTCTGTGATGAGATAGCCATTATTAAGGATGGCAGACTTGTGGTTTTCGGGTCTACCGAGGAGGTTTCGGGCAACAAATCGCTTGAAGGCGTCTTTTTGGAGCTGGAGGGCGAGGTATGATAAAAAATCTTGTTAAGGTAAGAATACGCTCGGTGCTTCACACCATGAACTTTGCCGACAAAAACGGCAACAAGCGTAAGACCCCCATGAAGGGACTTATGCTTTTGCTTGTAGCCTATGTTGCGGTAATGCTTGCTGTTATGAGCACCCTCATATTTTTGCCCCTTTGCCGTCCCTTCGTTGATGCGGGCTACGGTTGGTTTTATTTCGCCTTTGCGGGAATAATGTCCTTTGTTATCTGCTTTATAGGCTCGATATTTTCAACACAGGCACAGCTTTTTGAGGCAAAGGATAATGAGCTGCTTTTGTCAATGCCCATTTCACCGTCGGCAATACTTGTTTCCAGAATGGTTTTTCTGGTGCTGATGAACTACGTTTATGAGGCGTTTATAATGATCCCCGCCTTTGCCGTTTACTGTGCCACTACGCCCGAAAGCGTTACGGCCGGAACGGTCATAATGTTTTTGATATGCTTTGCAGCTCTTCCGATGCTTACCCTCTCGTTTTCGGGACTTTTTGGGTGGATACTCTCCCTCATAACCTCTAAAATGAGAAGAAAAAACCTGTTTATTACCATATCCTCCTTTGTGCTGTTGGGGCTTTACTTTTCGGTCTACTTCAGAATAGAAGGGTATATGGAGGAGCTTATAAACAACGGAAGCGAGTTTGCAAATGCCGTTAAAAACGCAATATTCCCCGCCTTTTATTTCGGCAGAGCCATATCGGGCGGTGCATTTGCCGATGCGGTGCTTTTTGCGGTGATATGTATAGTTCCGTTTATTGTACTTTGCATACTCATTTCGGTCTTTTTTGCAAAGATAGTTTCAAATTCAGGAGAGTTCAAAAAGAATACCGATGCTCCCTTGAGGTTTAAAAAGAGCTCACCCAAAACCGCCATACTCAAAAAGGAGCTTGCACGGTTTTTGTCCAGTCCGCAGTATATAATGAATGCCGCACTCGGTGCAATATTTACGGTGGTTTTTGCGGTGATAATCGCAATCAACAAAAATTCGGTCGTAATGGCTCTTTCCACCGTTTTTTCGGGTATGGGAGACCAGGTTCCCGAGCTTCTTTGCACCACGCTTTGCCTGTTTATGTCCTTTTGCTTTATCTCCTGTCCCTCAATTTCGCTGGAGGCAAAAACCCTCTGGCTCATAAAGGGAATACCCCTTTCATCAAGGGATATTCTCATCTCAAAGGCTTTAATGCATATGGTCATAGCGGTACCCCTTTCGTTTGTATCCTCCTGCATTTGTATATTTGCGGTGGATATGTCACCCATACAGATGGCAATTCTGATCTTGGCACCTATATCTGTGGCGGTGTTTGAGGGCTTTTTCGGAGTGGTTGTAAACCTCTTGTTCCCGAAATTTGACTGGACAAGCGAAACGGTGGTTATAAAGCAGTCGGCGGCAACCGTTATCACAATGTTTTCAACCCTCGGAATAGTCGGTATACCCTCGCTTTTGTATACCGAGCTTTTGTCGGACACCATTTCGGCATCGGTGTATTTTTCGGTCTTTACCGTCGTATTTATACTGCTTTCGGCAGGTCTTTACCGATACCTTTGCACCAAGGGAGCCGCAAGGTTCGAGGCGTTACAGTCATAGTATAAAAATCCTCAAGCTGTCAAAAATAACCGTGAGGTGATTTTTTGAGAAGCGAGGATATCGAAAAAAGCATACGTCAGGCAAAGGGAATACCCCAAAACTGCGATGAGCTTTTGACAAAGTACGGCACGTATAACATTCAGCCTACTGCCGATACCGAAAATCTTTTTCCTGCCATCGCACACTCCCTTCCCGATGCCGACAAAATAAAGAAGGAAATAAAAAATGATACGGACTAACCGTATCATTTTTTTATTTTCTATTGCTATTTGCTTAATTTTAAAGTAAAATATATAATGTATAATTATGAGTAATTGAGGTGCAGTATGAAACAGCAGAAATTCAATCTTATAACCGAAAACACCGAAAATGCGTGGTTTAGCGGTAATCCTGTTCATATTCTTAAGACACAACTTTTGCTGGATGAGGAGTTGAATCAGGAGTTTTTGATATGCGAACTTCTGAATGCCTGTGAAAACACCGTAAGTCAGGTGTATCTTGATATCATCTGTTACGGCGAGGGCGGAAGCATCCTTACCGCAGTAAAGGATGCCAAAATTTCGGACGTTTACGCACTTTCTCACAGCACCTTCGGTATAGATTCACCCATAAAGCTTCCTGTTGCAAACGCAGTGTCGGTCAAGACCACCGTCACCAAGGTCGCATTTGAGGATGCAGAGCCCTGGCGTCACGAGGGCGGCTCGGGAAAGGTGCTCCCCCCGGCAGAAAGAGCAGAGCTTCCTTCGGCTCTTATGGCACAGTTTGAGCTGGAGTGCGAGAGGGAAAAGGTACAAAGCAAATATAAGTTCGAGGAGTTTTCGGACTACTGGAACTGCTCCTGCGGTATGCATAACGAAAACAACCGCACCGAATGTGTCCTTTGCGGAGCCAAGCGTGAGTGGTTAAGGGAGCATTTTGATATTTCGTTTCTTGCCGCAGCCCTTGAAGAGCGTCTTACGGCCGAAAAGAACGAAAGAATAAGAAAAAACAGAGAAAATACATATAATAAGGCGGTTGAGCTTGCCGCAAAATCCACCGAGGGATCACTCAAAAAGGCGGCACATATGATGCTCAGCGTTGAGGGGTATCTTGATTCTGCAGTCAAGGCAAAGGAGTACGAAAAGGCGGCAGAGGTCATCGCCAAGGAAAACGCCAAAAAGAGAAGACGAAACATCATAATCATAACCGCTGTTTCGGTGGTCATCGCCCTTTGTATAGCGGCGGTACTTACCTATCTTTTATACATAGTTCCCTCCACCAAATACCAAAAGGCAGAGGAGCTTTTGACCGAGCAAAGATTTGACGAGGCAAAGGCCGGCTTTGCGGACATTACGGGATTTTCGGATGCCGACGAGCGTGTTAAGGAGTGCGATTACCGTAAGGCAACGGCACTTTTAGCCGAACAAAAGTATGATGAGGCAAAGGCTTTGTTTGCTACCGTTTCGGATTATTCGGATGTTTCGGCAAAGATAAACGAGTGCGATTATCAGTTAGCCCTCATAAAGCTTAACGGCGGAAGTCTTGAAGAGGCTAAGCAGATGTTCATCACCCTTAACTCATATAAGGATTCGTCAACACTTGCCGCAGAGTGTGACTACCGCAAGGCAAAGAGTCTTTTGAATGCCGCAGAATACAAGGCGGCGGCAGAACTGTTTTCGGACATCTCTCATTATAACGATTCCGCAGAGCAGTTGAAGAATGCAAAGTATCAGTATGTAAAGCAGCATTATGAAAATGCAGATGCCCTTTGTATTACATATCTTAACGAGCTTAAGGCGGAGGGCTACAAGGATGCACAGCAGCTTCTTGCGGCTTTGTCCACCTGGAAGGCAAAGATAATCTATAACGACTCAAAGACAGACACCAAGACGGATAAGATATCCATAAGCATAAATAAGGCTCATTACTTCCACGTGACCGTCGACGGCGGACTTCCCGGTGCTACACTTAATCTTCGTTACGAGGTAACCGTGCATAAGACCCTGAAGGGAGTAATTGAAAACGTCAAGGCAGGTCAGACCGTAACCTTCGGTTGGGATAAGGACGATAAAAACTATACTGCAGGAAGCGGAAATCTTACCGTAAAGATATACGATAACGATACAAACGAGCTTATTGCATCAAAGAGTGGTATATATGTTTCACAAAAGTAGAATTTTTTTAGCGGTGCTTTTATGTCTTGTAATGCTCACGGGCTGCAGCTCGGTGGAGCTTGAGCAGCATATAACGCTTGACACCGTAAACAACAACAAGGCAGAGCTTGACATTCCAAAGGAATGGGTGTACTCCTCCGACGGAGATATTGCACTGTTTGCTCTGACAGATGACAAGCTTTCAAACGATGACTGGGTAATGATGCTTACGGCAAACCTCATTTCAACGGTCGGGGAGGATGCCACGGCGGTGGAGATAGCCACCAAGGTCATAACCTCCGGCTTTGAGGGCAGAAAGTATACGACCGAGAGTCTGGGCGGCGATTGCATTTTTGTAAAGGTGGATGCAAGTGAGCTTAACTACTTTATAGTGTCGGATGACGACGCGGGAATTTACCTTTACGGCAGAATTTACAATGCAGAGGTAGACGAGGAGACCGCAAAGGCAATAGCCGAGTCTATCCAAATAGGAGATTAAATGAATATTCCTCAGAAAAACATCAGAAATTTCAGTATAATAGCACATATCGACCACGGCAAAAGCACACTTGCCGACCGTATGCTTGAGCTTACCAAAAGCGTTGCACTTCGCGATATGGAAAATCAGCTTCTTGACAGTATGGATCTTGAAAGGGAGCGTGGCATTACCATAAAGGCACACGCCGTCACCCTTTACTATGAAGCAAAGGACGGCGAGACCTATGAGCTTAACCTCATAGATACTCCGGGCCACGTAGACTTTAACTACGAGGTATCCCGTTCACTTGCCGCGTGTGAAGGTGCAATACTTGTTGTGGATGCCTCTCAGGGCATCGAGGCACAGACCCTTGCCAACACCTATCTTGCGGTGGATAACGGTCTTGAGATACTTCCCGTTGTCAATAAGATCGACCTTCCCTCTGCCGATCCCGACAGGGTAATAGGCGAGATAGAGGATATAATCGGTATTCCTGCCGAGGGATGTCCCAAGGTAAGTGCCAAAACGGGCCTTAATGTAGAGGATGTTTTAGAGCATATCGTAACCGATATCCCTGCTCCCGAGGGTGATTCTGCTGCACCCTTAAAGGCACTTATTTTTGACTCCTACTACGACCCATATAAGGGAGTTATCACATATTTCAGGGTAATGCAGGGTACAGTTAAAAGCGGAATGACCATCCGTATGATGAGTACGGGTGCGGAGTTCAGCGTAGTAGAGGTGGGCAGAAAACGCGCCACACATATGGAGCCCTGTGACGAGCTTAAGGCAGGTGAGGTAGGTTATATTGCCGCCTCCATAAAAACGGTAAGGGATGCTCACGTTGGTGACACCATAACCGATGCCGCAGCCCCCGCTACCGAAGCACTTGAGGGCTATCGTTCGGTAAATCCGGTTGTTTTCTGCGGTATCTATCCCGCCGACGGCGCACACTATACCGATCTTCGTGAGGCTCTTGAAAAGCTGCAACTTAACGATGCATCCATACTCTTTGAGCCCGAAACCTCGGTGGCTCTCGGCTTTGGATTCAGATGCGGATTTTTAGGACTGCTTCATATGGAGATAATTCAGGAGCGTCTTGAAAGGGAATATGACCTTGATCTTATAACCACCGCACCCAGCGTTGTGTATAAGCTCAATATGACCGACGGCAGCGTTATTGAAATAGACAACCCCACAAACTATCCCGATGCCGCACTCATTATGTCGGCAGAAGAACCGGTCTGTGACGTGCATATCTTCTCTCCCAGTGATTACGTAGGTAATATTATGGAGCTTTGCCAGGAGCGCAGAGGAATTTTCAAGGATATGCAGTATGTCGGCAAAACCAGGGTGGACATTCACTATCTTTTGCCCCTTAATGAGATAGTCTATGACTTTTTCGATGCACTAAAATCCCGCACAAGAGGATATGCATCCTATGACTACGAGATAAAGAACTACGAAAAGAGCAACCTTGTAAAGCTGGATGTTCTTTTAAACGGCGATGTCGTTGACGCCTTAAGCTTCATCGTTCACGCCGATAACTCATATAAAAGGGCAAGACGAATTGCCGAAAAATTAAAGGAAAACATCCCCCGTCAGCTTTTTGATGTGCCCGTTCAGGTAGCCATCGGCGGAAAGGTCATTGCACGTGAGACCGTCAAGGCAATGCGTAAGGACGTTCTTGCAAAATGCTACGGCGGTGATATTACACGTAAGAAGAAGCTTCTCGAAAAACAGAAAGAGGGTAAAAAGCGTATGCGTCAGCTCGGTACCATAGAGGTACCGCAGGAGGCATTTATGGCGGTACTCAAGCTTGATGAGTAGGTGACTTATGAACTGTTTAAGATGCGGCAAGAAGATTCCGAAACGCCGTCACGTCTGTGACGAGTGTAAGAAAAGGTCTGCCGAAAGGGATAAAAAAAGAATAATATTATCCCCAAATAACAGTGGCGTCAAAAAGGACCGCTTCAGATTAAAGGCAACCATCCTCGCCCTAGTTTGCATCGGTATTGCCATAGCACTGTGCTTTTGGATTACATTTATAAGGAAATAAAAACGAATCAGCCGAGTGCCGCTAATGACACTTGGCTGATTTTTTATAACGGTGACCTTTTAAAATATCGAACAAAGTATAAAATCCTTCGACAGTATATCTTATTGACATAATAAACCGTTTTGAGTATAATAAAAATAGTAAGTAACGGTAATATTGCAATAATCGGTAAGGAGTTGATACTATGAAAAAGGTAATAATGTTGTTGATCGTCGGTTTATTGATCTTTAACCTTTGCGGATGCGGTGAAAACAAGGCATCCCAAAACAGCGATGCCTCTCAAAATGTATCATCCTCATTTGTACCGCCTAAATATGTTGAAATAGATGCTGATGCGGCAAGAAATGCGGCATTAAAATACATTGAAGATAGCTATAAATTAGCTTTAAAATCCGGTTATGAAACCCTTTGGAGTGAAAAAACAGCTATTTCAAAAGAGACTCCTACATATGATCCATACGGCAATGTAAACGGATATATCTACCACCTAAAAAATGATGATACATCGGCGGGATATGTGCAGGTCTTTTGTTTTGACGATTTTATAAGAGCTGTATCTTCAAGCTTTGGAGATCTTGAGCTTGACAAAATGTTTGAAAGGTTTGACAAGGCGGCTCAAACGGATGACAGACTTAAAAACTTTGATAAAACAAAGATATTATATGTAGGAAGTATAGAGCTGTGGATCAAATCTCCCGACGGGGCGGTGTATGGTCTGAAGTCCGGTGATTACAGTGATCCCGGCAGCATAGAGCTGATATTTTATGAGCAGTATGAAGCACTAAAAAACAATATGCGATAGGACGCAACAGGTGAATAATATAAGACCCTCGGGCAAAATGCCCGAGGGTCTTTGTAGTGATAAGTATAGTGTTACAAAATTAATACACAAGCTTTACCTTGCCGTGAATACACTCGACTGTTATGTCACCGGTCGTGTCGGCACGTTCTCCGTCCAGCGTGAATATGGGAGCGTCACCGTCGGGGAATGAAAACACCGCCTTTTTGGTATGTATAAACGTAATGTCTACGTTATTGAATTTGTGTCTTAAAAGGCGGGTGAGAAGTCTTGGCACCTGATACACCGCAGGCTTTGAAATGAGCACAAGCTCCAAAAGTCCGTCCGACATATCCACCTCTGCCTGCTTAAAGCGGTACATTCCTCCCGCCCTGAGGGTATTTGCGGCGGCACAAAAGATGTAGTTTCCGTCAAAGCTTCTCGAATCGGTCTCAATATGCGTATGTGTGCCGTGAATGTTAAAAAATGCCTTCACACCGCCCAGCACATATGCCGAATGACCCAATGCTTTTTTTATTTTTTGGCTTGTGCCCCAGCTTACCTCGGTAAATGCACCGAAGGAGGCTATATATACAAAGGTCTTTGATCCGTTTTTATCGGTAAAGGAGGCTATATCGTGTTCGCGGATGGCACCCTTTGATACTATTTTAGCCGCCTTTATGTTGTTTTTCGGCAGACCGATGGAAGAACCGAGGTCGTTTGCGCTGCCTGCGGGGATATACCCGATAGGAACCTGCTTTTCACACTGCATTATTCCGCAGATGACTTCGTTGAGGGTTCCGTCACCGCCAAGACATACAATGCGGTCAAAATCAGCACCGTCCTCTTTGGCCTTTTTGGTGGCGTCCGCCCTTGCAACCGTCTTGTAAAGGGTCACGTTCCAGCCGTCCTCTTCAAAAACGTCTATTATTTTTTGAACCTTTTTATCCTTTATGCCTTTTCCCGCATAAGGATTGACTATAAAAAGAAGCTTATTGTCGGTGGACTGCATACTACTGACCCCCAAATAATTTTTATCCTATTTTATACCATGTCTGCCGAAAAATCAAGGCTTAAAGGTCGTCTGCGTCCTGCTCGGGATAATCGTCTGTCATCGGAACACCCGTATAGCTTCCCAAAACGTCGGTGTTGGATTTTCGTTCATCCGCCAAAAGCATCTTTGCCTTAATTACGGGCAGACGGCTTTTGTGCGGCGGAAACACAGCCTTTTCCTTTTTGTTTTGTGATTGTATCTCCATAATTTCACCTCCACGCATATTGTTTGCGGGATGTTACAAAATAATACACATTCCCAACCTTGAAAAAACAGATCAAAAATGGTACAATCTGCTTGGTGATAATATGAAAAGACTTTTTATAAGATTTTTAATAATGATCCTTGTGGTGTGTATGAGCGGATGCGGTGAAACCGAAAATATCGTTTCCTCAGTACCCACTCAAAGTCAGCCGATATCCTCTCAGCCCGAAACCGTAAAGACCCAAAGCAAAATTGAGGACAGGGTGCGTACACTCGGCAGAACGAATATTGCAAGAGAGGGCATATGGTTATCCTGGTCGGGCAGCGGAATAGAGTTTGAGTTTGAAGGCAGCTCGGCAACCGTATCGCTTGTTGGAACCCTCGTATTCGGTGAGTCACATCAGGTTCTTATGGGCGTTTTTGTGGACGGCTCTGCTACCGCCAAAAAGACCTTTACGGTATCCGATAAAGGTCAGACGGTCACACTTTGCGAAAAGCTGAAAAGCGGAAAACACACCGTAAAGCTTTTAAAGCTTTCGGAAGCACAGTATGGCTCGGTTTGTATAAAGGATGTCACCGCCGATAAAATGAAGCCCACCGAGAACAAAAAGCTCACCTTTGAATTTATAGGTGACTCTATAGTCTGCGGTAACGGAACAAGGGCAAAATCCTCAAGGGGCGAGTTTAAAACCGCAGAGCAGGATGTGTCTCTTACCATGGGATACCTTTTGGCAGAGCAGTACAAGGCGGATGCAAGGTTTATCTCTGCCACCAACTACGGAATTGAAAAGTTTACCTCCGGCGGTAAATTGATGTACGATATTTACGGCTATCACGCTCCGTTCCTTGCCGATCAGGTAGGGGTCGGTGCGGGTGAGTATACCTCCATAGCCCCCGCAGATATGATCTTTATAAATCTGGGAAATGACCGTGCCGATAAGATCACCACCGACGAGCAACGGCAGTATTTTACGGCAGAATATGTAAAGCTTATCTCCTTTATAAGAGAGAAAAATCCCGATGCCGAAATTTTCATTTTATGCGGCACCGCCACCTACCTTCTTGAAAACGAGATAAAGGCGGCATACGAATATCTTAAAGAGGATAAAAAACTGCATTATTTCAGATACTCCTTTGAGTCGCTTCTGGTATACAGCGGTGTGTCGGCGGGCTTCCCCTCCGCCCATTCCAACCAGAGGATGTATAAGGAACTTTTAAAGGAAATGAAAAAGCTCGGCTTCAAGCCGTAATAAACAGTAAAGACCGTAAAGGAAGCAGATGCTTTTCTGCTTCCTTTACTTTTGCCTTTTTATCAGGTATAAGACATTATTCGACAAGAAACGATAAAGTATAAAAATATTTTTTCAAAATATGATGTATACATCCTTGATTTTATGTATATGTAATGCTAAAATTAGGTTGCGACATAGTACATCCCCACAACTTAAAATCTGCAATAAACCCGTGTTTTATTTAGGTAAAAACACGGGCCATTATACACGGGTTTATTGCAATTTGTGTACTGTGTCGCAGCAGCGGCTACGTGTTTTTCGTGCGTAGCGAAAGCTGCGCACTTTTTATTTAGGAGAGATGCAAATGAAAATTGAACCGAAACCCTTGCCCGTAAACTTTGAGAGAAAAATAGATACGGCGGGCAGAATAGTTATCCCCGACGACATCAGAAAACAGATGAATATTGTAGGCGGGGAAATGCTTATTATCAAATACACCGATAAGGGCATATTAATTAGTGTAAAATAAATAAAAACAGGGTATGAGAAACCCCGCAAGTAACTTGCGGGGTTTAATTGTTTTTATTGGTTATTGGTTTTTGAAAAAATACATCCGCAGTAATTTTGGCGGTAGAGATTATGCTTTTTGGACAGCTCAATACTGCGAAGATATCCGTTTTTCTTTTTAAGGTCGCTGGGTAGCCATGCTACACCCGTTTCATCCGAAGCGGTTTTGCCCGTATTATTTAACAACTCTGCATTTTTAAGAGGACTGATGGTAAGGGTGGTTGAAAAATAATCGAATCCCATTTGCTTTGCCATACGTGCCGTTTCAAAAAGGCGAAGCTCAAAGCATTTTTTACACCTTTCGCCACCCTCTTTGCATCTCTCAAGACCCTTCACCGCTTCAAAAAACAGCCTGTCGTCATACTCCCCCTCCAAAAACGAAACGGGAAAGGACACCTCAAGCTCCTTTGTAAGACGCATTGCTTCGTCACGGCGAAGGATATATTCTTCACGAGGGGTTATATTGGGGTTATAAAAAAACAGGGTAATGTCAAAATACTGTGACAGATACTCCAGCGAATGTGACGAGCAGGGAGCACAACAGCCGTGAAGTAAAAGGGTGGGTCTTTTACCCGCCCTTTTTGCTTCTACTATTATTTTTTCAAGCTCTTTTTGATAGTTTTCCATTAATATCCTGCTTGTCCCGAAAGGGAGTCATCCTTAAATATCCAATCCCTGACCTCGATAACACGAAAATCCGTTTCGGTATCACGGATAATTACCTTGTCGATTCCTGCGTTTATTATCATTCTCTTGCAAAGAGAGCAGGAACAGGCATTGTCTACAATACTTTTATCCTTTGCATCAACACCCACAAGATAAAGCACCGAGCCGATCATCTGCTGACGTGATGCCGAAATTATGGCGTTCATCTCTGCGTGAACACTGCGGCAAAGCTCGTACCTTTCTCCTCTGGGAATGTTAAGGTTTTCTCTCATACAAAAGCCGAGATCTATACAGTTCTTTCTGCCTCGGGGTGAGCCGGTGTAACCGGTAGAGATGATCTCATCGTTTTTTACGATGATGGCACCGAAATTTCTTCTCATACAGGTGCCTCGTTTTGCTACGGTCTGTGCGATGTCAAGATAGTAGTTTACCTTATCGGTTCTCTGCATATGCGTACCCCCAAAAGTGTTTGTGTATTAATTATAGATGTAAATGAAGATTTTTTCAATAGAAAACTTGAATATCTGTTTAAAAACCGAAACTTATGTGGTATAATATTAAAAATCTGCAAAGGAGGAAGCGGTATGCAGGGTCTTTCGGATATTAAAACGGTTAAAAAAATACTATCTAAATACGGCTTCACCTTTTCAAAGGCGATGGGTCAGAATTTCCTGTGCGACCCCTTCGTTTGTCCGCAGATGGCAGAGATGTCGGACATTTCTGAGGGATGGGCGGCTATTGAGATCGGCCCCGGTATCGGCGTACTTACCGCCGAGCTTGCCAAACGGGCGGATAAGGTCATTGCCATTGAGCTTGATACCCGATTAAAGCCGGTCTTGGAGGAAACTTTGGCCGAGTTTGATAATGTTGAGGTCATATTTGCCGACTGTATGAAGATAGATCTTCATTCCCTTATAAACGATAAGCTTAAGGGCAAAAAGGTGGCTGTATGTGCCAACCTGCCCTACTACATAACCTCCCCCATAATTATGATGCTGCTTGAACAAAGGCTTCCCATACAAAGCATCACCGCTATGGTTCAAAAGGAGGCGGGGGAGAGGATCTGTGCCAAGGTAGGCACAAGACAGTCGGGTGCCGTTACGGTGGCGGTCGACCACTACTCCAAGGCGGATATTTTATTTGACGTCGGCAGGGAGTGCTTTATTCCGAGTCCCAATGTAGATTCCTGCGTCATACGTCTTGAAATAAGAGAGAATCCGCAGTATGATATAAAGGATGAAAAGCTTTTCTTTTCAATTGTCAAAAGCGGCTTTTCACAACGCCGCAAGGTTATTTCCAACTCGCTTTTAGCAGGGGCGGGAATTGGTAAGGAATCACTTTTAAGGGCTATTTCAAATGCCGGGCTAAAGCCCAATGACAGAATAGAGGCACTTGATATGCAAAGCCTTTGTACCCTTTCAAACGAGATATTAAAGGAGCGTAATTATGAAAACAAATAAGCCTATAAATAAAAAGAAGGTACTCAGCATCGTCGGTACCGTAACGGTGGTTGCAATACTTGTGCTTGTCATCGTGTTTGCCTTTTTCGGCAGTCCCGATAATACCCGTACACACTTTTCTACCGTAACCTCCGATAAGCGTGTTACCGACACCATCGTCTATGACGGTGATGAGAGTATCTTTAACGATAACGAGTATGTCGCATTTGAGTTTGATATTGTTGACAGAAAGGATGCCGTTTTTGATGATACCTTCAAGGAGTGGTATCCCGAAATCTCCAAGCTCCTTACCGATAAAAACTTCTGTGCTTCACAGACGGATATCAAAAACCTTACCTTTGATCACGGCGTTTTGGTGGTGGATTCCTACTCCTACACCCCCGATTATTCAATAAGATTTTTGGATATGCTCTATGTTCCCTATATTATTGAGGATAACCGCAGCATAACCCTTTCAAAGCCCCACAGACTGACCGTTAAGTATGATACCAATCTTGCACAGGTCTCCTACTGTGAGCTTGATAAGCAGAACTTCCGCGTAAGTCCTTATAACATCTGTCTTAATGTCACAGCGGGTAACAAGGCTGAAAAGTGGGATATAACATCAAGACTCAACCTTCGTACAGGCGACGGCGAGATCGCAAAAAGCATTTCTCAAAAGGCATCCTTCTTTAATAAGCAGGGTCAGAGCATTGCGTCTGTCAGCGCAGGAACAAAGTATATTGATTATACTGCAACCATCGCGGCGGACGGCACATATAAGCTAAAGCTTGATTTTGATGATGAAATGTTTGATAATTTTGAAAACATCAATGTTCTTATGAAGAACGAAAGAATGTATGCCTGTGATTCGGCAACCTTCTTCCTTACAATAAACGAGCAGTAGTATAAAAATCACAACCATCGGTACGGTGGTTGTGATTTTTTTGTTTTAACCCCTTGGTAGAACACCTTGCCTTTACAAAATCAAGAGATATTACGGGTGGAATGGGAAAGAGGGTCGTTTTTTGCGTGATTTTCAGCAAAATTTTTAAAAAATTATTAAAAAAAGATATCATAAATGTGGAAATCTCGGTAGACTTGTGCTATAATTTTTACCAAAGTGTACTATGTTTTCTTCATAGACTGCGGCTTTATCCGTAAAAAAGGTCCGTTTTCTGCGGTTTTAGTAGGATAGGTCAACTTTACAGTAGCATATGATATAGTCACGCTCTATGAAAATGTATTATACTTTAAACGTAAAATGTACCTTAAATGGTGCAAAATTTAAGAAAGGAATCAAAACCATGAAAAAGATTTTGAGCATTGTTCTTGCAGTTCTTATGCTTGCTTCAATGGTCGCTATTTCAGGCGTCGTTTCAGCAGCAGCAGAAGATACCACACCCGTAACTTCTGTAGAACTCATTCCTGCTTATGGTAATAAGGATCTTTCAATAGTTTCTAACACTATGGTAGCAGGCGACGGCGTTAACGAGTTTTCAATCGTTGACACCTCAACACTCACAGGCGGTGCAGAGGGCGTACCTTCAGCAACCGCATATTATCTCAAAAATAACGCTAAGGTCAATAAGATCGGTATGTATTTTGAGGTAAACAAGGAAATTTGGCCCGTAACAAGAGAGTGGGCAAATAAGGAACTCTATCTTGAGTTCTGGATCTGGACCAGCGCAAAGCTTGCCAACCCCGTTCTCCGTATGTTCCCCGTAAAGGAGAACAATGGCGGTTCATACGTTGAGTATGCTTGCCAGGCATTCGGCGACAACTCCAAGTGGACCACCACTGCAGGCTGGAGCCGCGCTATCATTAAGCTTGACAGCGGTTATTCAAACAACAACGCAGGCGGTAAGTGGTACTACGAGATGATGAACGAAGGTATCTTCCGTAACTTCGAAGTACACGATCACGGCAATGCAGGCGCAGACATCGCAGTTGCAGCAGCAAGACTTATTGTTGCTGATTCCACCGATGAAGCAGCTCAGGCACCCTGGGGCATCGAGATCTCATCAAAGAGAAGCCACTACTACATCGGCGAGACCGCTTCAAAGAGCGACTTCACCGTTAAGTATCAGGGCCAGGAAGTAACCGACTACACCATGTCAGAAATCGATACTTCTGTTTATGGCAGAAAGATCGTTACCTTCACCGTAAACGGCGTAACCCAGACCTACAGAATCCAGGTTAAGCCTCGCGGTAACACCTTTGGTGATACCAATGCAGAGCTTTACGGCGGTAAGCCCGACAACGGTATCGGTTGTCAGCTTAATGCAGATAACTTCCGTACCGGTGACCAGTCAATGGTCTTCTTCGCAAGTAATGATACCCACTACAGAACATACAACGAAACTCCCATCGACCTTACAGGCGAAGAGTATTTCGAGTTCTGGATCTACATTACTTCCGACTTCTTAAAGACAGCTTCAACTAATTCTGAGTTCCTCATTGAGCTTTCCTCAAAGAGAAACCCCACAGCTAACACCTGGAGATATCACTGGGTAACAAACAATTCAAACTACAACCTCCTTCAGTTCAATCAGGGCTGGCAGAAGGTTCGCATCCCCCTCCAGAAGGATCTCTCAAAGGGCGGCGACTTCGACCGTACAACCAATCATATTGATGGTAAGGTTAACCTCGTTCAGAACTTCTCTGAGCCTATGGACTTCTCAGAGGTCGACGGTATGAGAATCCGTACCCCGAACTGGCCCTCAGATATTTCCTCTAACGGACTTATCCTTCTTGGCGGTATCGGTTACGGTATGGACGTTTCTGTTAACGGCGAGAAGTGGGGCGATGATCTTGCAACCGCTATTGCAGAGGCTCCCGCAGGCGCAACCGTTAAGCTTGAGAACGACATCACCACCGATGAGACCATCATCATCGACAAGAAGGTCTATCTTGATCTTAACAGATTCACACTTAGAAGCTCTGCAGATCCCATCTTCAAGATCGTTGAAGGCGGTAACCTCAGAGTTGTTGATAACAACAATTACCTCAGACTCTCCTACGGCGGAGTTCAGAAGTTCCAGGGAGATATCATCTCCACCACAGCTAATGCATCAGCATTCAAGATGATCGGTTCAACCGACAACGACGGTTCATCAACCATCCTTAAGGTTTCAGAGAAGATCGACATCTTCGCAGATTACGGTGTAGACATCAACCTCGACACTAAGGCAGAGGGCATCTACACAAGCTATGGCGTTAAGGCAGACCTCTACGGTAACTTTGCTCCTTCAGGTCTCTCCGAGAACAACAACTGCAACGTTTACATCAACGGTCTTGTTCAGGGTGATCCCATAGTTAACATCTATGGTGGTACCTACAAGGTAACCGATGTCAGCCACTTTGCAGTTCCCGGTGAAGGCACCATTAACGTAATGGGCGGTACCTTCGACGGTGACCTTCTTGCAGCAGGTACAACCACCACTGCAGAGGTTAAGACCGATGTTTACCTCTTCGATAACTACACCGATAAGGTAGATGGACTTATCCTTGCAGGCGGCACTTGGGATATCGACGTTTCAAGCGCAAAGGATATCCAGGGCGGCGCATTCCTTAATGAGACCTACAAGGAAGTTGTAGATGTAGAGCTCAACACTGTTGACTCCAACGATGCAGACCTCCTCTTTGCAGGTAACTGGACTACCTTCAACAACCAGAAGAATGCAAACAACTACAACATGATCAGAGCTTCAAAGAGCGGTTCAACCATCCAGTTCAACTTCACCGGTTCGGTACTTGAGCTTGCAGGTTACAAGGCTCCTTCCTACGGTAAGGTTCAGATCGAGGTCATTGGCAAGGGCTCATACATTGTTGACCTCTATGCAGAGGCTGCAACTTGGGATGCACATCTCTTCACCTCATTTGTCGGCGAAGGCACACACGATGTTGTTATCACCGTTCTTGACGAGAAGAACGAAGCAGCAACCAACAAGGGTCTCTTCTATGCAGCACTCGATACCATCTCAGTAGACGGTACCGTTAATGCTCTCGACGAGAACTATGTTGTTGAGACCGACGTTATTCTTGATTCTTCAAGCGCAGTTATCACTGTTGACGAAGTAAAGACCAACAATGCAACTGCTACCGGTCTTACCAATGTTGTTGCAGAAAACGGCTTCATTGCTGTTGAAGACAACAAGATCCACTACGTTGCAGAAATGACAACAAGTGATACCATCACCTACAAGATGAACGGCGTTAAGGGACAGATCAATGTTTCCTTCGAAGACGGCATTATCTTCGAGGCTGAGGATTATCTTGATGCAGGTACTACTGCAAACGCATGGAAGCTTTCAAATCACTCCGCAATCACTCTTAAGAATGGCGAGAGCGCAGAGTTCACCTTCACAGGTTCTGCAATCACCATCATCGGTTACAAGTCACTCAAGTACGGCGACTTCCGTCTCTTCATTGATGACCAGTACATCGAGAGAGTAAGCGAGACCGCAGAAGGCTACAACTATCAGTTCGCACTTGGCAAGTGGACCTGTGATGAGAACACAACCCACACCGTAAAGGTAGTTGCAATGGGCAATGTTCTTCTCGACGGCTTCATTATCCAGTAATTATAACTGAATAGACAGTAACTAAATAAATTCACCCTACGGGCAACCGTAGGGTGTTTTTTTTATAATAAAAAGATTTGGCAAAAATTTGCCAAATCTTTTTTGTTTATTTATTTTGTGCCTGTACTGCCGAAGCCGCCTTCTCCACGGTCGGTGTCCGAGAGGGAATCACAAAGGGAGTACTCTGCCGCTACATAGGGCATAATCACAAGCTGTGCCACCCTTTCGCCGTCGTCTATAACTCGATCCTCGTCTGTGTGGTTATGAAGTGCCACCATTATCTCTCCGCGGTAATCTGAATCTATAAGACCCACCTTGTTTGCGGGGGCAAGACCCTTTTTAGAGGCAAGTCCGCTTCGTGCGAAGATAAGTCCGCACATACCCTCGGGTATCTCAAGTGCAATTCCCGTATGTATCATACAGGTGGTGTGGGGCTTTATGGTAATACTGCCCTGTGTTATTGCATAAAGATCTGCTCCTGCAGCACCTTCGGTTGCCCTTTTCGGTGAATGGGCTTTTTCATTTAATTTTATAAAATTTATCTTCATATTCTCACCTCAATCTTATTATAAATGCCCCAAAGGGCTATGTCAATTCAATTTATATTCGGGTTTTACAGGACTGTATAAACAAGTCAAAATTATTATGTAAGAGGTAAAAATAATACTATTAATAGGCTATATTGTATGCTACAATTAAACTGTGTATTAATGACTTATTAAGGAAGGGTGCAGTATGCAAGAAAACAGAGAGTTTTTAATCCCCAGCGATGTCGGTCTAGATCTTTACAGCAACACCATGAAAAGTCTGTCTGACAGAATAGAGCCCAATGGCTTTGCACTTACATCGGTTACGGGAGCATACAGAGGAATGTTTTCGAGGGACTGTTCCATTCAGGTTCTGGCTCACATTGCCAACCGTCAGCCCGAAAATGCATTTAAGATACTCAACTACACCGTAAATTATCATAAACAGTACAATATGCCCCATACGGTTCACATTATGGGCAATTCGGCACTTGATCAGCCTCCGATATCACTCAGGGTGCAGGTTGACGGCAACTATATGTTCGTAAATGCCTATGCTATATTTGCACTTGAGTATCTTGAGCTGTACAGACAGGGGATAGAGGACACCTTTGACACCGTTTTGGGCTTTGCAAGGTACTTTTTTGAAAGCAGGGAGCATTATAAGTCTGAAATGTCTCTTTTAAGAAATCCGTGTTACGAGCATGGCAGGGAATCGAGATATTGGGAATGCTATGACCTTATGACCAACTGCTATGCCTCTCAGGGCTGCTATAATCTTTCAAAGGTTGCAAGGGCACTCGGCAGAGAAGGTGACGCAAAGCTTTTGGGCCTTTATGCCGCAAGGATCGAAAAGGGAATACATCAAAATCTCGTCACCACCCACGAGGGCAAGGATATTTATGCCGAGCTTATCGCAATAGACAAGGGCGGAGAGATGGTAAAGGGTTATTCCTTTGTTACCTTTGCTCCCATTGCTTGTGATTGGTACGCACTTGACGAACAGCGTTTTGCCAACACCTACGAGATATTCAAAAGAATGGGAAGCACCGATTTTAAGGGCTTTGACATTACAAGCTCATATGTTACGCTTGATGAAAATGATGAGTTTATTCACAAGCAGCAGTACATAACGGGCAAGGGTCTCGCTTGGGAGATCTGGTACTGCTTCAAAACAGGAAACACCGCCCGTGCAAGACATCTTTTAGCATTTTTGGATGCTTTTTCGGTGGATTGCTTTGATGAAGGCTATTTTTCCGACGGCAGACTTCGCGATACCGCAAATCAGGAACACGCCAGTTGGATAGCATATGAGTTCGCAAGGGTTTGCGGACTGTATAATAAATAAATTATTTTTCTTGTGAAAGGAGAAAACCCATGAAAAGAAAATTTTCTAAAGCATTGGCTATTTTGCTTTGCATTACTATGATGTTAAGCACCGTAGTCATTGGTGTATCAGCCGATACGGCAACGTCATCATCGGGACACCTTGAGTTTACCTCAAAGGACTCTTCTTTGTATACAAAGAGTGCCGCAGTCACGATTGACGAGGAAAACGTAAGGTTGGGTGAAGCTTCGATACATATGCCTACCCCCTCGGCCGGCACCACCATTACAGTATCAAGAAGCTTTACTGCGGCAAACTATTCAAATGCAGATTATCTTTCTGTTTGGATATACATTCCGCAGGCAACACTCGATGCATTTAATAATGCTACATCCGCAGGTCTTACAGAACTTTACTTTGAGTTCTCATCGGGCGGCGGATACTCCTCCGAGTGCGTAAGATACCTTTACAGAGGTACCAAGACACAGACACACTCACTCGGCAAGACCATTACCACAGCCGGATGGAACAAGATAAAGTTACCCAAGAACTTCACCATTTCATCAGGAAACTCTGTTTATAAGGACAATGTATGGTGTGGATACGGTTCGGGTCAGACCAACTATTACACCAACTGGTCGGCTATCAACTTTATACGTGTATGCTACAAGACAAACGTAGCAGGTGCATACATAAAGATCGGCGGTATCGGTTTCGGCTTTGATACCGAGGTTGACGGCAAGTATGCAGGTGACGATCTTGCAGCTGCAATCAGTAATGCTGCAGACGGTGCAACCGTAAAGCTCAACAATTCCTTCACACTTTCCTCTGCTATTGATGTTACAAAGAATGTTACCGTAGATTTTAACGGCTATAACATCACATCAACCGCAGATTATGCCTTTAATGTAACAGGCGACGGACTTCTCACCCTTAAGGATGAGAGTGTATTGGATTCAAAGCATCTCAACTATGGCGAGGGCAACGCAAAGGTTGCTGTCGCAAACGGAAACTACGTATGCTCACACCGTTTTGATACCGGTCTTTTAGAGGCAGCAGACTGTAATAAGACGGGTATAAGATGGAACGATTGCCGTCTTTGCGGATTTTATGAAGAGGTAGTCGAGCCCATCACCCACCACGGCGAGCCGGTTGAAGGCGTAGCTCCCACCTGTCTTAGTGCAGGTAACATCGAGCATTTTATTTGTAGCTTTTGCCGTAAGACCTTCTCAGATGAGGCCTGCAAAAATGAAATTGCGGCAGACAGCGTAGTTTTAGACAAGCTCAGCGAGAACTATATTAAGGAGACCGATACCGCCATTACCTACACAGGCGACTTTACGGTCATCAAGAACATTAAAAAGGCTCACGATAAGGACAGTATCCGTGCTTCAAAGTACGGCTCAACCGCAAAGTTCTCCTTTGTTGGTGAAAGCTTTGCAATTATCGGATATAAGAACAATACCTACGGTATGATCTCGGTCATAGTTGACGGACAAAAGGAAGAGATCGTTGACCTTTATAACGATACCGCCGTCTACGGTGAGGTCCTTTATGAAAAGAACGTCGGCGAGGGACTTCACGAGGTAATTGTTACGGTTCTTGACAAAAAGAGAGCCGAGGCAAAGAATCCCACATTGTTCTATGCCTGTTTCGACCGTTTTGTTACCGACGGAGAGTTTGTAGCAAACGATATGATAATTGATCCCATTTCCAAGAAGGTCAGCGACAACGTTTCGGATATTATAATTGATATTCCCTATGTTGTCGGAGGTGAGAGTGCATCGCTTACAGCAGATGCTCTTTACGGCACAGTAGAGGTAAAGGACTCAAAGACACTTACCTATACTGCCTCCGCAGTTACCGCAAACGACGTTATTACCTACAAGATAAACGGCTTTACCGGTACCATTGAGCTTGATTTGAGCAGCGTTTCATTCCAGGCAGAGGATATGCCGCTTCCCAAGGGCTTTGGTGTTACTAACTCCTGGTACCTCGAAGGCGGTGCCGGCGTTATGGCAACGGTAGCGGGCAGAGAATTTACATTTGATGTAAATGCCGCCGCAATCAGATTTATCGGATATCGTTCAAAAGCATATGGCTCATTTGAGGTCTATGTTGACGGAAAACTTACAAAGGTAATGAATGAGTATGCCGCAGGTGGATATCAGTACAAGCAGGATCTTGGAATGATCAGTCTTGGCGAGTACGGTAAGCATACCGTTAAGATCAAGGCACTCGGCAGAATTCTATTAGACTCTATTATGATCAGTAAATACGAAAACTTCTTTGCACCTACACTTGCACCCAGCGAGAGAGGCGACTTCCTTTACGATGTCACCTATGCAACAATGATCGACCGTATCACAGAGTACGGCTATGCACCCACCTCAATCACAGGTGCATACAACGGAATGTTCCCCAGAGACAGCGCATATCAGATGCTTGCTCACATAGCAGATGATGATGCCGAGGCTGCAAAGGCACTTATCGAGTACCTTATTGCATTCCATAAGCAGAGCGGTCAGGAGCATATCATCCACATTATGAACGACATCTCGGCAGATGTTGAATATACATCGGCAGGTGTTGAAGCAGATCCCGGTGTTCGTTACCAGGAAAGCTGCGGAACAGGTCTTTACGGCATAAACGCAGGTGCCGCAACACCCAACGGTGCAGCACAGTTCTTTACACCCGAAGAGGATGTCAATATAGCTTATATCGACCTCGTTCTTTCCACCGCAGCCACAGCAGGTTACTTTGAACTCAGGGTTACCGAAGGCTTTGACGGAACCGAGCTTGCAAATGCAAGAATGGATATAACCGCCGCCTTTACTTCTGCAACCTGGAAGAGATTTGAGCTTTCACAGGAGATTACAATGAAGGCGGGTACCGAGTATGCAATTCATATCCGTTGCTACAATAACGGCAACGCAAGAACTGTTGCTTGGGGTACCACCACACTTACAAACTTCGAGTCATATGCCTATGACATTGAAACACGCAAGCCTCAGACAATGGCATACAGACTTCTCACTATGGCAGAGGCAGGCGACGATACCGCCATCCGTAATCAGACCGAGTATCCCACAGGTCTTTACGGCATCAACGCTTCGGCTTCAGCAGGTGCTGCACAGTACTTCATTCCTATGAGGGATACCACCGTTGCACAGATCGACCTTGCACTTTCAACCGCAGCATCAACCGGTTACTTTGAAATGGAGGTTCGCGAGAACGCCTATAACGGAACACTTGTTGCTTCAAAGAAGGTCGACATTACCGCAGCATTTACCGCTGCAAAGTGGGTTTCCTTCAAGCTTGACCAGGCAATTACTCTTACTCAGGATAAAAAGTATGCCATCGTTATCCGTTGCTATGATAACGGCGGTGTCAGAACGGTTGCTTGGGGTAAGACCTCTACCGTAACCTTCCCCTCATATGCTATCGATGTTGCCGCTGAAAAGCCCTACAGCATGGCATATAAGATCCTTACCCCCGCAGATATCGGTGAAACAGGCTACTTCCAGGTAGATGCAATCAGAAACGGCATCACCAAGACCTACGCACTCGGCAATGCCGGTAAGGGCGACCACGTTTATCAGTTCAACTTCTATGCATCATACAACGGAAAGACAAGCGGAAGCCTTTATGCAGATCTTTATAAGGGCTCAACACTCATTAAGAGTGTCGATGTAGCATCAAAGCTTACCGCAGAGCAAAAGAAGATATCCGCAGTATTTGGTCTTTCGGTTGGTGATGTTCCCACATCGGGCAGCTGGACCGTAAAGCTTCGTGCAGTAGGATTTGATTCAACCGGCGTAACACTTTACGGTGATAACGACGGTGTCAGCTGGACTGCAGATGCATCCATTCCCACACCTCTTTCAACCAAGATCCAGGTTGATGCAAACTACATCTTTGTTAAGGCTTATGCAAACTTTGCAAACCTCTATTTTGACGAGTATCAGCAGTTTATTGAAAAGACCTTTGATACCGTTATGGGTTATTCAGAGTACTTCCTTAATAATTCCATCTATTACGATCCCTCATACGGCATAGTACGTAATGTCTGCCTTGAGCACGGACGTGAGGGAAGATACTGGGATTGCTATGACCTTCTTACCAACGTCTTTGCTTCTCAGGCAAACTATGAGCTTTCATTCGTTGCAAACCGTCTTGGACGTGTAACCGATGGCGAGCGTCTTATGGGTCACGCTACTTCAATAGCAGATGCTATTCACAAGGAGCTTACCTGCACCATCAACGGCAAGAAGATATACACCGAAATGATTGCTATTGACGAGGATTACGCACTTTATAAGGGCTTCTCCTTCGTAACCTTTGCTCCTATTGCTGCCGACTGGTTCGCAATGGACGACACCATCTTCGACAACACCTACGAAGAGTATATGAAGTTAGGTATCGTAGACTTCAAGGGATATGATATCCTTTCATCCTACGTAACATTAAATGCGGATGACTCATTCAACAATAAGCAGTCCTACATCACAGGTAAGGCACTTGGTTGGGAGCTTCTTTACTGCTACCAGACAGGCAGACTTGCACGTGCACAGCACCTTCTCGACTTTATTGATGCATTCTCATCCGACGGCGGCTTTGACGAGGGCTATTTCTCAGACGGAAGACTTCGTGATACCGCAAACCAGGAGCACGCAAGCGTACTTCTTGCAACATATGCACTCGTTACCGGTAAGAACAATAAGCTTCAGTATCTTACCGATGTAAAGGATAACGGCTACACTACCCCCGAAGGCGTACTTGATCCCGTATTTGAGTCGGATCTCAATATCGGTTCATACAACATCGGAAACGGTAAGTATGTATCCTACGACTTCCAGAAAATTGCAGACGATATCCTTGCAAAGAACCTTGATATCGTCGGTCTTCAGGAGGTTGACCGCCTTGCAAACCGTTCGGGCAATGTAGATACCCTCAAAAAGCTTTCCGAGCTTACGGGTTACAAGTATTACTACTATACAAAGACCATAAATATCGCAGGAACAAGCGGTAACAACGGCGAGTACGGTATCGGCGTTCTTTCAAAGTATCCCATCACACTTTCAAGCTCCACAATGCTTGAGTCGGGTTCATACGAGCAAAGAGCTGTACAGCATTGCCAGATAGAGTATAAGGGAGCAACCATTAACCTCTTTAATACCCACCTCGATTGGAATTCCATCACCGTACGTTCACAGCAGATCAGTCAGATCAATAATCTTGTAACGGGTTATGACAATGTTGTTGTAACGGGTGACTTCAATGTATCGGATATTTCAGAGCTTGATGCATTTACGAACCTTTCACTCTCAAACAATGCTGAGGACCTTCTTATTACCTATCCTTCAGCTAATGAATATGCATATCTTGATAACGTTCTTTACTCAAGCGAATTTACAAAGGTTGGTCACCTTACAGGTCCTGTAGGTCATTCGGATCATAAGCTTTATATTTCATACCTCAACGTAAAGCCTACATACAATAACACCATTGAAAAGCTTATCGCAGAGAACGGAACACTTACTCAAGATCAGATGGAAGCAGAATTTACTCCGCTTGTATATAATGCAACCGACGGAACAGCACTTAACTATTGCTTATATGTTCCTTCCGACTACAACCCCAATAAGAGCTATCCGCTTGTAACCTTCTTACACGGCGCAGGACAAAGAGGAAGCAACAACAACTCACAGATGGATCATATGCTTCTTGAGTACTTCAATCAGTCAAACTTCCTTATGGCAAATTCCATAGTCATCGCACCGCAGTGTCCCAGCGGACAGCAGTGGGTTGATACTCCCTGGGCAAACGGCAACTACTCCATCTCCTCTGTTGCAGAAAGCAACGAGCTTAAGGCGGTAGTAGAGCTTATCAATTCGGTAAATTCCAAATACTCCACAGACTCCGGCAGACAGTACATTACCGGTCTTTCAATGGGTGGATTCGGTACCTGGGATCTCATTATGCGTCATACCGATATGTTCACCGCAGCAGTTCCTGCTTGCGGCGGCGCAGATGTAACCAAGGCAGCTGCCCTTAAAGACTTCCCCATATTTACTGTTCACGGTGATGCTGATCCCACCGTTCCCGTTGCAGGAACCAGAGCAATGGTAAATGCAATCAAGGCAGCAGGCGGCACAAAGATCACCTACATTGAACTTGCAGGATACGGTCACGGCGTTTGGGACTACACCGCAGCAGAAAGCGGCGCACTCGAATGGATGTTCAGCCAGTCCAAATAATCAAATAAAAATAAAGGCAGGATATTTCCTGCCTTTATTATTTTTGCTCTTTTCGGTATTTGTCGGGTGTTATACCGTATTTTTCCTTGAATTTCTTATAAAACCAGCTCTCATTTTCAAAGCCCGACGATATACAAATATCAACGATTGGAAAATCCGAGTGTATAAGCATTTTTTTAGCATAGCTAAGCTTCAGATCGTTAATAAACTCGGTGGGTGATATTCCCAGATACCGTTTCGTTGCGTGGGCAATATGACTTGCGGATTTTCCCGAAAGCTCACACATACGACCGGTTCCCGCCCTCCAGTTTTCATCGAGCAGCATTTGTGAACAAAGCTCTAAAAACCAATTGGGTGGTGTACGTTTGTATGCAGGGGTATTTGTCTGTGAAATGTGAAAATACGAGGTCATTATTTTAAATAAAAGCTCTTTTCCTGCTCGGTTACAAAAATCCTTGCCCATCTGCACATTTGTGGAAAACATCTGGAATTTTCGTTCAAAATATTCTCGGTCAATGGGAGAGAGGTTTAATATACGGGGAAGGTTGCTTGTAAAAAGATCCCCGAAATTATATGAATCACCAAGAAAATAGGTAAGTCTTGATACGATCTCTCGGCTGAATGCAATATTGTGAAGGGTGTAGAAGCCGTCGTCTATGGGATGAATTTCGTGCGTGTCGGTATCCCTTATAAAAATAAGCGCACCTGCATTTAAAATCATTTCGGTACCATTTATTATATATCGACATTTTCCCGATGATAAAAACTCCAGCTCATAGTAATCGTGGGTGTGAGGTCGAACCAAGATTGAGTCGCGTGTTGTGCCGACCTTGTGATAGTAAAAGTCCGCATCCGATAATGCGTGACTGCGGTTGTCTGAAAATCTGTAAAACTTTACTTGACTCATATTGCATCCCCCTTTTCGAAAATTATAACACATATTTCCTGTATTGACAAGATTATAAACTTATTTGAATTAAAATTATTAAATATATATAATTAGTCAAAATAGAACACAATATTTATTAAAAGAAATCATATATTTATGGCTGATTACTGATATTATAAAATTAATATTGGAAAGGAGAAAGCAAATGAGAAAGTTTATTTCATTATTTGTAGTTTTAGCTATGCTTTTGTCAATGAGCGTTACGGCGGCAGCCGACACTAAACAGACAAGTTATACATCACAGTCAAAACTGTTAGTGCCGCTTCACGGAGAAAAGGCAGAGTATAACGCTAATCAGACCCTAACGGCGGTCGGAGCTACCGAGATAACGGTGGTGGATACCGAATCGCTCAGCAATCCCACATCGGCAAATGTGCCGAAGGGATCGGCATATTATATAAAAGCACTTAATACCACCGCCAAAAACGGTGCTGTATTTGAGACCCCCGATATAGATTTTAGAGATATCTATACGGGCGACAACGGTAAAACCAATGAGGCAAACTGGTATTTTGAAGGCTGGCTTTGGGTTTCCGACGTAACAAAGATAGGTAACTTTGTTATGAGAATATATCCCAAGGGCTGCAGTCATTCGGTTTTGAACGGTGCTACTGTTGATTATTGGCTTTATCAGACCTCTCTTCAAAATATTGATATAGACGGAACCATAGACGGAACACAAAAGCTTGTTTCGGGTTGGAACCATCTTAAGATCAAAATGTCAACACTCAGCAATATTATTTCCAACTACAATGCGAATAACGATACCGCAAATCAGGGCTATATTGCATCGGCAATCAGGGATTTCCTTGACAAAGATCAGGTGGTCAGCGGCTTTTCAATTCACGACCATACCGCATCAAAGGCGAACAACTATACCTGGGCACTCGCAGGTGCACGTATTGTCGAGGCGGATGGAATAGATTCGGCATGGGGAACCGAGGAAATAGCAGGTATATATGCCGATACCTTTGATACACAGACCACATTTTTACCCAATGAAGCCTTTAACACAGACAATCTCAAGGTTTATAAGCTTTTGGCTTCGGGCGATAGTGAGGAGATTTTAAACTATACCGTATCACGCTCCGGAAAGGTAGATGATATCGGCAGAGAAAAGGTAAATATTTCTTATACCGAAAATGGAATAACCTATAACACCTATTATTATCTCAAGTCGGTTATTAATCCGCTTACCGATAATATGACAGGCTGGACTCCCGGCAACACCGCAGTACAGCTTTCAATGGATACTTCCGATAAGGTGACAGGAAATGCCTCCCTTGCGGTTACAAATACGGCAAGCGGTATGGGAATGATAATTTTTGAAGGTGATATGGGTCACGAGCTTTATGCCCGTCCGGGTGACAATATAACCTTCTGGGCAAAGGTAAGTGATGTTTCCAAAATAGGCACATTTACATTTGAGGTCGCTTCAACACATACTTTCTTCCCTGCTACAAGATATACAATCTCGGGAACAAATCTTTCGGTAGCGTTTAGCAGCGGAGAGTGGAAAAAGATAAGCTTTACCGTTCCTGCATTCGATTCCATCAGACAAAATGATGCTAACGGATACTATAACGTCACCTTGGGAGCCGATGTATATACAGGTGCTAACTATGAAAACATCAAATATTTCAGAATTTTCTGGAATGTAGCATCTACAGCAACTACCGAAGCTCCGTTGACCGTAAAGTTTAACTCGCTTACGGTTGAAAGACAGCAGCCCAAGGTTTATACCAATGATTTTACCGCATTTAACGGTATATCTCTTGATGAGGGTTGGAGCGTTACCGCAGCAAACGGATATGGGTTTGATTCATCCGTAAAAACAAACGGAGATGCATCCATAAAGATAAACGGAGATGCAGATGCCTTCTCATTGTTGATATGGAAGGGTAACGGCGTTAAGGGTGAAAGAATAGACCTCACAGATATCGCCACCATCGAATATGACATTTATCTGCCCTTAGCTACAGATTTAAAGGAGCTATATTTAGAAATAGCATCTTCACCCAACTGGTATAACAACATAACAAGATTCGCATTGGTAAACAGTTCGACCAATAATGGATTAAATACTCTTAAGCAGGGCTGGAATACAATTCGTATTGCAGTTCCAAAAGGCTCTTTAACAACGCAGGCGGTAATCGACGGTCACGGAAAATTCACGATGATACCGTCATCACTCAGACCGGCGGATATTTCCCGTATTTGCTTTATGCGCTTGTATTTCAAGGCTACAGACAACGTACCCATCAGAATAAACAACCTTCGCCTTGTTAAAAATGAGTCGGTATTTTCAAACGCCTTCGGTGATAATGCCGTATTACAGCAAAACAAACCCATCTCGCTTTACGGTAAGGTAGGTGCAAATGAGCAGGTATCAATAAATATTGCAAAGGGCTCCGACACAGTAATATCGGGAACCGTAACTGCGGATAATACAGGTTACTGGCATTTTGTATCTAAAGACACCGTTAAGGGCTCATTCGATGAGTACACGGTTACCGCATCAACCGCAAACAGATCCACAACACTCAAAAACATTATGTTTGGTGAGGTATGGGCAGCAGGCGGACAGTCAAATATGGAGTTCAACATATCCAAAAGTGCAGAGCCCGAGGTTTACACAAATATGGGCAGAAACAAATATATTCGTTTCTATGCACAGTCGGGCGCAATAGGTCATGAGGATACCCTTAATACCGATGGCGGCGAGTGGCTGGTTGACAACAACGACAACTATATGTACTTTTCGTCAGTAGCCTATTCCTTTGCCGTTAAGCTGAGCAACGAGCTGAACATCCCCGTCGGAATCATCGAATCGGCAGTAGGCGGCTCCTCCTCGCTTACATGGCTGGATCCCGAGGACCTTAAGAAAAATTACACAGATATTTATAAGTATGTTCTCCAAAACGGCTGGGTTGAGGGTATCAAATATGTAAACCGTGCGGATAAGAATGATCTTTTATCCTGGTATACACCCAATAACTCAAACGATGTATTGGGCGGATACTACTATTCCAGAATCACCCCCTTTAAAAACTATAACGCCAACGGAATTATCTGGTATCAGGGATGTCACGATGTAAATCGTGAGCCCCTGCAGGCATATTATATGGATGCACTTCAAACACAGTGGAGCAGGGTATTCTCTACCGATGATGCAATGCTTCCCCTTATATATTTTGAACTTGCACCCTATACTACCATTGATAACACCTCAAACGGAAATATGCGTCACTATGCACAGATGAGAAAGCTCAATGCCGAGCGTGGCTACGACAGTATCTTTGCGGTACCTAACTACGATCTGTGGACGGATATTTCGGATATACATCCCAACAAAAAGCATACACTTGCATTACGCGGTGCGGATATAGCACTTGAAAAGGTATATTCCACCCAGCAGAATACCACCGGTCCTGTCGTTGTCGATGCAGTAAGCGACGGCAAAAAGGTTACCGTAACCTTCGAAAATGTCGGTGACGGACTTGAATTAAGCAAGGGCTCACAGCTTTCCGGCTTCGGATATCTTGTGGGAACGGTTTATACCGAGCTTCCCGCAGTTATCAGCTCACCGAGCACCGTTGAGGTGGATATTTCCGGTATCAACACCGACAGAGTTTTCTATGCCTGCGGTAATCAGATGCTTTCTGCAAATCTTATGAACTCATACGGATATATGTCAAATGCATTCTTTGCAGATGTAGTCGGAGATGCAGATGTATTCGAGGCAGAGTCTACCGATGAATTCAGCTTCTCGGGTGAGTGGCAGATAAAAAATCACAAGAGCTTCAGTTCAAGCGGAGCTATGTTCACCAACAACGGCGGCGTAGCAGAAATCACCTTTGAGGGTGACCTCTTTGAAATAGTTTCATACAAGAGCTATACACAGGGAAGTCTGCTTGTTTCTATAGACGGCGGTGAAGAGACCGAGGTTTCTCTTTACAGTAATACCGTTGATACCGACATTTCGGTAAAGGTATTTTCCAAAAAGGTTGCATCAGGCACCCACACCGTAAGGATAACCGCACAAAATAAGGCATATATAGATGCCATAAATATCCGCGGTAATGTGATCGCAAATAACACTCACAATGAGGGATATTGCGAGGTACAAGCAGAAAACTGTGAAAAGCTTACCCTTGACGGTAAATGGACATCGGTTCACGCCTGGAAGCTTTCTGACCATAACGCCATCCGTACTAAATCCGGCGCAAGTGCTTCATTTACATATACCGGATACGGATTTAAGCTTATCGGTTATAAGAGCGCATCACAGGGCAAGATGTACGTCAGCATAGATTCAAAATCACCCGTACTGGTTGATCTTTACGATCAAACCACCGATGAATGCTTCAATGCAGAGGTATTCTCGTCGGGTATACTTGATAATTCAACCCATACCGTTACCATAACCACCGAAGGTACTGTGGTACTGGACGCAATAATGATAGACGGACAGTTGAACTGATTTTTACAACAAACAAAACACCCTACGGGTAGCCGTAGGGTGTTTTTTATTGACACGGATGCAAATAGGAGGTATAATTAATAAAAAAATTCGGAGGAATTATTTATGAGAAAAATATTAGCTTTTATGCTTGTTTTGTGTATGATATTTGCATTTTCGGCCTGCGGTGAAGAGGAACAGACCTCCTTAGCCCAAAGCACCGTTTCATCGGTCGAAAGTAAGGCAGAAAGCACCGTATCATCGGTCGAAAGCAAGGTGGAAAGCGTTGTAGAGAGCAAGGTGGAAAGCACCGTTTCTTCAAAGCCCGAGCCCGAGGTTGTTCCCAATCAGCTTGAACAGTATAAAAAGGCAGGTCAGCTTACCAGAGCAATCGTTCTTGACTCCTTTAAGCAGGAAAGCTTTACATCCTCAACCGGTACAGTTGTTCGTTACAGCATATATATCCCCTCAAACTACGATAAGTCAAAGAAATATCCGTTAGTTACCTTCCTTCACGGTGCAGGTGAGAGAGGCTATGACAACAAAAAGCAACTCAATAATATGGTATGGGAGCTTTTTGATTACAGCATTGAAGAAATGTCCAACGCAATAGTTATTGCACCGCAGTGTCTTGAGGGCGAACAGTGGGTAGATACCCCCTGGGCAAACGGTAACTATTCAACCGCTGCCGTTGCTGAAAGTGACGAGCTTGGCGGAGTGGTAGAGCTTATTAAGTGGATCAATTCCAACTATTCAACCAACACCAAAAGACAGTACGCCATCGGTCTTTCAATGGGCGGATTCGGTGTATGGGATCTTATAATGCGTCATACGGAAATGTTTACGGCAGCGGTTCCCGTCTGCGGCGGCGCAGATCCTGCAATGGCATCAAAGCTTAAAAACTTCCCCGTATACACCCTTCACGGAGATGCAGACCCCACCGTTCCGGTAGCAGGAACAAGAGCAATGGCTCAGGCCCTCAAGGATGCAGGAAATACTGTATATAGATACGACGAGGTACCGGGAGGTCAGCATAACGTCTGGACCCACGCCGCAACCAGCACCGATGCAGTCAAATGGATGTTCAGCAAAACCAAAAAATAAATTGAAACAGCCGAACCTATAAGGGAGTTGCGGTTAGGGATAAACCGCCTAAAAAAGCAAATTTTTGCAGTCTAATGTGTTAAAAACCTGCGGTACGCGTCAGCGTTACCGCAGGTTTTTGCCTTTTATACTACTAAAAATTTATCTTTTTTAGGTGTACGCAGTTTTGTAACCGAAAATTTTGTTCTATCCGCAAAGCCTGAAACCCGCAGTAATACTTTGTGTCTTACAAGGGTGAAGGCAAAGCGGTAGGATAAAATTTGGTTCCAAAACCGATTTCGTCCCTAATCGCAGCTCCCTAAGGTTCGGCTGTTATTTTATTTAATTATTGCGACGAGGACGGTTACGTCATCCTCGTGTCCGCAAAAACGCTCTACCGACGTTTTTATCAGACGGTCGGCAAGTGTTGCCGCCGAGCCTTCAAAATGCTTTATTTCGCTTTTTATCCAGTCGATTCCGTTATCGGTGGCACCGTCCGAGACCATAACGATGATATCACCTCTTGATAAGGTGCATTCGCTTTGCTCAAACTGAATTTCGGGCAAAATGCCGATAGGCATTGCAGAGCATCCCGCCGTACCGATCCTTCCCTCGTTTCGAATAAAGGTTGGGGGAGTTCCCGCCTTAAAGAAGCTTACCTTGCCCGAATACAGATCAATGGCGGAGATGTCAAGCGTTGCAAGTGTTTCGTCGCCGCTTTTAAACATAAGTGCAGAGTTTACGAGACCCACCGCAGACGGACAGTCAAATCCGGCACGAATAAGTCGCGACATAAGACCCACCGCCATGGTGCCCTCCACCGCCGCACGTGTTCCCGAGCCCATTCCGTCGGAAATAAGCATTGAAAAAACACCTCTGCCGTTATTGATTTTATTATATGCATCACCGCATACCGAATAACCCGAATTTGTATGCTGACGTGCGGCAAAATCGACCGTATATACCGCCTTGTCAGAAAGTGTAATATAGGTTAGCGAGTCACAACGGGTCAGTTCTACCGTTTCAAGCTCTCTGTCACAGCAAAGGGATAGTCTTTCGGCTATCTTTTTTTGGGGGATGACCTTGTCTGTAAGGGTGGCGTCGATGGTCAGACGTCCGTTTTTATCAATACGGGCGGTTATCTCCTTGGGATGAAGCTGAAGCTCCTTGAATACCGCCTCTGCCATATCTGCGGTGGATTTATCAAACCCGTCGGTCTGGCTGACCTCAAAGGAGAGTTGTGAGAGCAGTGCCGAAACCGATTGAAACTGCATTTTTACGGCGGTCTGCACATCGCAGACGTGCTGACGGGTCTTTTCCTGCGAAATATAATCGTAAAAGGCAGAGCATAGTCCTCGCTCGACCTTGTTTTGTCTGGTACAGCGGGAGATAAATTCTTCGCTGAATATCTCATCGTTATTTTGCCGCATATGTTTTGTGGCAGAGATAAATTCAGACAGAGTTTCCGCCTTTTGCGATTCCCAACAGTAGTTACAAAGAGCACATCCTCTGCAAACCGTTACACGTACCGTTTCAAACACCGTTTCAAGTTCGGTGGAGCTTCCCGCAAGAATGTCACCTACCTTTGATATCATATCTGCCGTTTCGTCAAGTGCCTTACCCGCCTTATTAAGTCGGGTGGAAAGCAGTCGTTGGGGATTGACAATATCGGGGGAGACGAGCTTTGGAGCAAAAAACAAGGAAAACTGCTTTTTGACCCCTATTGGCAGTACAAGAAATAAAACACTTGCAAAAAGCACCTCGTAGCAGGTGATTACGGCAATGTTTTTATCCCCCGAAAGCAGAGCGAAAAGTCCGTTTGACACCGCAAAGGCTACCGCCGATAAAAGAGTATTCATTCTCGAAAATGTACCCGCAAAAAGACCGCCCATAGCGTATCCGCCGCATAAAAAGAGGGTGTCGGGATTGGCAAGGGCAAGTGCCGCACCAAAGGATATACCCGATATTGCTCCTGCCTGCTCGTGACCTCCCTGCGACGCAGATAAAATGAGGGTTACGGCAATGATCCGTGCAATTGATATATCAAAAAGCGTAAAGGAGCTTAAACAAGCCACCCATACCGATACCGTCACCACTACGGCGGTTATCTGTCTGAAGTCAAGACAGGCGGAGTTGGAGCTTATGGAAAGGGAAGAAATGGCGGAATAAAAAAAGTAGGTAAGCGCGGCACAAAAAAGACCCTCAAAAAGAGATAAAACCAAAAGTGTGGCGGCAAATCCGGAATAAAGCTGTGTCAAAAAGGAGGATACTACTATAACCACAAAGGAGCAAAGGGGAGAAATATAGGAATCCTGCTTTTTAAAAAACGAAAAACCGAATCGGCAAACCGCCGCCAATGCGGCAGAGAGCAGGTATTTTGCAACCGATATTTCACCTATACCCAGTATACTTCCAACCATACTTCCAAGACAGGCAGGAAGCACCGCAAAAACCGGCACCGATGAAATAAATGCAATTCCGATGGGAGCAAAGGAAAAAAGTGCCGTTTGCGAGAATATTATACCTGCGGCAAAGCATAAGCATAAAAGGGCGAGTTGTCCGAAAACGGTGTGTACTGATTTTGATTTTAACATCTGTAAGGCTTTCATATTCGTTCTCCTGAAATATAATAACGGGGATAAGTATTATATCTCATACACAATAAAAACCCTGTTGTAACGGGAGGGAAAACAAAAATGATTTTTATCGGGAAATTGCCGAAAATAAAAAGCAGGTTATTAAACCTGCTTTTTGTGTTTATTTTGCTTCTTCGTCCACCGTATCGGAAATAACGGTGACCTGATTTTTATACTTATTTGACATAATGTAAAGGTAGGTCTTACCTGTAGACAGGCTCATCTTGTTGCCGTCGGCATCCAAGAGGGTAAAGCCGTCTTTGGTGTAGTTGTATTTACCCGCCAGCTTTTTACCCTGTGAGAATACATATGTCTCTCCGCCCTCAGCAAGATCAAAGTTTATACGGGTGTAGTATTCGCGCTGCTCAACAAACTTATCGGCAAAGAGGATAACGATGTTTGATACGGTTATCTGTTCGCCCGATGTGGAGGTGTGGGGCTTATGCGAGGAGGCTGTGCCTCTGTCCTTAAGATAAATACCCTTTTCGGCGTCGTATGCAAAAAAGCTGTTACCCGTCTTTTGAGCACTCATCTTAATTTCAATGTTTACCGCTTCTTCTCCTGCGGTAATGGGCTGCTTTGCATAATCCCAGGGAGAGTTATACTCGTAGCTCTCGTTAAACTTGCCCTTTTCCATAGCCTTTACGACACCCTTATTTTCAACACCTAAGCAGTGGTCGAATTTATTGGCATTGGAACGCTTCATTTCAGCATCTCTGACGGTGGCAATACCGCTTCCCAGAGCATTGATGTTGTGAACACCCTTTTCCTGCACCATCTTTAATGCCTTGGGACTTCCACCTGCGTGGATATATACCATACCGAGTGCGCGTGATATCTGTATAAAGGGGGTACGTCCGCTTCTTACGGGACCCAAAAGTGAAGGAGTACGTGTTGCATCGGCATATACCGCCATTATTCTTGAAATGCCGCCCTCGGTCTCGGTCTCAACATACATATCTGCGGTATGTATTCCCGGCTGTGACTTTGTGTAAGCATCGTTACATATCATAACACCGACAGGATAGGTAGAAAGGGGAGCAGCAAGATCATATTCACCCGTTATGGGATTATAAAGGGTGGGATCAAGCTGAACTTCGGGTTCCTTTGGCTCCTCGGGAGTGCTTGAAACGGTGGAAGAGGAGGAATCGGTAGCCTCTACTATACTGCTTGTTGCTTCCTCACCGCAACCTGAAAAGATGGTGAGAAGCATAATGATTGAAATTATAAGACAAAATATTCTTTTCATTTTTTTATCTCCTTTAAAAGCCTCTGCCGGTAAGCTCTCCTTCGCTCAGCATTCCCTCAAAGGAGTGCTGACGAAGTACCTCATACACCGCTATGGCGGCAGAGTTTGAAAGATTAAGACTTCTTGCATCGGGATGGTCCAGCATCGGAATACGGACACATCTGTCATAGTTTTTCTCTAAAAGAGGCTCGGGAAGTCCCGCCGTTTCCTTGCCGAAGAAAAGATAGCATCCGTCGGGATACTGCGGGTCGGTGTGAAGATGCTTTGCCTTTGTGGTGAAAAAGTAAAATTCGCCCGAATTTTTAGAGAAAAAGTCGTCAAGGTCGTCGTAATAGGTGATGTCCAGCAGATGCCAGTAATCAAGACCCGCACGTTTAAGCTTTTTGTCGTCCACCTTAAAGCCCATAGGACCGACAAGGTGAAGACGTGCATTTGTCAATGCGCAGGTACGGGCGATATTACCCGTATTTTGAGGGATTTCCGGCTGGACAAGTACAATATTTATCTTCATTATTTTACATCCGAAATGATTATCTCGGCATTACCCGTAAGGGTTACGGTGCCAAAATCAGCGGGTACAAAGAAGGAATCGTACTTTGTAAATTTCTCGCCGTTTATCTCGCCCTCGCCGTCAACAATGAGCAGATTATAAAATCCGTCGGAGTTCAACTCAAATTCGCCCGAAAGAGAGAGCTTATCGGCATTAAAATACTTACAGCTTGCAAGTGTGCAGACATCCTCATCCGATGATGTTACGGCAGATGAAGCGGGAGCAAGTGTGGAAACCTCCATAGCCTTTTCGACGTGAAGCTCACGGGGCTTACCGTCGGCACCTACCCTGCCAAAGTCGTATACTCGGTATGTGGTGTTGGAGTTTTGCTGTACCTCTGCAATGGTAAGACCTGCACCGATGGCGTGAACCGTACCTGCAGGGATAAAGTAGCACTCGCCCTTTTTGACCTCAACGAATCTTAAAAGATCGGTAAGGGTGTTGGTTTTTATGGCCTCTTCAAGCTGCTCCTTTGATATCTCGTTTTTGAAGCCGTAGTAGATTCCCGCACCTTGAGCCGCGTCAAGAATATACCACATCTCTGTCTTGCCGTATTCACCCTCAACACGCATTGCGTATTCGTCATCGGGATGAACCTGAACCGACAGATTCTGCTTTGCATCAATAAGCTTTATGAGTATGGGGAAGAACTCAAATTTTGATGCCGCCGAACCGAGGGTCTGCTCCTTGCCCCATATGTCGATGGCTTCGTTAAGTGTCTTGCCCGACAATTCGCCGTTTTGAATGACGCTTTTGCCGTCCTTGTGGCAGGAAAGCACCCAAGCCTCGCTTATCTTGTCCGAATCGGTATCAAAATACTGCATAAGTGAGGTTCCGCCCCAAAGATAATCCTTCAATGCGGGTTTAAGTTTAAGAATGTAGCTCATATTATCAATCCTTTATATAAATTAGTTTTTTCCAAGCTCTTTAGTGCGGTTGAAGGAAGAGGCAAGTGTCTGCTTCATAACATCCGCAATATCCGATGCATCCATTGTTTTTACGCCCTCAATGGTTGCCCCTCCCGGAGAGCATACCTCATTGCAAAGAGCATCGGGGGTACCTTCTCCCGAAAGCACCATTTTAGCCGCACCCAAAACGGTCTGTGCGGCAAGACGTACCGCAAGGTCCTTGTCGATACCGAGTGCATTACCTGCATCTGCAAAATGCTCTATAAATCTGTAAACAAAGGCAGGACCGCAACCCGATACCGCACAACCTGCATCAATATCCTTTTCATCCATAGCAAAAAGTGAACCTGTAAGCGAAAATGCATCAAGGAAGGTGTCAACACAATCCTTATTAACACCCTTTGCCGAGTAGAGTATAACACCCTCTCCCACCGTTGCAGGAGTGTTGGGCATAATGCGGATAACGGGAACATCCCCTGCGGCATCCTTGATTTTTTCTACCGTTACCCCCGCGAGAACGGATATTATAACGGTATCCTTTAAATAGGGGGAGATCTCTGCTATAACGGGGGACAGATCCTGCGGTCTTACCGCAAGTACCAAAAAGCGACTGCTTTTGGCGAGGGTAAGGTTGTCGGAGGGTGTTGCCCCTGTTTTTTGGGCGGCAGACTTTGTAAGCTCCTCGGTAGCATTTGAAACACCGACGCTGTATCTGCCCGTTTTAACTATGGCGGCGGCAAGGATGGCTCCCATATGACCGCAGCCTATAAAACCGAAATCAAACATTTTATCACCTATCTAATCTGTCCGTTACCACGGATAATGTATTTATAAGAGGTCATCTCCTTAAGACCCATAGGGCCTCTTGCGTGTAGCTTTTGGGTAGAGATGCCCATTTCACAGCCAAGACCGAACTCGCCGCCGTCGGTAAAGCGGGTGGATGCATTGACATACACCGATGAGGAATCGACGTTGGCGGTAAAATACTCTATACTGCTGTCCGACTGTGTGATTATTGCCTCACTGTGACCGGTTGAGTGAATACGTATATGCTCTGTAGCCTCGCTTACGCTTTTTACCGTTTTTACGGCAAGGATGTAGTCCAAAAACTCGGTATCAAAGGAGGTTTCATCACAAGGAGTGGCATCAATTATGTCACATACCTCTTTAGTTCCGATAAGTGTTACCTTGTTTTCGGTGCGATCCAAAACCAGACGCTTATACAAAAGCGGAAGAAAGCTTTTAGCAATATTTTCATTAACAAGACAAACCTCTGCGGCATTACATACCGACGGACGTGATGTCTTGGCGTTTTCGATTATATTAAGTGCCATATCGAAATCGGCAGAATCGTCAACATAAATATGGCATATTCCCGAGCCCGTCTGAATACAGGGGACCTTTGAATTTTCCACACAGGCACGGATAAGTCCTGCACCGCCTCTGGGAATAAGCATATCCACAAAGCCGACCGCCTCCATAAGCTCGGTGGCACTTTGACGGGTGGTATCGAGTACAAGGTTTACCGCCGTTTCTGCAATACCTGCCCTTTTAAGGCCCCCGCGCAAAGCCGAAACTATCATTTTGTTGGAGTTGATAGCCTCCTTACCTCCGCGAAGCACACAAACGTTTCCGCTTTTAAGACAAAGTGCGGCGGCATCCGAGGTAACATTCGGACGGCTTTCGTAAATCATGGCGATAACACCCACCGGCACCGCCTTCTTTTCGAGTGACAGTCCGTTATAAAGCGAACGTGCTTCCAGCACCTCACCTACAGGATCGTCAAGCATTTTAATGGCACGGATACCGTCGGCCATTGCCGTTATTCGCTTTTTATCAAGCATAAGACGGTCAAGCATAACCGATGAAACGGTTTTACTTGCGTTGTCAAGATCTGTTTTGTTGGCGGCGATGATATCGCTTGTATGCTCACAAAGTGCATCTGCCATACATTCAAGACCCCTGTTTTTTTGCTCGGTCGACAGCACCGAAACGGCGGGCTTTGCTGCCAGAGCATTTTCAAGAATTTCTTTAGTGGTCATAATTACCTCGATGTAAATAAGGTTCCGACGTTCTTCTTTTCGATAGCGTCGTACAAAATTTCAGGGTCCTCACCCAAAGCGATTATCATATCAATGCCGTTTTGCATACAAATTTCTGCGGCGTGCAGCTTTGTATGCATTCCGCCGGTACCAAGCTGGGTTCCTGCACCCTTGCCGAGAGCCTTTATCTCATCGGTAAGCTCATTGACCTCTTTTATAAGGGTGGCGTCAGGGTCGGTATGCGGGTCGGCGGTATAAAGACCCTTTATATCCGACAAAAGTATAAGCATATCTGCATCGGCACCCGTTGCAACTATTGCCGCAAGGGTGTCGTTGTCGCCCACCGCAATCTCTTCGGTGGATACCGTGTCGTTTTCGTTAATTATTGGAAGCACCTCCATCTCTAAAAGACGGTTTATGGTGTTCTTGAAGTTCTGATAACGGTCGGCATGGTCGGTGTCGCTTTTGGTAAGAAGTATCTGTGCCACGATATGACCGTACTCTGCAAAGTATTTATCATATGTATACATAAGCTCACACTGACCGACGGCCGCTGCCGCCTGTTTTGCGGGCATATCATCCACTGTCTTTTTAAGACCAAGCTTTGCTCTGCCCATACCGATAGCACCCGATGATACTAAAATTACCTCGTGTCCCGAGTTTTTAAGGTCGCTTAATACCCTGCAAAGGGCCTCCATATGTCTGATATTAAGGTGTCCTGTCTGATAGGCAAGTGTTGAGGTGCCAACCTTTACAACTATTCGCATTATTGTTCTCCATTCTCAAATGCCGCAAAGTACAAAATACCTGCAAGTGTTTTAAGATCCTTAAATTTTCCCTCTTTTGCCATTCTTACGGCATCGTCTTTGGGGATCTTTACTACATTTAAAAATTCTTCCTCATCAAGCTGCTGTTCACCGAAGGAAAGCTCCTTTGCAAAGTAAAGATGTATCCTTTCATTACAAAAGCCGGGGGTGGAGTAGCATTCACCGATCTTTACAAAATGCTTTGCAACGGCTCCCGTCTCCTCCTTTAACTCACGGATGGCGGCCTTGGTGGGATCCTCATCCTTACTGTCCAGCTTTCCTGCGGGGAGCTCAAGAGTCTCCTCACCGCAGACATAACGAAACTGTTTTACAAAAAGGATCTCATCCTCATTTGTAAGGGCGACCACCGCCGCACCGCCGTTATGATAAACACAGTCTCTACCCGCCTCATTTCCGTCGGGAAGGGTCACGGTGTCGTGATAAAGATCAAACACCATACCCTTATATATGTGCTGTCTTGTCTTTTGTATTTCCTTAAGCTCCATTACATCTTCTCCGGCTCGTCAAAGGTCTCACCGAAGGTGTCAACGGTGACCTTTACCATTGAAACATCCTCATAGGGTCTGTCGGCATAGTCGGTGGGAAGCTCACATATCTCGTCAACCGCCTCAATGCCGTCGGTAACACAACCAAATGCGGCATACTGTCTGTCAAGATAAAATGCATCCTCGTGCATAATGAAAAACTGGCTTCCTGCGGAATTGGGATCCTGTGCCCTTGCCATTGAAAGAACTCCCCTTTTGTGTGAAAGGTCGTTTTCAAAGCCGTTTGCGGCAAACTCGCCCTTAATGGAATATCCGGGACCGCCCATACCCGTACCTGTGGGATCTCCGCCCTGAATCATAAACCCTGCGATGCAGCGGTGAAAAATGATTCCGTCATAAAAGCCCTTGTTTACAAGTGAAACAAAGTTCTTTACGGTGTTGGGAGCAATATCGGGGTAAAGCTCTGCGGTGATTTTTTTGCCTGTTGAAAGTTCAAATGTTACAATAGGATTTTTCATAATGTTACTCCTTGTATGTCAATAATTTTGGGATATTCAATAAGTGTTAAATTGTTTTGATCTATTATTCTTTTTGCCGCTTCTTCACTTTGACCGTCATATGCGGGAAGGGGAGAGTGTGCATCAAAGCCGTACACCGCATTGCATCCGACCTCTCCTGCTATCTGCCAGAAAAGCGGATTTGGATAGTGGCGGTTGCTTCTTATACCTAAAAAGTTTATTTCAAGCGGGATGTCCGCATTTTTAGCTGCAATACAAAGACGCTTCATTTCGGATGAGTATAGCTCTTTGTCGCCTACGAAGTTGAATACATCGGGATGTGCAACATAGGTGAAAACACCCGAATTTATACCTGCTATGCAGCCGTCAACATATGAACGCAGTGCCTCCTCGTTTTTGGTGGGAACACCTGCATACTCAAATCTGCCGTCCTCGTATGAGGGAAAATGCTCACCCAAAATCAGATATTCGGCATTAAGCTTTTTTGCGTAGTTGAACATATCCTTAAAATGATCGGTATAATACTCCATTTCAAAGCCGATGCGGATGTCTATCTTACCCTCATACTTCTTCTTAAGCTTTTGAAGGCAATCGATATAATCTTTTGCATCCTCAACCTTTACGCGATAACCCGATTGATATCCGTTTGGGAATAAAAATGGCATATGATCCGAAAAGCCCATTATCTCTATGCCGTTTTGCATTGCCCGTTGAATATACTCCTCCTCGCTGCCCTTTGCGTGACCGCAACGAAAGGTATGTGCGTGAAGATTCACCTTTATGCTCATACTATAAAATATCCTCCGGATCCATTTCAAAGCCATAACGCTTGTAGGGCTCTAAAAACAGCTTAAACATGGTGCGGTACATAAATGCGACATCGCAAAGCTTACACTTGTTTACGGGAGCATCGTTGGGATTCTGCTTTACTGCCGAACGTTCCGACAAAAAGACGGGAACGGCGGTGTATTCGGTGCCATCCTTCTCACGCTTCATGGTCTCGGTGCCGAAACGGTCACCCTCGCGGTAGTCGGTGGGAAGTGTGCCGTGAATATACACCTCATTCTCACGTATCTGACGAGCAACCCTCTTTATCTCATCGGGGTTTATCTGCAACGACTCCAAAGCCATATAGTTTTTTACAAGAGCCGAGGTCTTTTTTAGCTCGGATGAGGATAAAAATGACATATCGTCATAAAATCCAAGTATCTCGATACCGCTGACCTTCGCATTTAATGCGTGGTTTACGGCACTGCCGAAGGTCATTACCCTGATGGGAAGCTCCGATACGTCAAAAAACCTGTTTTTATCCGCCCATTCGTCGAGTGCACAATCCGAAACGAAAATGAGCATTTTATCGTTTTTAATAAGCGAGTCGCCCCAGGCTCTTACGGCTATCCTCATATCAAGATAGTCCTCAAGCTCCAGCTCCTCTTCGGTTATCTGAATAATTTTTTCTTCCATACTAATTCTTTGCCTCTTTTGAAAGTTTAAATGCGTCGTCGGCATAACCGAATACTACTATATGATCACCCTTTGAGAATTTATAAGAAGGGGTGGGCATAAATATGTTCGCACCCTTTTTTATGGCGATGATGTTTATGTTGTAAAGCTTTCTGACATTGGTTTGGATTATGGTCTTACCCACCCAATTAGACAGAATGGGTATCTCTACCAGTGCAAATTCGTCGGTAAGGGGAACAAAATCAAAGACGTTTTCGGCATTAAAGCGCACCGCAAGGGATTCGGCTACATCCTTTTCGGGATAGACTATCTCGTTTGCGCCGATGGCCTTTAAAAGCTGTGCCTGAATGTCTTGAGTTGCCTTTGATACTATATACTTTGCTCCGTGCTTTTTAAGATGCGAGGTAACAACGAGTGAGGACTGAAAATCGTCGCCGATGGCAACTATACAGATATCAAACTCGTCTACACCAAGGCTTTTTATAACATTTTCGTTGGTGCAGTCGCCGATCTGTGCATCGGCAAAATCCCCCTCAAGCGCACCGATGGTTACGGGATCATTGTCTATAATAACAACATCGTTGCCAAGCGTTACCAGCTTTTTCGCAAGGTGGATGCCAAACTTTCCCATTCCTATTACAAGTATAGATTTCATATTATCACTATCCTATTAAAATTTTCGCCGTCGGGCGTTGAATGTCAGCTTTTTGTTGTTTGCGTTCCAGAATGGTAACAAGACTAAGTCCTCCAATTCTTCCCGCAAACATCATGACCGTAAGCAGCAGATGGCTCAAGGTTGAAAGATGGGGTGTTATGCCCACCGTAAGACCTACCGTACCTATTGCCGAGGCGGTCTCGTAAAGCACCGAGCTTAAGGGGAGTCCCTCAATACCGCATATCGTAACGGTGGATACCACCACCATTGATATATAAACAAACACTACTGCACAGGCCTGTCGCACCGTTTCGGAATCTATACGACGTTTGAAAACCACAACGTCAGTGTTTTTTCGGGTGGAGGCTACAATGTTTAAAAGCACCACAAAAAAGGTGGTGGTCTTAATTCCGCCCGCCGTAGAACCGGGACATCCGCCTATAAGCATAAATACGCTTGAAAAGGTCTTGGTCGCCTCTGTAAGCGATGCCTGATCAATGGCATTAAATCCGGCGGTACGAAGTGTTACCGACTGAAAGAAGGAATGATATATCTTTTCAAAAATATTCATATCCTTTAAGACCCCGTTATACTCAAATAAAAGGGTCAAAAGTGTGCCCGTCAAAAGAAGTGCCGCCGTTATGCTAAGGCAAAGCTTTGAGTGAAGGGAGTATTTTTTGAATTTAAAACGGTATTTTGCAACGTCTCCCCAGATAATAAATCCTATACCGCCTACCACTACAAGCATTGCAATGACCGATAAAACGAGATAATCGTTTTGATATGCGGTGAGGGAGACAAAGGGTGTATCGTACCCCAAAAGGTCAAATCCCGCGTTACAAAATGCACTTACCGAATGGAACACCGAATACCAGATACCCTTTATTACACCAAACTGTGAAATAAAACGTATGGATAAAAGCACGGCGCCTATACCCTCAAACAAGGCCGTGCCGATAAATATACGCTTTATCATTGTGCGGGGAGAGGAAAGCTCCATCGCACCGGCAGACTGCATAAGTATCTTGCGGTTGGAGGCGGAGATACGGCGTTTCAAAAACATAATAAAGAGAGCCGCGACCGACATAAACGAAAGGCCGCCAAGCTGTATCATACATAAAATGACCGCCTTGCCAAAGAGTGACCAATGTGTTGCGGTATTAAGTGTAATAAGACCGGTTACACAGGTGGAGCTTGTGGCGGTAAAAAGACAGTCAATGGGGGAGGTAAAGCTGCCGTCCTGTGAGGATACGGGCAGACAAAGAAGCAACGTACCGAGCAGTATTATGGCAATAAAACTCAGCGCAATCTTTAACGTATAATTATACTTTATACCCTTTTTCATAACCGCCTCAAAAAGCAAAAATTTATCAACCTACATTATAACACCAAAAGCTCTCATTTACAATGAGGAATAACGATTTTGGGATAAAAAATCGTTTACGAAAGGGAAAGGTTATGCTATAATTTTCAAAAAGAGGTGATAGGGTGCAAAAAAGATTGGATTTTTTGGATATGACCAAGTTTTTGGCGGTCTTTTTAATGGTTATCTGCCATACGAGTGTGCCCCATACCTTTGACAGCATCGTTCACGCCTTTCATATGCCGGTATTCTTTATGGTGTCGGGATGGTGCTTTAATCAGGCTAAAAACACAAAAGCCGTCCCCTTTGTCAAAAAGAGGATAAGGTCGCTCATCATTCCCTATTTTTTCTGGGCGGCGGTACTGTTTTTGATGTGGCAAATATTCTTTTGGTGCTTTGATAAGACAAGAGTGTATCCGCTTGATAAATTTGCGTATTATCTCTTTTATTCAAATGCCGAATATTCCCCCTTTTGTACTGTGCAATGGTTTTTGACGGCAATGTTTTTTGCGGCGGTAATTTCATTTTTTGTGATAACCGCCTTTAAAAAGAGTAAAGCTATGCTTTATGTATCAACGGTATTATTGGCGATTGTCGGAGTGGCCCTGCCTTACGTTTTACCCGTAAGACTGCCGCTGGCAGTTGATGTTGCCCTTTCCTCCTCTGCGTTTTTTATGGTGGGATGGCTTATACCAAACCTCATAGCACCGTGCCTTTCAAAAAGGCTAAAGGCGGCTGCACTTTCACCCGCAACATTGGTCTTACTGCTTGGAGTCGGCATTACTGCGGCATATTTTAACGGCTACGTAAATCTTCGCATAATGCAGTTTAATAACCAAATACTTTTTTATCTGTCGGCGGTGACATTATCCCTTGCGGTGATACTTATTTCGTATCATCTTTGCCGTCTGCCCGAAAGGATAATAAGAATACCTTTGTTTTACGGACGAAACTCACTTCAGATACTAATCTTCAACCAACTGTTCATACAAATAATCAAACTGTTCAAGCCCGACTTTTCATATACCGTATGGTTTTTATGTGCGGTGGGTGTTATGCTTTTGATGTATCCCGTAATACTTTTTACAAACAGATATTTACCCTTTACATTAGGAAAAACAAAAAAGAAGGCTTGATTTCTCAAGCCTTCTATCTATTACATTTTGGTATCATCGTAAACGGCACGTTCACCGCCTATGAATTTTGGTCTGACTCTCGCGGCGGTAAGATGTGCTTCGCCTATTTTATCAATGCTCAGCCTTACGGGAACCGCAACCGCCTTTAAATGCATACCTATAAGGGTATCGCCTATGTCAAGACCTGCATCCGCCTTTATGCCTTCAACCGCCCTTGGATCCGAAAAACTGCGATAGCAAACGGTAGCAAAGCTTCCGCCCGCCTTTTCTTTGGGAATGACGTTTACCTCGTCCAGTCCCTTTTTCTCCAAAAGCTGATTTTCTATAATGATAGCACGGTTAAGATGCTCACAGCACTGAGCAGCAATATACACATTGGCTTGTTTACAGGCGGAGTATATGCCCTCAAATATGGCAGAGGCAACCTCAATGCTCGAATAGGTGCCTATCTTTTTACCTGCTGCCTCGCTCGACGAACAGCCCACCACCAAGACCGAGCCGCTTTTAAGACGGGCAATCTCTATAATTTCCTTTGCGGCAATAAATGCCTGATTTTTAATATTTTCCATATTTAACCTCAAAACAGCGAAGTGATGTAACCTGCAAGATAACTGACCGCAGGAGCAAATATTAAGGCGGGCATCATATTAGCCACCTTTATTTTGGTGATACCCACCATATTAAAGCCTAAAGCAAGTATCATAAGCGAACCCACCGAAATAAGCTCGTTTAATGCCGAACCTACAAGGAGCGGCTGTAAAACCGATGCCAAAAGACAAAGCGAACCTTGAAAAACAAGAACGAAAACACTTGAAAAGCATACACCTACACCAAGGCTTGAGGCAAGAACCGTAGCACTTACAAAGTCAATGGCGGATTTTGTATAAACGGTGGTGTAGCCCTCCTTGATTCCAAGCCCTGCTTCAATCGAGCCGGTAACCGTCATTGCACCGACGCAAAAGAGCAGACTTGCCGCCATAAAGCCCTGTGCGATCGATACCTTTGCGGTTTTATTTTTGTTGAATTTTGTTTCTATAAAGTTACTCAGATCTTCTATACGCTTATCTATATCAATAAGTGTGCCCAAAATCACACCAAGCACCATAGATATTACAATAACGATCTGATTTTCACCCTTTAATGCGCCCGAAATACCGATATACATAACGCAAAGACCAAGGGAGGTCATTATAGCCTTTTCAAAACGCTGTGGGATTCCCTTTTTCAAAAGCAGACCCAAAAAGCCGCCCATAAGTACCGTTAAGGAATTGACGACCGCCGTAAGCATAAAATACACCTCTTTTTTTGAATATCAAGATTATATCACACTCAAAAAGACGTTTCAACTATTGAAAAAACAATTTTTGGGTTTATAATTGAATCGGTGAAGCAAATGAAAAAAACATCCGCAATATTTATAATGATAGCCGCAACCCTTTGGGGATGTATCGGTATATTCGTCAACGGCCTTTTTGACCAAGGCTTTACCCGACCGCAGATGGTCTTTGTAAGGACACTCACGGCGGCGGTCGGTATGCTGATATTTATGCTTATATTCGACCGAAAGGGACTTAAAATCAAACCTCGACACATATGGTGTTTTCTGGGAACGGGACTTTTCAGTCTGTACTTTTTTAATATCTGTTATTTTTACTCAATGCAGTATAACGACTCGCTCGGAGTAGCGGCGGTGCTGCTATATACCGCACCTGCCTTTGTAACCGTACTGTCCTGCATACTTTTTAAGGAAAAATTTACCCTTAAAAAGGCTCTCTCACTTGTGCTTATGAGCGTTGGATGTGTTCTTGTATCGGGCATAATCAATACCTCTACCCCATTTTCACCCGTTGGAATACTTTTCGGTCTTGGGTCGGGTATCGGATATGCACTTTATTCGATATTTGGCAGATATGCCATAAACAGAGGCTACCGTTCCTCCACCATCAGCTTTTATACCTTTTTGTTTGCACTTATCGGCTCGTCGATAAGCGGACAACCCATAAAAACCGCAAAAATGATGTTTACCTCGTTTGAAACGGTGTTTTTGTCCTTGGGATTGGGAATAATATGCTGTGTACTGCCCTATATTTTTTATACAAAAGGACTTGAAAGGACCGAAAGCTCCACCGCATCGATACTTGCCACCGCCGAGCCGATGGTCGCAAGTGTAATAGGTATCGCCTTTTTTAACGATAGGGCAGACCTTACCGTATTGTCGGGTATTGCGGTGATGATAGCGGGTATCATAATTATGAATATAAACCGAAAGGATAAAGATAATGAAAAAAACAGTGCTTCGTGAGTACGCAAAACTCATTGCCCGAAAGGGTGCAAATGTTCAAAAGGGTCAGGAGGTAGTAATATCTGCCGAGCTTGACTGTCCCGAGTTTGTAAAATACACCGTAGAGGAGTGCTACAAGGCGGGAGCCTCAAAGGTAACGGTGCAGTTTTCATACCAGCCTCTTACCAAGGTAAATGTAAAATACCAAAAGCCTAAAACACTCGGCAGGGTCGAAAAGTGGGAGGAGGAGCGTCTTTCCCATCGCCTTGATACCCTTCCCGCAACCATCTATCTTGTAAGCGAGGACCCCGACGGATTAAAGGGAATGGATCAGAAAAAATATTCCGCCGCCATCCAGTCGAGAATGAAGGTAATAAAGCCCTACCGCGATAAGATGGATAACCATTATCAGTGGTGTATTGCCGCAGTTCCGGGTGAGATGTGGGCTAAAAAAATATTCCCCGGTGTTCGTACCGCAAAGGCGGTGGAGATGCTGTGGGATGCAATACTTTCCTGCTCAAGAGCCTACGGCGATCCCATAAACAACTGGGAGGAGCATAATGCCGAGCTTCGCGACCACTACACAAAGCTCAACAATATGCAGCTTAAGACGCTTCATTATAAGGCATCAAACGGCACCGATCTTACGGTTGGACTCAGAGAGCTTGGTGAGTTTGCGGGTGGTGAGGAAACCACGCTTGAGGGCGTTAAATTCAACCCCAACATTCCCAGCGAAGAGTGCTTTGTATCACCCAAAAAGGGAGAGGCAGAGGGTATCGTTTATTCCACAAAGCCGCTGTCCTATAACGGTGAGCTTATAGATGAGTTCTGGATCAGATTTAAAGACGGTAAAGCGGTAGAATGCGGAGCAAAGCAAAACGAGGAGCTTTTAAAGGAGCTTATCAATATGGACGAGGGTGCGGCATATCTCGGTGAATGTGCGCTTGTTGGCTTTGATTCACCCATAAATGAAAGCGGATTGCTTTTTTATAACACCCTCTTTGATGAAAATGCCTGCTGCCACCTGGCACTCGGCAGAGGATTCCCCGAAACCACCAAGGATTTTGAAAAGTACACCCTTAAGGAGCTTCACGAGATGGGCGTAAACGATTCCATCATACACGAAGACTTTATGATAGGCACCGCCGACCTTGAAATAACAGGCACCTCCTTCGACGGCAAGGAGTATCAGATATTCAAAAACGGCAAATGGGCATTTTAATAAAAAATAAAACCGTTCGGTCACCCGAACGGTTTTTATTTTTTTAAGTATTAAAGATCGTAGAAGTTTGCAAGCAGACTGTCTACGGTGTTGTCACCGAGGGCAGTAATAGTGATAAATGCAAAGTATTTGCCTACGCCTGCGTAAAACTGTGCCTGCTGCATCTTTACGCCCATATATGTCACATCAGCGGATACACCCTTGTATGAACCCGAACCGAGCTTCTTGGTGACCTTGTTAATTTCTTTTATGGTTGCACCCATCGATTTGTACTGGGATTTAAAAGAATCTTCGATACCATCAACAGTTGAGTCGATTATGCTATCGGTAACCGGTGTGCCGGCATTCATAAATGCAACAGCTATTGAAGAACCGTCCTCGCTCTTTATAACGAAATCGTAGTATGCCTTGCCGGAAGCCGAAAGAGCAGCGGTAAGATCGTTACCTGCAGGTACTGCATTTGAGAAGTCCTTTGAAATTTCGTCCTGAGTAAGTACGGTAAAGCTTGCGGGGATGTTGTAGCCAAGACCGAGAGCCTTGTTCTGCCACTGCTTTGTGGTGCTTTGACCAAGACCTACCGAGAGGGAAGCCTGCTGATCGGCAAGGTTGTTGTCGTTTTCGGTTTCGTCCTCGCTGCTGTTGGTGTCGTTGTCATCGTTTGTGTTGTCCTTTTCGGAATCTACATCACCGATGATGTCCTTGTTTGTAATATCTTCTTTGTCTGAGCTGCCGCATGCTGCAAAAGCAAAAAGCATTGTAAGAGCAAGAAGAACTGCTAAAATCTTTTTAGTCATAATACATACTCCTTTTAATATTTACCCTTTAGGTACATCAATTATATCATATGCCCTGAAAATTTCAATATTAAAATAAAAAATGCTCTGTAAAACAGAGCATTTTGTTTTTGATAATACAGTAATTATCTCTTTGAGAACTGGGGAGCGCGACGTGCGGCTTTGAGACCGTACTTCTTTCTCTCCTTCATTCTGGGATCTCTTGTTAAGAAGCCTGCCTTCTTAAGTGCGGGGCGAAGCTCCTCGTTATACTGGAGAAGTGCACGTGCGAGGCCGTGACGGATTGCACCTGCCTGACCTGTTACACCGCCGCCTGCTACTCTGCAGACGATGTCAAACTTCTCTGCGGTATCGGTAAGAGCGAGGGGCTGACGAACGATGAGCTTTAAGGTCTCAAGACCAAAGTAATCATCAATATCTCTGTCGTTAATGGTGATCTTGCCGGTGCCGTTGTATACACGTACACGAGCTACCGAGCTCTTTCTGCGGCCTGTGCCGTAAAAATAAGGACTGCTTTCGTACATTATAATTCGCTCCTTCCGTTAAAATTCAAGAACTTCGGGCTTCTGAGCCTGATTCTTGTGCTCTGCGCCGCAGACAAGACGAAGTCTTGTAAGTGCCTTGCGGCCGAGGGTGTTTGAGGGGATCATTCCCTTGATTGCGAGTTCCATTGCCATGCAGGGCTTCTCGTTCATAAGGGTTGCATACTTGACCTCTTTAAGATGGCCAATGTAGCCTGTGTGATGACGGTAGAACTTCTTTTCGAGCTTCTTGCCGGTAAGAACTGCTTTGTCACAGTTGATGACGATTACGAAATCGCCACAGTCAACATGAGGAGTGAAAACAGTCTTGTGCTTGCCGCGGAGAAGTTCTGCGGCCTTTGCAGCGGTCTTACCAAGGGGCTTACCTGCTGCGTCAAGAACATACCATTTGCGGTCGATCTGACCTGCGTTGGGCATATAAGTTGACATGTCGTTACCTCCAAATAAAAAATCAAATTTTTAACGCCAAGACATATTACCACATACCAAAGGTAAAGTCAATACAATATTTTGTATTTTTTAATTTATTTTCTTCAACCTCTCAAATGCTCGTTTTTGCTCTGTTTTTCTCGCATTTTCTCAAAAACTATTTTTAAAAAATTTAAACAAATTTTTAATTTATCATCTAAAGGGTTAAAATATTTGACTTAAAGGGGATTCCATAATATAATATGTAAGTATAAAACTTTTTCAGAGTGGAGAATTATGGATACAAGTCTACTTCGATGCAGAGCGGTTATAGATCTTGATGCTCTAAAGCATAATTTTTTCAAGATAAAGGCCGCCGCAGAGCATAAAAAGATAATAGCCGTAGTAAAGGCAAATGCCTACGGTCACGGAGTAAGTCATATCTGCCCCTGTCTTAGCGAAATGGGTGCGGATATGTTTGCGGTATCAAGTCTTACCGAAGCGTTGGAGATACGCAGGTTTGACCGCACAACGCCGATACTTATTCTTGGCTATACGGTTGAAAAGGCGGCAAAGGTGCTGTCGGAAAACGGTATTATTCAAACGGTATATTCAATGGATTACGCCAAAACGCTGTCAAAGCAGGCACAAGAGCAGGGCTGTAAAATAGACTGTCATATAGCGCTTGACTGCGGAATGGGCAGAATAGGCTTTACCTGCACAAAAGAGGGAATCGATGAAGCATATAATGCCTGTCAGTTACCTTCTCTTCAGGTAAAGGGAGTATTTACGCATTTTCCCTCTGCGGACTTTGATAATGATGAATCGGGCGAAAAGACCCGTATGCAGTATGAAAAATTTATCTCCTCGGTAAACGAGCTTGAAGGCAGAGGAATCACCTTTGAAATGAAACACGCGGCAAACTCTGCGGCAATACTTTCAAAGGAGTATACGCATCTTGATGCGGTGAGGGCGGGAATAATCCTTTACGGTCACGCACCCTCTAAGGCATTGAACGGAGCATTTGACTTAAAGCCCGTAATGAGTCTTAAAACGTTGGTTGCACAGGTAAAGACCATACATAAAGGGGATACCGTCAGCTACGGTATGACCTTTACGGCAGAAAGGGATATGAAGATAGCCACCCTTGCAATAGGCTATGCCGACGGATATCCCAGAGCCCTTGCAGAAAATGCGGTGTTCACCATTAACGGATATACCGCAAGGATAGTCGGCAGGGTTTGTATGGATCAGCTTATGGTAGATGTAAGCCATATACCCTTCGTAAAAAGGGGAGACGAGGCGGTGGCGATAGGCGAGGAGGAAAACTCCGCCGAGGCACTTGCCGATATGATGAACACAATAAACTACGAGGTAATATGCGGTATTTCCCACCGTGTACCCCGTGTATACTATAAGGACGGTAAAGAGATAGACTTTGTAAGCTATCTTGAGGCTTAGTATGAAGTTAGCAGGATTTTTTGAGGATATGACGGTTTTCCGTGATAAAACGGCGGGGGCAAGAAGCCTTTTTACCCCCTATTCCTCCTTTGCGTCGGCACTCGACGGTAAGGAGAGTGACCGCCGTATAGAACTAAACGGGAAATGGCGGTTTGGGTATTATACATCTGTATTAAGGGTGCCCGAAGCGGCGTTACGTCCCGATACGGATCTCTCCCGTCTGCCCGAAATTGAGCTTCCCTGTAACCTCAATTCAAACGACATAATACCTGCCGGGCAAAATATATCCGATATTCCCTTTGATCCTCCGTACATCCCGCCCGATACTCCTGCGGCGGTGTTTGTAAAGGATATTGAGGTAAATGAAAACACCGACTTATTCAGAAAGTATATGGTATTCGAGGGCGTGTCAAGCTGTGTTTATCTGTATGTAAACGGAGAGTATGCAGGCTTTGCCGAGGTTACCTCTGCGTTGCAGGAGTTTGATATAACCGACCTTTTGCACCACGGAAGCAACCGAATCGCCGCAGTTGTAATGAAGTTTTGCGACGGAAGTTATCTCGAAAAGCGAATGGGAGAACTTTTCGGAATATATGCAGACAGCTATATACTTCTTCGTCCCAAGGGACATATAAGGGATTTTATAGTTTCAACCAAGCTTTCCAATGACTGCACCAAGGGTTATATAAATGTAACGGTGGATGCGGTTGTGTATTCGGGGATGACGGCATTGCTTTATTCTCCGCAAAACGAGTTTTTATTACAGACCGAGGCCTGTGATGACGGACATATCACCTTTGAGGTTGATTCTCCTGCCTTTTACAGTGCCGAAAACCCGGAGCTTTACACGGTCATACTTTCCTTTGGCGGTGAGTATATCCCCGTAAAGACGGGTATAAGAGAGACCGTCTTTGACCAAAACGGACTGTTATATAACAAAAAAAGAATAACCTTAAAGCCGGTGCTTTACGGAAAAAGGGTAAAGCCAAACGGTCAGGTAATGACAAAGAATGACTATATAAACGAGCTTTCGGTGTTAAAACAGCATTCGGTCAATACAATAGTGACCGATGCCGCACCGCTTCTTCCCGTCTTTTACGAGCTTTGCGACCGCTACGGCTTTTACATAATAAACACGGCAGAGCTTTATGCAGAAAAATTCGAGCAGTATCTGCCCGACACCATAAGCAGCTCAAACGAGTGGGAGGGTGCGGTGTATAACCGATTGAATCTTCTCACCGCGAGGGATAAAAATCATTCCTCGGTACTTGCCTGGAATATTGACGGCTCGGTAAAGGAGGGTAAAAACATCTTTTTTACGGCGGAGCGTGTCAACCGTCTTGATAAAATGCGTTGCGTTCACTACGGAAGTCAGGGCAGGGGAGGTTTTTCTGCCGATCTTTTGGATTTTGATTCGCTTGTGTATTTTGACGGCAGATTCAAAAGTAAGGAGCTTTCACAAAAAATAAAGCGTCTTTATAAGCCCATCACCGTCACACCGCTTGATCTTGAGGGCGGAAGGTTTGAGATACAAAACGAGCTTGACTTTTCGTACATCTCAAACTACGAGATATTTTACGAGATATCGGAGTTTGGCAGGGTTACCGATGCCGCCTCGCTCGGTATTATGACCCTTGCATCCAAAAAGAGCGCCGAGTTTTGTCTTCAGCTAAAGCTTCCTCAAAATGCCGATTCGGCAATAAGGTTTTATTATAAAAACATATACGGCAACCTTCTTACCGAGGGACATACGATGGGTTTTGACTGTTTTGAAATAAAACGTCCCTACCGACGCACCGAAAAGCTGCTCCCCGACAAAAAACTTACTTTAAATACTACCGATGCCGAGTTTTCGGTACAGGGCAAGGATTTTTCTCTTGTTTTTGACAGAGCAAAGGGTTATATTACAAGGGTGATGAAGGGCGGCACCGAGGTGGTGTCAAAGGTGGTACCGTCGGTCTTCTTGAAGGAGGATTCAACCGGTTTTGCTAATGAGATCATCTCTGTAAGGGACAGCGATGCCGTATACGATGAATTGACGGGACAGATTTATATAACCTGCCTTACCGTCATAGCCGAAAGGGGAAAGCCCCATCACATCCAGGCAAAATTTTACTACACCGTCAATAAGGCGGGGGAAGTAACCGTAAAATATACCTTCATTCGTGATAACGAGATAGCGGGTATTTCACGTGTCGGCTTTGATATGTATATGCCGCAAGGAAGCAATACCGCAGAGTATTACTGCCTTGGCCCCGTATCCTTTAAGGGTGATACGGATGACGGATATCTTGGAAGATTCAAGCATACCGTAAGGGCTGAAAAGGATACACACCATCATTCAAGAGCAAGGTTTGTTGCGGTGTATGATTCTGCAAGATGCGGTGTCATAGCCTATAAAAAGCAGGATGAATTCAGCTTTTTTGTCAACACACGTTCACAGCATCAGCTTTGGTCGGATGCACCCGAAACGAACACCGTTGTTTCGGTAAATGCCGAAATAGGCAGAGGAATTCTTACCGATATGCATATTTCGGGAGAGATAAGTTTTCGTCCCATAAATACGGATGACGGATCCCTTTGGGGAAACGCCACCGCTGTATATAAAAACTGAAAGGAAAATTAAAATGGCTCAAAAAAATAAGACTCAGTTATACAACGAGCAAAAACAGCTTATTAAACAGAAAAAAGAGGCAGAGGCAAAGGCACAAAAGAAGAAGGAAAGAATAGTGATCATAAGCTTCTTTGCGGCACTTTTGCTTATTGTTGCCATTGTTCTTACCACCGTTCTTATGTCTAATGCGGCAAAGAATAACGGAAGCTACTACCGTGAAAAGATTGCAATTAAAAGTGCTTCGCACGAGGTAAACTATGCAACCTTCTCCTGCTTTGTATACGATGCATACGAAGACTACAAGAGTAAGGAGGGCGACCTTTCATACTACGGCTTTGATGCAACCAAGAAGTTCGCAGATCAGGACTATGATGACAACAGAACCTGGGAGGACTTTTTCATAAGCCAGGCAACCGACAATGTAAAGAAGTATCTTTTCCTTGCCGATGAAGCGGTCAAAAACGGCTTCAGCCTTACTACAGAGCAGCTTGCAAAGATAGATACCACCGTTCAGACCATTGCAGATATATCGGTATACGGAAGAGGTGTAAATGCAGACGATGTACGTGAAATGCTTACCCTCAAGGCACTTGCAACCGAATATTCAAACAAGAAGTTCAACGATCCCACATTTACCGATGCACAGCTTACCGAGGAGTACAATAAATCCAAGGCTGCATATGACGAGATGAACTATACATCCTTCTTTATTGACTACGGTGAAAACTTTGTTGCAAAGACCGCCGACGAAGCAAAGGCGATCGCACAGCTCATTATTGACCAAAAGCCCACCGATGCCGCTACACTTCTTGCGGCAGGTAAAAAGATTTGCATTGAAAAGGGCTACAAGGCAGACGATGAGTTTACACAGTACCTTTCCGAGAACAGCTATGTTCCTTTGAACGAAACAAATTCGCTTGAATTCCAGGAGTTTGCATACGCTTCAAAGGCAGGAGATATGAAGATATTTGAGGGACAGGCATCCATAGAGGTATGTCTTGTACTTTCACCCCCCGCACCCACAGAGGTATGGAAAGAGGATGCAGAAACCTCCATCAGAAACGCAACCTATGACGGCTGGTATGCCGACGGCTTTGCTATGTTTAAGGCCGAGACGGGTGAATATGATTTTGCCGAAATGGTAGTATTATAAAATGCAGCAAACATTAAAAAGACCGGAGCTTCTGGCTCCGGTCGGAGATATTACAAGGCTTAACTACGCCATAGAATACGGTGCCGATGCGGTTTATCTTGCATATAAGCAGTTCGGTATGCGTGCGGCGGTAGGCAATTTTGATATTGACGAGCTTTCCTATGCGGTGGAGCTTTGTCACAAAAGGGGAGTAAAGGTTTACGTTACCGTAAATACCTATCCCACAGTTGAGGAGACAGAGCAGCTTCAAGGCTTTTTCACCGAAATGGCACGGATCGGGCCCGATGCCTTTATCATTGCCGATATCGGTGTTATGTCTATGGCGAAAATTTATGCTCCCAACATAGATATACACGTTTCTACCCAGGCAAACGTCACCAACGCCCTTACGGCACTTGAATATGTAAAGCTGGGTGCAAAAAGGATAGTTCTTGCACGTGAGGTATCACTTGAGGATATACGTGCCATAAAAAAGGCGGTAGGAGAAACCGAGATAGAGTGCTTTGTTCACGGAGCTATGTGTATGTCGGTGTCGGGAAGATGTCATCTTTCGGCGTTTCTCACCGGAAGGGATGCCAACCGTGGTGCCTGTGCACAGCCCTGCCGTTGGCAGTATACCATTACCGAAATGAAGCGTGAGGGTGAATTTTTCCCCGTTGAGCAGGACGGCAAGGGTACATATATATTCAATTCGAAGGATATGTGTATGGTGGAGCATATCGACGATCTTATAAAAGCGGGTGTCGATTCCTTCAAAATTGAGGGCAGAATGAAGACCGCCTACTATGTTGCTTGTACCGTCAAGGCGTACAAAATGGCAATAGATGAGTATTTTGAAAAGGGTGACTATGACCGCAGCCGTTGTCTTGCCGAGGCACAAAAGGCATCCCACCGTGACTTTTCAACCGGCTTTTATTACGCTCCCATGGGGGCGGACGGATTTAACACCTTTACGGGTGGATATGTCCGCACACACGAGCTTATAGCCACCGTTGAGGGTTGGGAAGACGGGGTTGCACTTATCCGTCAGAAGAATAAGTTTTCTGTCGGTGATACTCTTGAAATTCTTTCCCCTGAAAAGGAAGATGTTACATTTACGGTGGAAAGGATAACCACCCTGGAGGGTGAGGATATGCCGGATGCACCGCATCCCGAACAGCTTTTGCATATTCCCTGCAAAACCCCTCTGTCCACAATGGATATACTTCGAAGAAAAACAGAGTAACAAAAAAATCAGTATCTGCGGATACTGATTTTTTATATTTAGACTAAAATTCAAATACCTTTTTATCCTCTGACTGATAAATTCCGTTTGCCTTTAATATGGGCTCAAGCTCATCGGGAAGCACGTCATAGCCGTTATGCGAGAAGTGATTAAGACAAAAGATGGTGCTATCATCCATAATTCCCATCTCTGTAAGACGGTCACGCACCTTTAAATTCTGGTTTACGCTCATATGACTGCCCGAATCTCTGGGGTCATTACCCGCAGTACAGTCTATTGATATAAAATCTGCGTGGAAGGGATGGGATTTGAGATACTCCCATGTGTCGTCGGGGAAGTAGGATGTATCGTGACAGTACATCAATGTTTTGTCACCCTTATTTATAATGTAAAAAAGGGGACCGGTATTCTCCGAATGCTTTGCGTGTACCGAGGTAACACGGTAACCGTCAAATTCAACCGTTCTGCCGTGACTCATTTCGTTGAGTACGGGAAGGGTATCACGCTCGGTAAAGCGTTCTACATATTTTCCGAGCTTTTCAAGTACCGGCTTTGAGCCGTAAAAGTTAAAGGGTTCTCCCTTTTTTGGATGCGAATAGCAGGAATCACGGAGATTTTCTATCTCAAACTCACTTAGGTGATCCTCGTGGGCGTGGGTAATGAAAATTCTTCTGATACTTCCAAGATCGATGCCGTTTTCTGCCATATGGTAGAGGTATCCGGGCCAAAATCAAGCAGAATGCAGTCGTCAATTATTGCCTGTGCTCTTGAACGGATAATACCCGTTTTTCTCGCCTTTTCACAGGTTTCACATTGGCAAAACAGTGCGGGAATACCCTCTGCCGCCGCCGTTCCAAGATATTTTATCTTCATAAAGCACCTCTTTTTTGTGTTGTTTGATGCAATTATAACTGCAAAAATAAAAAAATTCAATCTGTAAATATCAATATGTTGTAGCAATTTATAGCTTGTTTTAAAACTGGAAGAAAATGTAGACTTCTGTTCAAAACTAACCGAAAAAAATCAATTGACACAGATATAAATTATTGTTATAATTTATTATAAGTACAAAGGGGTATTCTACCCTTTTGAAGGCTAAGCAGCAAACTTTCTTCGCTTTCTTACATTTGGTCAGCAGCCTGAAATGCACGTAATTCAGGTTGCGGGTATTTCAGGTTATTGACCTTTCTGTGTGGGGCAGAGCACACAGCGTAAGAAAGCGGTGGGAGGAAGCGGCTAAGTCATAAATATAATCAACGAAAGGAAAAGAACAATGAAAAAGTATTTAAGCATTCTTTTAGCAGTTCTTATGATCGTTTCAACAGTAGCGATCAGCGGTATTGTCACATCATCAGCAGCAGATACCAATCCTTCCGATGATGCATATGTATACTATTCAGATGCATCAGACGCAAGAAAGAGCGGTTTTGCATATGACTTTACCGATTTCACCATTGACGGATCAGATCTCTCAAAGTACACCGCAGAGATGTGGATCTACATCGGTCAGCCCAATGCTGCAGTAAACCCGCAGTATGACTTCCTCGTATCACTTTATCCCGCAGGACATTTTGATGCAACCGTAGGAAGCAACTATACAGAAAAGTGGGCAATCCGTAAGGAGTATAAAACAGGCGAACTTAATGTTGGTTGGAATAAGCAGGTAGTAAAGCTTTCTGACTTCATACAGGGTTCAGGCGGTAACACAGCATACAACCAGCCCGCACACGCAGCACTTGTAGCAGACGGTACACTTACCGCTATGACAGTTCACGAGAACTCAACCGCAGGTACCGCAGTATACGGCTCGGTCAACATCGGTATTTCATCCTTCACCATTACCGACGGAACAAATACCTATAATGTTATCGATCCTGCCAAGACAAAGGCATCAAGCGATATCGTAAACAGCCACACCGGTAACACACGTGCAGGTGCAGTAGGCGCAGCAATGGTTGCAGACCTTCCCATTCCCGTTCCCGTAGAGAGCTACGACGAGAGAATCACCCTTATCGACCCCGCAGCAGACAAGAGTGTTGACGATATGCTTCAGATCAATGTTAACACCTCAGAGGATTTCAGCGTTGTTGATACCGCTACCCTTACAGGCGGCACCGAGGGAGTTCCTTCATCCACAGCCTACTATATTGATCAGTTAAATGCAGTTGCAAAGTCAGGGGCTATGATCAAGGTTGGCGGAGATGACGGTATTAAGATCGCAAACCTCTATGACGACTTTATGGGCGGCGAGATCTATGTTAATGCTTGGGTTTGGATCGACGATCCCGATACCGCAAACATTATCTTCCGTATGTTCGAAAGATACGACAACAGAAATTCAGCAACTTCCAGTGCAGACAACTACATTGAAACCTGCCTTAACAACAACGGCGTAGGTACTCTTACTGCAGGTTGGAACTACATTTCACAGAACATCACTGCAGTTGTCAAGGGCGGCGCTAACGGTTATCACGGCCAGGCATTCCAGGGCTTTGCAGCTGAGAACGTAATTCGTTACATTTCATTCTACAGCCACAACACATCACTTTCAGATATCGCAGTAGCAGCAGTTGAGCTTTCAACAGTTGACGGCGAGTCAGATTGGGATGTAAACATCGAAGGCAAGAAGATGGTTTACAGACGCGGCGAGCAGACCGCAGCAGCAGACTTTATCGTAACCGATAAGGGCGCAGTTGTTGATCCCGCAAACTACACTGTATCTGCTATCAACACCGAAAAGGCAGGCAGACAGTTTGTCACCATCACCTACGACTCAAAAGAGTATAAGTATGAGATCTACTACAAGGATACCCTTGGTCAGTCTGTATACCACACCACCTATTCAGGTGAGTCAAGTGTTATCGCAGGTAACCGTAACGGCGACAACGCAGTTATCGGTGCATCCTCCGTACAGCATACCGCAACAGGTACTGCAGTATCCTACCACGTAGCAAGCACTCCTCTTAACCTTTACGGCGAAGAGTTCCTTGAAATGTATATCTACTTCGAGGCAAACTGTATCACCAATATGAAGGCAGATGCAGCAACAGATGTCATCAGACTTCTTGTTGAGCCTACCTCAAACGCTTCAGGTGCAGGCTATAACGGTGTAAGAATCCTTCTTACCGATACCTTCTTCATCAACCAGGGCTGTGTTGCAGGTTGGAACAAGATATACATTCCTCTTAATCCCGGCACCTACGGTAACCAGGCTGATTCACCCGCAATCGGCGGCGTTCAGACCAACTGGCAGCACGACAGCCAGACCTCAGGCGGCAAAATGTATATGGATTACGAGAACGTAAGAAACTTCAGAATCCGTTTTGATAAGTTCTCAGGCTCAGTCGCACTCATCAATGCAGTTGGTTACGGTATGGATACCTATATCAACGGCGAACACGGCGGTAACGACCTTATCAAGGCAGTTGAGCTTGCTCCCGAAGGCGCAACAGTTAAGGTTAACTGGAAGCAGTCCATCGCAGACAGCATCAAGGTTACAAAGAATATTACTCTTGACCTCAACGGTCAGAAGATTACCACTACTGCAGGTAAGATAGTTGAGCTTAACGGCGGCGATATCACCGTTATCGACACTAACGTAAGATACAACTACTCACTCTCAGGTGCAAATTTTTATCCCGCAAACAAGGGCTACTTCTCAGCAAAGAGCAGTGCAGTTGTATTCTCGGGTACAGGTTCAGAGACCGCTTACATTGAGGGCAGCTGGACTCAGACAGTTACCGACGGTACTGCAAAGATCGCAGGTAACGCATCATTCCCCTTCAATGACAGCTATAAGGCAGGCATTGACGAAATGACCGACACCGACATATTTGATGCATCAGTTCTCTACACAGGCAACTGGCAGACCATCAAGAATGTAAAGGGTCCCGTAAACAACGATGCTATGAGATCAACCGATGCAGGCGACAGCTATGTATTCGCATTCAGCGGTACTGCATTCGCACTCAACGCATATACTTCACCCACCTACGGTCAGGTAGAGGTATTTGTTGACGGCATAAGCTACGGCACTCTTGATCTTTACAGCGCAGAGCAGACCTATCAGCAGCACATCTTCGGTGCCGTTGTTAAGGACGGATATCACACTGTACAGGTTAAGACTCTTGGCACAAAGAACTCCGCTGCACAGCGTCCCACTCTCTTCTACAACGCAATCGATACCGTTTCGGTTGTCGGTGAGCTTAAGGATCTTAGTGATTACAACTTCATTGATATGAACAAGACCCTTACAAAGAACACCGCTAGCTTCGTAATCGAAAATGCATTCATTGAAGGAGCAGAGCTTACCGGTCTTACCGCTTCTGCAGTAAACGGTGAAGTTACTGTCAGCGGCAACGTAATTAAGTATGAGGCAGGCGCTCAGACCGACGTCATCACCTACTATATGAACGGTATCAAGGGTGTTATCAACATCACTCTTGCAGATGGCGTTAAGCTTGAGGCAGAGAACATTTGTATCTCTAAGGACATCAACAACAACCCCATCGCTAACGATGTAAGATATGCTTGGAAACTTTCGGGCCACGAAGCAATCGTTCTCGATCCCGGCGAGTATGTTGAGTTCACCTTCGAGGGCACAGGCTTCGAGGTTATCTCCTATAAGTCATCCAGCTATAAGCGTATGGCAGTTTACATTGACGGCACAGAGGTAGGCGTATTCAACCTTACTTCTTCCACCATCGATGAAGACTTCCAGAAGAGCGTATTCACAAGTGATACACTTGAGGATAAAGAGCATCTCGTTCAGATCGTTGCTATCGGCAAGGGTAACGTTGACGCTATCGTTCTTAAGTAATTTAAGCTTATAACGGTTTAATTTAGACCCTACGGTTTCTACCGTAGGGTCTTTTTTGTTATCCTGATAGAATTTTAAGTTAGCATAAGGCTTTAAAGGGAACTAAAAGTAGACTTTACCAAAACGAAAAACTTTTCAAAACGCTATACAAAAGAGATGCGATATGTTATGATAATTATGTCTAAAATGTTTTACCGTTAAACGCATATAGGTGGGGCAGAACACCTATGTTTGAAGGCAAGACAAAATGTGATGACAAAAAATTGAAAGGACAAGAATTATGAAAAAAGTATTAAGTATTCTTTTAGCAGTTCTTATGATCGTCTCAACAGTAGCGATCAGCGGTATTGTCGCATCATCCGCAGAGGATGTTAATCCTTCCGATGATGCATATGTATACTATTCAGATGCATCAGACGTAAGAAAGAGCGGTTTTGCATATGACTTTACCGATTTTACCATTGACGGATCGGATCTTTCAAAGTACACCGCAGAGATCTGGATCTACATCGGCAGAGTAAAGGCAAATGTAGAGCCTCAGTATGACTTCCTTGTATCACTTTTCCCCGCAGGACATTTTGATGCAACCGTAGCAAGCAACTATTCAGAAAAGTGGGCAATCCGTAAGGAGTATAAAACAGGCAACCTTAACGAAGGATGGAACAAGGTTTCATTAAAGCTTTCAGCCTTCACACAGGGTTCAGCAGGTAACGCAAACTACAACCAGCCCGCACACGCAGCACTCGTAGAGAACGGCACACTTTCTGCTATGACAGTTCACGAGAACTCAACCGCAGGTACCGCAGTATATGGCTCGGTCAACATCGGTATTTCCTCCTTCACCATTACCGACGGAACAAACACCTATAATGTTATCGATCCTGCCAAGACAAAGGCATCAAGCGATATCGTAAACTGCCACACCGGTAACACCCGTGTAGGTTCGGTAGGCGCAGCAATGGTTGCAGACCTTCCCATTCCCGAGCCCGAACCCGAGGAGAAGATCCTTCTTGTTGATCCCGCATCAGACAAGACCACAGACGAGATGTACCAGATCGGTACCTCTGCTGCAGAGGATTTCAGCGTTGTTGATACCGCTACCCTCACCGGCGGCACCGAAGGTGTTCCCGCAACCAAGGCATACTATGTTGATCAGATTTCCGCAGTCGCAAAGACCGGTGCTATGATCAAGGTCGGCGGCGAAGACGGTATTAAGATGTCAAATCTTTATGATGATTTCATGGGCGGAGAGCTTTATGTTAACGCATGGCTTTGGGTCGACGATCCCTCCGATGCATCCATCATATTCCGTATGTTCGAAAGACGAGACAATACATCATCAACAACTACTCCCTGTGATAACTATATCGAGTATCACCTTTGTAACAAGGGCGTAGGCACCCTTACTGCAGGCTGGAACTACATTAGTGTAAACTTCACTGCAAGCATCAAGGGCACATCAAATGCTTACAACGGTCAGGCATTCCAGGGCTTTGCCAATGACCAGACCATCCATTACATTGCATTCTACAGCCACAACACATCACTTTGCGACATCGCAGTAGCAGCAGTTGAGCTTTCAACAGTAGCAGGCGAGTCGAATTGGGATGTAAACATCGAGGGCAAGAAGACTGTTTATAAGCGCGGCGAGCAGACCGCAGCAGCAGACTTTATCGTAACCGATAAGGGTGCAGTTGTTGATCCCGCAAACTACACAGTTTCGGCTATCGATACAACCCTTCCGGGCAGACAGTTTGTCACCATCACTTACAACTCAAATAACTATAAGTATGAGGTTTACTACAAGGAGACCCTCGGTCAGTCTGCATATCACACCACCTATTCAGGTGAGTCGGCAGTTATCGCAGGTAACCGTAACGGCGACAACGCAGTTATCGGTGCATCCTCCGTACAGCACACCGCAGCAGGTACCGCAGTTTCCTACCACGTAGCAAGCACTCCTCTTAACCTTTACGGTGAAGAGTTCCTTGAAATGTATATCTACTTCGAGGCAAACTGCATCACCAATATGAAGGCAGATGCAGCAACAAATGTTGTTGAGTTCTTTGTAGAGTTCACATCAAGCGTTGGTTCAACCGGTAAGAACGGTATCAGAATGATCTTCTACGATCAGTTCTTTATTGATCAGGGCGTTAAAGCCGGATGGAACAAGATATTCATTCCTCTCGATCCCGGTACTACAGGTGCAGGTGCAAACTCCTTAGTAGTAAACGGTATTGCTACCAACTGGTCACACGATAGCCAGACCTCAGGTGCAGGCAATATGTTTATGGATTATGAAAACGTAAGAGATTTCAGAATCCGTTTTGGTAAGTTTACAGGCTCCGTTGTTCTCGTAAACGCAGTTGGTTACGGTATGGATACCTACATCAACGGTGAGCACGGCGGCAACGATCTTCTCAAGGCTATTGAGTTTGCTCCCGCAGGTGCAACAGTTAAGGTTAACTGGGCAACATCGGTTGATAAGAGCATCAACATTACAAAAGACATCACCATCGACCTCAACGGTCAGAAGGTAACCACCCCCGCAAAGAGCGTTGTAACCCTTAACGGTGCAAACATTAAGGTTGTTGACACCAACACAAGATACAATTTCTCAATTTCAGGTGCAAATATTTATCCCGCAAACAAGGGTGTATTTGTTGCAGCTGACGATGCAGTATTATTCACCGGTACAGGCTCAGAGACCGCATACCTTGAGGGTACCTGGACTCAGACCGTTACCGATGGAACCGTAAAGATTGCAGGTAATGCAGTATTCCCCTTCAACGAAAGCTATAAGGCAGGCATTGGCGAAATGACCTATGTCGATGCAGACGATGCATGTGTTATCTACAAGGGTAACTGGCAGAGCCTTCAGAACGTCAAGGGTCCCGTAAACGGCACTGCAATGAGATCCACCGACGCCGGTGACAGCTATGCATTTGCATTCGACGGAACAGCTTTTGCTATCAATGCATACACCTCAAACACCTACGGTCAGATCGAGGTTATCATCGACGGAAAGTCATATGGTATCATCGACCTTTACAGCGCTGAACCCGCATACCAGAAGCACATCTTCGGTGCAGTTCTTGAAGACGGATTCCATTCTGTTGATATCGTTACTGCAAAAACCAAGAACGCAAATGCTGCACGTCCCACCCTCTTCTACAATGCTCTCGACGGCATTGAGTTAGCAGGTGAGATATTTGACATCGCAGAAAGAGGGGCAGGTTTTGATCCTATCGACAAGACCCTCACCAAGAACACCGCTTCCTTCAAGATTGAAAACACATTCATTAACGGACTTGATAAGACAGGTCTTACCGCTTCTGCAGAGAACGGAAAGGTTACCGTAGAAGGCAACGTAATTAAGTACGAGGCAGGCGCACTTGCCGACGTTATCACCTACAATATGAACGGCATCAAGGGTATAATCAACATCACAGTTGATTACGGCGTAGCTCTTGAGGCAGAAAACCTTTGTATCTCCAAGGATATTAACAACAATGTTGTAGATAACGATGTAAGATACGCTTGGAAGCTTTCGGGCCACGAAGCAGTTATGCTTGACCGCGGTGAGTCGGTTGAGTTCTCATTCGAGGGTGCAGGTTTTGATGTTATCGCTTACAAGTCAACCACATACGGCCGTGTAGTCGTTTATGTTGACAATGTTGAGATTAACGTATTTAACCTCCGTTCCAATACTATCGATCAGGACTACCAGAAGACAGTATTCAGCGTATCCGATCTTAGTAACGGTAAGCACACCGTTCGCCTTGTTGCAAATGCAAAGGCAAATATCGACGCCATCGTTCTTAAGCCCAACAGACCCAACATTCGTGTAGCAACCTACAACATTGCAAACGGCAGAGACGTTTCACACAACTTCCAGACCATCGCAAACGATATCGTTAACCACAACATCGACATCGTAGGTCTCCAGGAGGTCGATAAAAACGCAACCCGTTCACAGCTTCAGGATACAATGGCAAAGCTTAAGGAGTTCACAGGTTATAAGTATGCATACTATACCAAGACCATAAACATCCCAGGCTCAAGCGGCAACAGCGGTGAATATGGTATCGGTATCCTTTCAAAGTATCCCATTACCGAAACCACATATCAGCTTCTCACCTCAACAGGCGTTGAGCAGAGAGCTCTCCAGCACGTAAAGATCGATGTTGAGGGAACAACAGTCAACTTCCTTAATACACATCTTTCATGGGAGAATGTTAATATCAGAACAACCCAGATCAATGAGATCAAGAACTATGTTAGCGGTCTTTCAAATGTTATTGTTACCGGTGATACAAACATCGAGGCAGTAAGCGAAATCAAGGCAGTAGGTCTTAATCTCGTAAACGATAGCAAGTATCATTCATACATCAACACTGATAACTGGGCCACCGACTATATCGACCACATTCTTTATACAGATGACCTTGAGCTTATCAGCGACGGTATGTATGCTCCCAATCCTCAGCATTCAGACCACTATATGCTCTATGCAGAGTTTGCATTTAATTAAATCTTAATTAAATCAATCTGAATCAATTCAAGCCCTACGGAATTTTCCGTAGGGCTTTTCTTAATATTAGGTAAATAGTGGATTGACTTTTTTTATTATAATGGTAAAATTAGTGTAGATAAATCAGGAGGGTATATTATGAAAAGAGCAATTGCATTAGTTTTAATGTTTATGCTGATGTTCAGCTTTTCTGCCTGCGGTGATGAGGAGGTTTCTTCGGTTACAAGCACCATATCTGCCGTGTCAAGCAAGACGGAGACCGTGTCGAGCAGCGCAGAGGAATCATCCGAGCAAAGCGTTTCGTCGGTAGAAAGCACACCGGTGGTAAGCGCCGAAACCGAAACTGAAAGTAAACCCACTCAAGAGGAGGGAATAATGTTGAAGGTCGCATCTTATAACATCGCAAACGGTTCGAAATGCGGACACAATATGCAGCTTATTGCAAACGATATCACAAGTAAGGATATTGACATTGTAGGTTTTCAGGAGATAGACCGTCTTTCGGGTCGCTCACAAAATCTTGATACTATGAAGGTGCTGTCGGAGCTTACGGGCTATAAATACTACACCTTTGTAAAGGCAATAGATCTTCCCGCAAGTATCGGTGGTGAATACGGAATCGGTATTCTCTCAAAGTATCCCATTACAAATGAGGCATCAAAGCAGATAAACTCCTTCGGCTATGAGCAGAGGGTGGTACAGATGGTAGAGATCACCGTTCAGGGTAAAAAGGTAAATCTTTTCAATACCCACTTCACCTACAATACCGCAGAGGCAAGAACCTCGCAGTTTGCAGAGGTAGAGGAGTTTATGAAGGGCAAAAAGAACTGTTTGCTTACAGGCGACTTTAATGTTGAGGCAATCAGCGAATTTGACCAGGTAAAATCACTCTCCAAGGTAAACAATCAGAACAATCAGCTTGCAAGCTGGATTCCCAACGACGGTTGGCCCACAAAGTGTATTGATAACATTATGTACGATAAGGGCTTTAAGCTTGTTTCAAGTGCGGTAGACACAAATCAGCACTCCGACCACTTTATGATCTACGCCCAGTTTGAAATAAAATAACAAAAAGCAGTGAACAAGGCTTAAGGGCGGCAAGTGGATAAAACGCATAATGACCGAGAACTAACTCGAGACGGACAATTAAAGCATAAAAATCAAGCGTGATGTCGAAAGAATTTCGACATCACGCTTTTATTGTACCTGTACTGCTGCCCGTATAATCCCTGCCGATCATCCCTTGTGCAGCTTACGGTAATGAAAGGGCGTCATATTATGACGCTCTTTAAATTTTTTGTAAAACCAGCTTTCGTTGTTAAAGCCCACAGAATAGCAAATATCGATTATAGAGGTATTGGTGTGAAGTAATAATCGCTCGGCATAATTTAATCGCAGTTGATTTACAAACTCGGTCGGCGTTGTATTCATATAGGTTTGAAACGCTTTTGCAATATAGCTTGGAGACTTATTGGAAATTTCGGGCATAATCGAAATACCCCTTTGATAATTTTCCTTTAGCGTCATTGTCGTACACATATCTATAAACCACTGTGGAGGCGGCTTTTGAAAGTTGAATTCAGTATCTGTCTTAAGCAAAAAATAATCGGTTATCATCTTAAACAAAAGCTTTTTTCCCTCGGAGTTTATCTCTGTCGGCGGTATGCAGGAGAACAGCTCTATTCGTTTTGTCAGATGTTCATTTTCGATCGGCGTGAGCGTTACGCTATACGGATACTTTGAGTTGAACAGATGGGAAAGCTCGTACGAGTCGTCCAAAAATATAAGCAGTTTTTCAAAAACCGATTTGTTAAAGGAAATGTTATGCAGCACGTAGTTTTTGTTATCAATCGGCATAAAGCAGTGAGTATCTGTGTCGCGCATAAAAATAAGAGTACCGGGTGAAAGAGTGAATTCGGTTCCGTTTACGTAATGGATACACCTTCCCTTAGATAAAAGCGCTATCTCATAATAATCGTGGTCGTGTAACCGAACGTAAAGACCCAATGTCTTATCCGTAAGCGCATAGTTAAAGCTTTTATGACACCCGAAAAAAACCTCATCCTTAAAATGAAAATGATATAATTTTTGCATAATCTCACCTCAAGCTCATTATATAGCTTAAAAGCTCGTTGTCAATCTGTATGTGTTATTTTTTACAAAATGGCAAAAAAATACACATTAATGTAAAAATACTACAGTAATTTTTCTAATACAGTGTAATTTTAAAAGTAACTTATATGATAAAATGATGTAAAACCAGCAGATGTTTTATCTGTAAAAACGGAAGGTGAAATTATGAAAAAAAGATTTAAACCCATAGTCTCATTAGTTTTAGTCGTTTTGGTTGCTCTAACCTCTGTTTTATTTTCGGTTACGGCGGTTGCATCAACTGCCGCCGTTACCTATGAAGCAGAAGAGCTTGAAGAGGTGGTTTTTTCGGATAATTGGTCCGAGCGCAAGAGCTACTTTTTAAGCGGCGGCTACGGAATGACTACCGTTAGCGGTGGAACGATAGATTTTGCATTTGACGGTAGTATTATTGAGCTTGTATCCTACAAGAGCAGAACTCAGGGCAAAATGTTCATTTCCATCGATGGTGCGGCTGAAGAAATTGTAAGTCTTTATTCTGATTCAATGGATAATGATTTTAAAACGGTTATTTTCAGTAAGTCGCTTGAAAGCGGTGAGCATACCGCATCCATTCGTGTTTTCGGAAAGGCTTGCTTAGACGCAGTTAAGATCAACGGCAGTTTTGGCAGTATCGAAGAGGCCGACGTCACCTACGAGTCCTTTGAGGCGGATGAGCTTGAACCGACTTTAACAGGTGAATGGAATACAAAAAATACCTTTTTACTTTCGACCCGTAAGGCACTTTTTACAAACACGGGAGGCAGCACAATGCAATTCAAATACACGGGCAAAGGTTTTAAAATAGGCTCATATACAAGTAAATCTCAGGGAAAAATGACCGTGTCGGTAGATGGCGGTGAGCCTGTTGAGGTAAATCTTTACGACGACAGCATTGACGTAAACTTTGACCAGATAGTTTATACCTCAAGTGATTTGGAGTATGGAGAGCATACCGTTGATATTTCTGCAACGGGTAAAGTTTATGTTGATAATATTTTTATTAACAAGGAGTTTAATTATAAGCACGTTATAATCTTAGGAGCAGACGGCGCAGGTGCATGGTTTGAGGAGGCAAATACCCCCGAAACTGATGCTATTTTTGCAAACGGTGCAACAACCTATACAGGTATTTGTGCAAATCCGTCTATTTCCGCACAGTCTTGGGGTTCACTTATGACGGGTGTTATTCCGTCGCTTCACGGACTCACAAACGAAATAACAGCAAATACTCCTTATGCAATGTCGGATGAATATCCTACCATTTTCCGTATTGTAAGAGAGGCAATGCCTTCGGCTGTGCTTCATTCATATACGGCTTGGAATAATATCAACATCGGTATTGTTGAGAACGGTATTAATGTCGTTAAGGGAACGGGCGATGAGGACGGCGTTACCCAAAGCGCAATCAACGCCATTAAAAACGCTTCTCCCGAGCTTATGTTCGTTCAGTTTAACGCTCCCGATAGTGCGGGTCATTCCTATGGCTACGGCACCCAGGCGCATCTTGATGCCATTGAGCAGACCGACGCACGTATAGGACGCATATACGACGCGGTCGTAGAGGCGGGAATACTTGACGATACCCTCTTTATCGTAACCACCGATCACGGCGGTACGGGTAAGGGACACGGCGGTTGGACTGATGATGAAAAGTATATCTTCTTTGGTGCAACCGGTAAGACGATAAACAAGACCAACGAGCTTTCACTTTACATTCGCGATATCCCCGCAACCGTTTGCAATGCATTGGGCATCGAGGGCAGAGATAATTGGGACTCATACATTCCTCAAAATTTCTTTACCGATAATCTTACTCCTCCCGCACGTCCTGCATCAAACGTTGATTCCTTTGCTACTCCTACACAGGGAAGTGCAGGTTATATTAACAACTTCGTATCAAGCGACAAGATAGTTGCAATGTACAACTTTGACGGAGATCTTACTGCCGCAAACAACGCCGATACAGGAACGGCGGTAGGCAGTGTAACCTATAACAGCGGTATCTACGGCAATGGTGCGGTTGTTTCAAACGGCAATTACATCACCATTCCCAATATATCCGTAGGTTCGAATTCCTTTGCGGTTTCAATGTGGCATAAGCTTGACGGAACCTTCAGCACCACTAATGAGGGTATCTTGTTTGGAAATAAGGACTGGGCAAGCGGTAAAAACCCCGGCTACCTTGTATCACTCAGAAAGCTTGGCTATGCTCTTAACGCTGCTGACGGTACCAACCGCGCCGACTATAAGAACAAAAACATTCCTTACGGCGGATGGTCGCATTCGTTATTTGTCATTGACCGCGAAAACCGTAAGATGAAGATGTACTTTAACTTTGAAGAGATCATATCGGTAGACCTTGTTGAAGCATTGGACGGCAAGAGCTTTGATACGGGCCTTCCCTTTACCGTAGGTGCAGACGGAAATGGCAACTGGTCCTTCCCAACAGGTATTACGGTAACGGTTGACGATCTTATGATCCTGAACGTAGCTCCCGATGCAACCGATATAACAAATCTTAAAAACTACTACAATAACTATTATTTCGGAGCCACCACCGATAAGGAATTAACAAGCTACGTAAATAACAACAAGCTGACCGCGGCATACACCTTTGACGGTAATGCAAATGCGCTTAAGGGCACAAATGCAACCGAAATCGGCACCGTAGAGTACATTGCAGGATATTACGGACAGTCTGCAAGTGTTAATTCCAACTCATTGCTTCAGCTTGACGACGTAACCTTCGGCACTGATTCCTTTGCTATTGCCACCTGGATAAAGCCGAACAAAATAACATCCGATACGGTTATTTATGCAAACAGTGACTGGACTAAGGGCTTAAATTCCGGAATCGTACTGTCGCTTCGCAGTAATCACTTTAAGGCTAACGTTGGTTATAACGGCACAATAAGAGGAGATATCGTATTTTATCCCGATGACGTGCCGACAGGCTGGGTGCATACAATTTTAGAATTCGACCGTGAGAAAAACCTAATGAATTTCTATTATAATTTCTCAAAGGTTTATTCTATCGAGCTTGATGAAGGCTTTAAGGGCATATCCTTTGACACCGACCTACCCTTCGTTGTAGGCGCAGACGGCAAAAAGGCATGTCCCACCAACGCGTACATTGATGATCTTCTTATCTTTAACGGCACGTTGACCTCAGCCGAAATCAACAATCTTAAAGACTACTATACAAAATAAACCAACCGAAGCGTTCATATAGTGAGAAATTGGTTTCTCACCCAAGTTTATTTGGAGTTATGAAACTGCTAGGCATCTAAAACAGATGAAATTTTAGTGGTATAAAAAGCAAAAAACCACGGTACGCGATAGCGTTACCGTGGTTTTTAACACATTCGATTGGGAAAAGCATTGTTTTAGATAAATTATCTCTGGTAAACGTCCGAAATGTTCACTGCTTTTTAAGTAAGGTGGTAGCGAAGATGTAAGAGAAAACGCAGGGACAGTCATGCCCGACTGTCCGTAATACTTGACCCCATCTGAAAGGGATGTAGGGGCGTTCTGCGAACGCCCGCGGGCGAACACAGTTTGCCCCTACTTACGTTTAAAATGCTTTCCGCAGTTTTTGCAAACATAGTAAAATTTTTGGTGTTTTTGCTCATATATTTCGGCACGGTAATATGAATAATTTATGCGTGCCCAAAAAAGCCGAAACTTGCCGGGAGATTTGATGGTAAAGTCAATATCGGTTGACCTGCATTTAGGACAGTACAGGGTCTCAATCGGTGAACTGCAGGTTGGACAAATCTTGTCGTTGTCGGATATTAACGATTTACAACAGTTACATTTTTTCATTTTTTACTCCTACAAATATAATTAATTATTTTTTTTGCTTTTCAAGTTCGTCGTCGGTGAGGATTCGTTTTATCCATTTGCCGCCCTTAAGCCTTATTACGCACCAAAACGCCTTTAATATCTGGTCGCTCTTTAATAAAAGGTATATCCAAAAGGGTGAGGCACTTGTAAAAAATCCGGCGTATACTCCTAACGGCAGAGCAAATATCCACAAAAAGATGTTGTCGGCAAGCATCAGCATTTTGGTGTCACCGCCGCCACGAAGAACTCCCTTTGTCATAATGGAGTTTGTTGCCTGGAACACGATTATTATACTTATGGACAGCATTAACTGTTCGGCTATTTTTGCGGTTTCGGGGGTGAGATTATAAGCCGATATCATCGGGCCACTGATAAGCGTTACGATACCCGCCGCAACAAGACCGAACAAAAATCCAAGTGCTAAAAATATGTAACCCTGCTTTCGTGCCTTTTCACGCTCGCCCTGTCCCAAGGTCTGACCCGTAACGATGCTTCCCGCTTGAGAGAAGCCCTGTATCATAACCGAGCTTAACTGCTGTGTTACGGTAGTGACGGAGTTTGCCGCCACAAAACCTTCATCAAGATGTCCGATTACCGATGTGACCGAGCTGTTACCCAGCGCTAAAATGCCGTCGCTTATGAGTACGGGAATACTGATCCTCACATACTCCTTCCACAAAACACCCACCGGCTTAAAGAATTCTTTTAAACGGTAGCATATCTTCTTTTCCTTAAAAAAGAGATATCCGCAGATTACCAAAACCTCAAATATACGGGCAATAAGCGTACCTACAGCTGCACCCGCAACACGCATTTCAGGGAATATCCAGGGTCCGAAAATAAAGAGGTAGTTTGCTCCGATATTTACAAAAAATGCACCGATAGAGGTGTAAAGAGGTATCCTTATTTGGTCTACGTTTCGAAGAAGTATGGTGCAGGTGGTGGAAAGACCGAGTAAAAAGTAGGTTATTACCGAGTAGTTAAGATACTCCACACCTAAATCTATAAAATCCGTCTGGTTTGTGTAAATCATCATTATGTATCGCGGAATACAGATGGTAACTATGCAAAACAGAGCCGACATAATAAGCACCAGACGAAGCATAATGGTTATTGTCTTTTTTAAGGAGGAATCATCCTTCATACCGAAATATCTTGCCACAAGCACCGAGGCACCCATACCGATACCCATACAAAAAATATGGAAAATATTGATAAACTGGTTTGCAAGACCTACCGCCGAAAGCTCGGTCTCACCAAGGGAGCCCACCATAACGGTGTCCATAGCGTTTACACCCGTGGTAATAAGACCCTGCAAAGCAATAGGCAGAGCAATAAGAAGTATTTTTTTGAAAAATCCCTGTTCTTTAGCTAATAAGTTCATTTTTTAATACCAAAACCCGTCTGAAAGACGGGTTTAATTTTATTTGTAGTATAATTTTTTGGTCTGGCTCTTTGGTTCACAGGTAACCCTGACACCAAGATGCTTAAAGGTGTGTATATCTACGCTTGAAAGCATAACCGATGAATGCATATCAAGTCCTTTAAGCTTTGGTAACTGCTCCATAGCCTTCTTTGCTACGGGATCGGTCGCCGCACAGATGGACAGAGCAATAAGCACCTCGTCGGTGTGAAGTCGGGGGTTATGACTTCCCATATGCTCGGTCTTTAGCTTTTGAATAGGCTCAATAACGGTGGGGGAGAGAAGAAGTACCTCGTCCGAAATGCCGCCGAGAACCTTTAAGGTGTTCATAAGCATTGCAGATGCTGCGCCCAAAAGCTCGGTGGTCTTACCTGTAACCACCTGTCCGTTTTCAAGCTCGATAGCCGCTGCGGGAGCACCCGTAAGCTCTGCCTTGATAAGACAGGGAGCGACCGCCTTTCTGTCCTCAATGGTGATACCAAGTGTGGTCATATGTCTTTCGATTCTGCCGAGTGTTGCCGATTCCTCAAGACCCTGACGGACTAAACAGGCACATTCGTAGTAACGGCGGATGACCTCCTGCTTTGAAGCATCGTTTACTGCGTCGTCATCGGTAATGCAAAAACCTGCCATATTTACACCCATATCTGTGGGTGACTTATATACCGACTCGCCCGAAATTTTGGTGAGTATTGCATTAAGTACGGGGAATATCTCAACATCACGGTTGTAGTTGACGGTGGTCTCACCGTATGCGTCAAGATGGAAGGGATCTATCATATTAACGTCGTTAAGATCGGCGGTTGCCGCCTCATACGCAATGTTTACGGGATGCTTTAAGGGTAAATTCCAGATAGGGAAGGTCTCAAACTTTGCATAACCCGCCTTTTTACCTCTTTTATACTCGTGATAAAGCTGTGAAAGACAGGTTGCCATCTTTCCGCTGCCCGGACCCGGTGCGGTGACCACAACAAGGCTTCTTTCGGTCTCGATAAATTCATTCTTACCGTAGCCCTCGTCACTTACTATAAGGGGAACATTGTTGGGATAATCGGGAATCTTATAATGCTTATAAACCTTCATACCAAGCTTTTGAAGACGGGATATGAACTGTACCGCTGCGGGCTGCTCCGAAAACTGTGTGATACATACACTGCCAACGAAAAGGCCGATAGAACGGAATGCGTCGATAAGCCTTAAGCAGTCTATATCATATGTAATACCGAGATCTCCTCTGCGCTTGTTCTTTTCGATAGCGTCGGCAGAAAGAACGATGACCATTTCGGTCTCGTCACGAAGCTCGTAAAGCATCTTGACCTTACTGTCAGGACAAAATCCGGGTAAAACACGCGATGCGTGAAAGTCATCAAACAGCTTACCGCCGAATTCAAGATACAGCTTTCCTCCAAACTGCTTTATTCTGTCCTTAATGTGCTTTGACTGCAAAGCAAGATATTTGTCGTTATCAAATCCGATTCGCATTACATTTCCCTCTTTTTATCACTTGTTATAAACAAATACATACTAATTATAACACCTTTTTTACCCTTTGTCACCACTAAAACTGTTTTTTTAATGAAATATTTTGATGTTCATATTTATAAACCTTCTTGACAAACCGAAAAAAAGGTGATAAATTAAACCTATAAATCGTTGACGGGAACAAGAAGCGGTATTCACCCTTTTAAAGAGAGCGTTTGGCAGGTGTAAAAACGCAAAGGCGTACCCCTTTACCACCCCTGAGAGCAGGTAAACCCTGCCGTATGGCTGCGTTAAGGCTTTTGAGTGGCACCTTTGGTGCAATACGGGTGGAACCGTGGAGTAAATTTTACTTCATCCCAGATTTTGGGATGAAGTTTTTTGTTTTTGGAGGAAATTATGAAGGCTATTTACAATGACGGACATGTAGCAGAGCTTGAAAACAAGGCTGAAGAGCTGCAGGTCATCAGACACACCGCCGCGCACATTATGGCACAGGCAATAAAAAGACTTTACCCTCATGCTGATTTTGCATACGGCCCCGCAACCGAAAAGGGATTTTATTATGACGTAGACCTTGGCGATACCAAGCTTACCGACGAGGATCTTCCTGCCATTGAAGCAGAGATGAAGAAAATAATAAAGGAAAATCTCCCCATAAAGCCCTTTGTTTTATCACGCGAAGAGGCTGTAAAGCTTATGCAGGAAAATAAAGAGGTATACAAGGAGGAGCATATCGGAGATCTTAGTGAGGATGCCGTTATCAGCTTTTACAAGCAGGGCGAGTATGTTGATATGTGCGTTGGCCCTCACCTTACCTATACAAAGGCACTCAAAGCATTCAAGCTTACCAAGATTTCGGGTGCTTATTGGAAGAACGATAAAAACAACAAGATGCTTACCCGTATAAACGGTATTGCATTTGCAACCCAAGCAGAGCTTGACGAGTATGTAAAGATGGTCGAGGAAGCCGAAAAACGTGACCACAATAAGCTGGGCAGAGAACTAGGCTTCTTTACCACCGTTGAGTGCATCGGTCAGGGACTTCCCATCATTATGCCCAAGGGCTCAAGGGTAATTCAGCTTTTACAAAGATGGGTCGAGGATGTCGAGCAGCAGCACGGCTACCTTCTTACCAAAACACCCCTTATGGCAAAGAGGGATCTTTATAAGATCTCGGGTCACTGGGATCACTATCGTGACGGTATGTTCATTATGGGCGACCCCGATGATGAAGAGGCAGAGTGTCTTGCACTCCGTCCTATGACCTGCCCGTTCCAGTATCAGGTATTTTTAAATGAGGGCAGAAGCTACCGCGATCTTCCTATGAGACTGGGCGAAACCTCAACCCTTTTCAGAAATGAGGATTCGGGTGAAATGCACGGACTCATCAGAGTAAGACAGTTCACCATTTCAGAGGGACATCTGGTTCTTACTCCCGAGCAGTTGGAGGCAGAATTTGAGGACTGCTTAAGCCTTTGCAAATACTTCCTCGGCACAGTCGGTCTTTTGGAGGACTGCACCTTCCGTTTCTCACAGTGGGATCCCGCAAATACCGCAAAGTATGAGGGCACACCCGAACAGTGGGAGGCTGCACAGGCCACAATGAAGAAGATTCTCGATGACCTCGACGTTGAGTATGAAATAGGTATTGACGAGGCGGCATTCTACGGACCCAAGCTCGACATTCAGTACAAAAACGTATTCGGTAAAGAGGACACCATCGTCACCATTCAGATAGATATGCTTCTTGCAGAAAAGTTCGGTATGTACTACACCGACACCGACGGACAAAAGAAGCTTCCCTACATCATTCACAGAACAAGTCTCGGTTGCTATGAGAGAACCCTTGCATTCCTTATCGAAAAGTATGCAGGTGCACTTCCCACCTGGATGGCTCCCGAGCAGGTCAGAATACTCACCATTACCGACAGAGCACTTGATTTTGCAAACGAGGTAGAGGACAGACTTAAAAAGCAGGGATATCGTGTAACGGTTGACAGCACACAGAACACCCTCAAATACAAGATCAGAAACGCACAGATGGAAAAGATCCCCTATATGATAATCCTTGGTGACAAGGATGTCGAAAACCGCACCGTTTCGGTAAGACACCGTTCGGGCGAGGATCTTGGAGCATTGAGTGTTGAAGCCTTTGAAGCAACACTCGCAGATGTTGTAAACAATAAGCTCAAAAAGTAAAAAAACGCCTCTCTACGATAGGTAGAGAGGCGTTTTTGTTTTTCTACCGAAAAGAAAAATTTTGGATATCCATATTTTTACGGGTAGATTGATTTTTTTAATTCTTTTATCGTATTATACAAGGCAGAAGGTGATGAAATGAAACGCACGGCGTTAAGACAACGAATACTGCCCACATACACAAGGGCGGAAGAAATAATGAATATGGTCACCCACATAGTAGGCGGTGCATTCGGTATAGTGGCACTTGTGTCCTGTGTGCTTTTGTCCGCATTTACGGGTAATGTATGGGGAGTAGTGTCGAGTGCCATTTACGGCGGCTCTATGGTGGTGCTGTATACAATGTCAAGTATTTACCACGGACTTAAAAGGGAGATGCCCAAAAAGGTAATGCAGGTAATCGACCACTGTACCATATATCTTCTGATAGCCGGTACCTATACACCAATTCTTTTTTGCAGCATAAGAAAAATATCCCCCGTAATGTGCTGGGTGATATTCGGAATAGTTTGGGGATGTGCCGCACTTGCCGCCACCCTTACCGCTATAGACCTGAAAAAATACAAGGTCTTTTCGATGATATGCTATATCGCGATGGGCTGGTGTATTCTGATAGACATAGACACCTGCTACAAGGCAATGGGACAAATCGGTTTTTGGTTTTTGCTTTCGGGCGGAATTTTCTATACTGTCGGAGCCGTAATGTACGGAATCGGTAAAAAGAAAAAATTTATGCATTCGGTATTTCACATCTTCACGGTTTTGGGAAGCATTTTACAGTACATCAGTATAATAGGTTTTGTATTATAAAAAAACGGTCAGATGCTCTGACCGTTTTAAACTATGTTTGTTATAAAAATTTCAAGACCTATTACAATAAGCACGATACCGCCGAATATGTTTGCTTTGCCTGCAAGACGGGTACCTACCTTCTTACCTATTATAATACCTGCAAAGCAGACCGCAAAGGTGACGGTTGCAATTACCGTTGAGCTTAAAAATGCCGAGAAAAAGTCGTAATCGGCAATCGTAAAGCCAACACTCAAGGCATCTATCGAGGTGGCGATACCCTGAAGTATCAGCCCCCAAAAGCCTACGCCCTTACATTCGACCTCATCTTTACAGGTGATGCCCTCATACAGCATCTTACCGCCTATAAAGCCGAGAAGGATAAGTGCAATCCAGGGTATAAACTCTTCAAAAGCCTTGAAATGCTCCACTACCGTATGTATGCAGACCCAACCCACAAGCGGCATAAATGCCTGAAAGAAGGTAAAGACCGATGCAATATATGTCATACGGCGCTTCTTCATACAGGGTTCGTTGAGCCCGTTTGCAAGGGATACCGAAAAGGCATCCATAGCAAGACCAAATCCCAGCGAAATATTTGTGATAAAAAATATTAAATCGTATTTCATAATGAGGACATTTTAACAGATTAAAAAAACACTGTCAAGCACCTTGACAGACTATCTTACTTTGGAATATAATATTCCTTAGATTTATTAAAAGGAGAAAGACAAATGGCAACAATTTCAGCCTTTAAAGGACTTAGATTTACTAAAAACGCAGGGGATATAAAGGAGCTTGTGTGTCCCCCTTACGATATTATAAGCGCACAGCAGAAGGCGGACTTTATTGCAAAAAACGCAAATAATGTTATCCGTCTTGAGCTTCCCGAAGGGGATGACCCCTATTCAAACGCAGGTGCAATTCTTAATGATTGGTTAGAGAAGGGAACACTTGCCTGCGATGACAAAAACACCCTTTATGTATATGAGGAAGAGTTTGAATACGAGGGACAAAAGAAAAAGATCACCGGTATCGTCTGCAGAGTAAAGGTACACGAGTTTTCGGAGGGAATCATCCTTCCCCACGAAAACACCCTTTCAAAAGCCAAGGAAGACCGCTTTAATCTTATGAAGGCAACCGGCTGCAACTTCTCGCAGATATATTCCCTTTATAACGATGATGGATCTACTGAAAAGACACTTGACGAAATAACAGCGGGTGAGCCCGTTTGCGAGTTTCCCGATATGGAGGGTGTAATTCAGCGTCTTTGGTGTGTAACCGATGAGCAAGTAATAAACACCCTTACCGCACAGTTTGAGGACAGAAAGCTGTTTATTGCCGACGGTCATCACCGCTATGAAACCGCACTCCGTTATAAAAAGTATACAAAGGAGCAGGGCGGCACCGAAGACGGTGCAGAGGACTACTGTATGATGATGCTTGTCGCAATGGAAAGCGACGGACTCGTAGTATTCCCCACCCACAGAATAGTTAAAAATCTTGATGCATTTGACTGTGAGGATTTTCTTGATAAGGCAAAGGACCTCTTTGATGTTAAAAGGATAGCCGAGTGCGATATCGACCCCTTAATGCGCGCAGGCTACGATGCAAACGAAAAGTGCTTTACACTTTGTGCAAAGGGCGACTACTACCTTTTGACCTTAAGGGATATGACCGCCGCCGCTTCGCTTTTGGGCGACGAGCTTGAGTCGGTAAAGAGCCTTGACGTTACGGTGCTTCACTCACTTCTTCTTGAAAGAATACTCGGTATAGATAAAGAAAATATGGCAAACGGTAAGAACCTTATATATACAAAGGTAAAGGATGAGGCAATAGATGCCGCAAATACCGATGCCGACTGCTCCTTTATCATCAATCCCACAAGGGTAAGCGAGATAAGGGATGTCGCCGCCGAGGGCGGTAAAATGCCCCAGAAATCAACATACTTCTGGCCCAAGCTCATCACCGGCCTTGTAATGAATAAAATCAAATAATAACCCTCTTATTAGACGTGGTTAGACAAATAAACTCACAAAAAGTGTTAATTTCTAACATTTCTTGTGAGTTTTTCTGTTTTTGCATTGTTGACATTACTTTATATATAAAGTAAAATGAGATGTGTCTGGCGAGTTTCAAGCAAAATAATGCTACGAAAGGGTAACAGGTAATGAATTTCGAGAGAAAAACGAAGATCCTTGATCTGCTCCGCACAAACGGACAGGTGTACTTAAAGGACCTCAAAAAGCTTTTCCCCGAGGTCAGTGAAATGACGCTTCGTCGTGATATTGAATACTTTGAAAGAACAGGCGAGGCGGTAAGAATTAAGGGCGGTGCGCGTTGCTTTGATTTTAATGCTTCAAGGGTAGAGGAGATCTTTGCAAAGCGGCTTTCCCTAAACTCCGCAGCGAAGGAAAGAATTGCATCCTTGGCACTTCCCTTTGCGGAAAGCGGCAGAAGCCTGTATCTTGACTCAGGCTCCACACTTTTAGCGTTTGCCAAAAAGCTGTCGGGCAATCTTTCGGTGGTAACGAGCGGCCCTCACATTGCGGTGGAGGTTGCCAAGAATCCGGGAGTAAGTGTAACGCTGCTTGGCGGCAGCTTTAATAAGGACAGCCAGTCGGTGTCGGGTGCGCAGAGTATCGAGTTTGTCAAAAAGCTCAAGATAGATGTTGCATTTATGTCGGCTTCGGCAATAAGTGAGCAGGGCGCGACCCTTGGCAATCACAGTGAATCCGAGCTTAAAAACACGGTGCTTCGCAGAGCCACCAAAAGAATAATGCTTGTGGATTCGGGCAAGTTCAATAAAACGATGCCCTTCTCGTTTGCATCCTTTTCGGATATAGACATAATCATCACCGATAAAAAGCCGAGTGATGAGTTTCTCTTTAATACCAACATATACGGTATAAAGGTACTTTGGTAATTTCCCGTTTGGGTTATTAATAATGGAAAAATTGGGCACAGCCCTTAAAGGAGGAAAAATAAATGGCAACACCCGTAATGATGCCTAAGGTCGGTATTTCGGTCGAAAGCTGTATTCTTACCGAATGGCACAAGAAAAAGGGCGATGCAGTCAAGGCTGGCGAAGTTTTGTTCTCATACGAAACCGATAAGTCCACCGCCGACGAGGAAGCTCCCGTTGACGGAATCGTACTTGAACTGTTTGCAGAAGAAGGGGACGACATCCCCTGTATGACCAACGTTTGCGTTATCGGAAACGAAGGTGAATCGGTAGCCGAGTTTGCACCCGCAGGCGAGGCAGAGGAGGAAGCTCCTGCCGAGGTTAAGGAAGAAGTAAAGGCAGAGGTCGCTGCAGCACCCGTCGTAATCAAGACAGAGGCAGCAGAAGGCTTTGTTAAGATCTCCCCCAGAGCAAAGGAGTTTGCAAGAAAGAGCGGCGTTGACTACCGCTTTGCAGTTCCCACCGGCGCAGAGGGAAGAATTATTGAAAGAGACATCCGTACTCTCATCGCAAACGGACCCACCGCAACATACGCAGCAGCAGGTGACTTCACAGGTGCAGCAGGAACAGGTATCGGCGGTAAGTTTGCAGTTGGCGATATCGGTGCAGCCGCTCCCGCAGCAGTAGCAGCAGAGCCCGCAGCAGAGTATGTTGATGAGAAGATGAAGGGCGTCAGAAAGGCTATAGCCAAGAATATGGCACTTTCGCTTTCCACCATTCCCCAGCTTACCCACAACTCAAGCTTCGATGCTACCGAGGTCATGGCATTCCGTAAGAAGGTCAAGGCAGCAGGTGAGGATATGGGTCTTGCTAACATCACACTCAACGATATCATCCTTTTCGCAGTATCAAGAGTACTTAAAAACGAGGCACTCAAGGGCCTTAACGCTCACTGCATAGATAACGGTGAGACCATCCGTTACTTTAACGCCGTAAACCTCGGTGTTGCAGTAGATACTCCCAGAGGACTCCTCGTTATCACCGTAAAGAACGCTGATAAGAAGAGCCTTAACGAGATTTCAGCAGAGGTTAAGCGTCTTGCAAAGGCAGCTCAGGACGGAAGCATTTCACCCGACGATCTTCAGGGTGCAACCTTCACCGTTTCCAACCTCGGCTCAATGGGTATTGAGTCCTTTACTCCGGTTATCAATCCTCCCCAGACAGGCATCCTTGGTGTAGACACCATTATGACCAGAGTCAAGGAGGTAAACGGCGAGATCAAGACATATCCCGCAATGGGACTTTCACTCACCTACGATCACAGGGTTGTAGACGGCACTCCCGCCTCCAAGTTCCTTGTTGAGATGAAGAAGGCACTCGAGAACTTCTCGGTTCTTCTTGCTAAATAAGAGGTGTAGATATGGAAAAATTTGATCTTATCGTACTCGGTGGCGGCCCTGCAGGCTATAACGCTGCCGAAAGAGCATCCGAAGGCGGTCTTAAGACCGTAGTTATCGAAAAGAGAGCACTTGGCGGTGTCTGCCTTAACGAAGGCTGTATCCCCTCAAAGACTCTTATCCATTCGGGTAAGCTCTACGAACATGCACTTCATTCTGACGTTTACGGTGTAACCGCAGAAAACGTAAAGATTGATCAGAAAAAGGTAGTTGCCAGAAAGAATAAGGTCGTTTCCACCCTTGTCGGCGGAATCGGTATGGCAATGAAGAAGCACGGCGTAAAGGTCGTTAATGCCTTCGGTACCATTCTCGGTAAGACCGAGGAGGGCTTTGAGGTTGAGGCAAACGGCGAAAAGTACGTTGCAAAGTATATGCTTCTTTGCGCAGGTAGTGAGGCAGTCGTTCCCCCCATCCCCGGTCTTCGTGAGGGTGTAGAGAGCGGATTTGTTCTTACCAACCGCGAGATCCTTGATCTTGAAGCTATCCCCGAAAAGCTTGTTGTTATCGGCGGCGGCGTAATCGGTATGGAAATGGCATCCTACTACTCAATGGTAGGCTCAAAGGTCACCGTTGTTGAGATGCTTGATCATATCGGCGGACCCACAGATATCGAAATTGCAAAGATCCTTGAAAAGAACTATGCAAAGGCAGGAATCGAGTTTAAGCTCGGTTGCAAGGTAACCAAGGTTGGCGACGGTAAGGTTTGCTTTGAAGAAAACGGCAAGGCAAACGAGGTTGCAGCAGACAAGGTTCTTTGTGCAATCGGCAGACGTGCAGTCACCACAGGCTACGGCCTTGAAAACCTTAACGTATATATGGAGCGCGGAGCAGTTGTTACCGACGATCAGATGCGTACCAACGTTCCCGGACTCTTTGCCGCAGGTGATATAAACGGCAAGGTTATGCTCGCCCACACCGCATACCGCGAGGGTGAGGTTGCAGTAAACACAATGCTCGGTAAGAAGGACATTATGCGTTATAACGCAATTCCTTCGGTCATCTACACCAACCCCGAGGTTGCCGCTGTCGGTCTTACCGAAGCACAGGCAAAGGCTGCAGGCTACGATGTAGAGGTAGCAAAGGTCTCTATGATGTTCTCAGGCAGATATCTTGCCGAAAACGAGGGCGGAGACGGTATCTGCAAGCTCATTGTTGATAAAAAGTACAACCGTTTACTTGGTGTTCATCTTATCGGAAGCTACGCTTCAGAGATAATCTACGGTGCAGCCCTTATGGTCGAGACCGAAATGCAGATCCAGAACATCAAGGAGATCGTATTCCCGCATCCCACAGTCTGCGAAGTAATTCGTGAAGCACTGTACGATATTAAATAATTTAACCTAAAAGGAGAGAATAAAATGCCTAAGTCAATGTACATTGAGCCCGGCCCCAAGTTCGAAAAAAGAAAAATTAAGTTTAAGGACATTGAGGTCTGCTCATACAACAAAACAGTTGCCGATGAAAAGGATAACTTCTCAAAGGAAGATTTTCTCGGTATGTATGCAGATATGGTAGCAATCCGCGAGTTTGAAACAATGCTTCAGTCAATCAAGCTTCAGGGTAACTACAACAACAAGGAATTCACCTATCCCGGCCCCTCACACCTTGCAATCGGTGAGGAAGCAACCGCAGTAGGTCAGGCCTATAACCTTGATGCAAATGACTTCATCTTCGGTACCCACCGTTCACATCACGAGGTTATTGCAAAGGCACTTTCAGCCATTAAGAAGCTTTCCGACGAAGAGCTTACCAAGATCATGGAAGAGTTCAACGGCGGTAAGAACTATGAGATCGTTAAGAAGTACTCAACCGCAGACAACGTAAAGGATCTTGCACGTGACTTCTTTATGTACGGTCTTATGTGTGAGCTTTTTGCAAAGGACGCAGGCTTTAACCGCGGACTTGGCGGAAGTATGCACGCTTTCTTCCTTCCCTTCGGTATATTCCCCAACAACGCAATCGTTGGTGGTTCAGGCCCCATCGCAACAGGTGTTGCTCTTTATAAGAAGTGCAACCAGAAGGGCGGTATCGTAGTTGCAAACGCAGGTGACGGTGCTGCAGCAAGAGGTCCTGTTTACGAAGCAATGAACTTTGCTAATATGGACCAGTTCAGAGAGCTTTGGGAGGATGGCTATAAGGGCGGCCTTCCCATCATCTTCAACTTCAACAACAACCACTACGGCATGGGCGGTCAGACAAAGGGCGAGACCATGTGCTATGACGACCTTGCAAGACTTGGTGCAATTGCTCCCAACCAGTTCAACGTTGAGAGAATCAACGGCTGGAACCCCCTCGCAGTAATTGATTGCTATAAGAGAAAGATCAAGACCATTAAGGAAGGTAAGGGACCCGTCCTTCTCGACGTTATCACCTACCGTCTCAGCGGTCACTCCACCTCAGACGTTTCCTCCTACAGAACCAAGGAAGAGGTTGAAGAGTGGGCACAGCTTGATCCTCTCACCGTATTCCCCCAGCAGATCATCGACGCAAAGGTTGCAACCAAGAAGGAGATCGAGGCTGTTAAGGAAAAGGTCATCGACCGTAACCACAGAATGTTTATGATCGCTTCAGATCACGAGGTTTCTCCCTACACAGATTACGAGAAGAACCCCGCACACATCGAAAACGTTATGTTCTCAAATCAGCACGTTGCAAAGATGGATGACCGTGAGCCTGTTGTTCGTATGAAGAAGGAAGACAACGAGGTTGTTAAGAAGAACGCAACAAAGGCAAGATATGCATTTGACGATAAGGGCAAGGCAGTTCCCAAGCTCAAGCTCTACAACATCCGTGATGCAATCTTCGAGGCAATTATTGACAAGTACTATGAGGATCCCACCCTCATCTCCTACGGTGAAGACGTTCGTGACTGGAACGGTGCATTCGCAGTTTATCGTGGACTTACCGAAGCACTTCCTTATCACAGACTCTTCAACGCTCCCATTTCAGAGTCAGCTATCGTCGGTTCAGCAGTTGGCTACGGTATGGCAGGCGGCCGCGTAATCGCAGAGCTTATGTACTGTGACTTCATCGTATGCTGCGGTGACGAAGTATTCAACCAGATGGCAAAATGGCAGGCAATGAGCTGCGGCGGACTCAAGATGCCCGTAGTTCTCCGTGTATCCGTTGGTGCTAAGTACGGCGCACAGCATAGCCAGGACTGGTGTGCACTTTGTGCTCACGTTCCCGGACTTAAGGTCGTATTCCCCGTAACTCCTTACGATGCTAAGGGTCTTATGAACACAGCCCTCGCAGGAACCGACCCCGTAATCTTCTTCGAGAGCCAGAGAATCTACGATATGGGTGAGCAGTTCGTTAAGGAAGGCGTTCCCACAGATTACTACGAGATCCCCTTCGGCGAGCCCGCAGTAAGAAAAGAGGGTACAGACGTTACCATCCTTACCATCGGTGCAACCCTTTATCGTGCAATGGATGCTGCAAAGCTTCTTGAGGAAAAGGGTATCTCCGCAGAGGTTATCGACGCACGTTCAGTCGTTCCCTTCAACTATGACAAGGTTATCGAGAGCGTTAAGAAGACCGGTAAGATCATTCTTGCTTCCGATGCTGTAACCAGAGGTAACATCCTCAACGATATGGCACAGAACATCACTCAGCTCGCATTCGATTACCTCGATGCACCTCCCGTTGTTGTCGGTGCAAAGAACTGGATCACACCTCCGTTCGAGTATGATAACGAGTTCTTCCCGCAGCCCGAGTGGATCCTCGATGCTATCCATGCAAAGATCATGCCCATTCCCGGCTACAATGCAGGTGTTGACTTCTCATCAACCGAGCTCCTCAGAAAGAGCAAGATGGGCGTCTAATATAGGAACATTTCAACCCACCCGAACCGCCTGAGACAGTTTCTTTTGGTCGTATTCAAATGTTTCAAAATTGAAAGGCACAAAGCCTTCCTGCTTTTTCAACATTCAAATCCGCCACAAAATAATTCAGTCTCAAATCGATTCGTTTGAATTTCAATGTTCAAAAGTTTTGTGATTTGAATGGTATATTCAGGTTTTTCGGGGTGGAAAGCCACAGACAAATTTTAGTGCAACCGAGAGATTTCTCTCGGTTGCACCTTAAAATAATATGAAGGTTTTAATTTTAGAAACTACCGATGTAAGGGTGAACCTTGCAACAGAAGAATATCTTTTAAAGCATACCGATGATGAGTTTTTTATGCTCTGGCGCAATGAAAAAAGCGTAATAATTGGTAAAAATCAAAACGCATATGCCGAAATAGACCGTGAATTTGCTGAAGAGAAGGGTATTTCGGTTGTTCGCAGAATGACGGGCGGCGGAGCCGTCTTTCATGACCTTGGTAATGTAAACTTTACCTACATATTGCGGGGTGAGGAGCGTTTTTCCGACTACTCCTTTTTCTCCGATACCATAATTAAATACCTTAAATCCCTTGGCATCACCGCCACACTTTCGGGCAGGAACGATCTGCTGATAATGGGTAAAAAGTTTTCGGGAAATGCCGAGTGCATATATAAAGACCGCGTTTTGCATCACGGCACCGTAATGCTTGGAGCCGATGTATCACAAATGACGGGTGTACTCAATCCCGATCCTTTAAAGGTGCAGTCAAAGGGTATAAAAAGTGTTAAAAGCAGGGTTACAAATATAAACGACCACCTGAAAAATCCTGTTTCTCCCGAAGATTTTATAAAAGGTCTTTGTGAAAGTGTGCTTAACACCCACAAAAACGCCGAAATGTATACGCTTTCTCAAAGCGATATGCAAAAAATCAGGGAGATACAGCGTGAAAAGTACGATAGGTGGGAGTATAATTTTGGCTTTAAACAAGACTTTTCTATCATAAACCGCAAAAAATTTGACGGCGGAATTTTAGAGTGCCGTCTCTCCCTTCGCGATGGCAGGATTTCGGATATCAAATTCTTTGGTGACTATTTTTCAAAGAAGGACACAGGCGAGATAGAAGCTTTACTTAAAGATCTGCCGTTTAATCCAAAGGAGATACAAAAGGTTTTTGATAACATTAATACAGACGACTATTTTTCGGGCATCACAAAGCAAGAGGTTGTTTCTTTGATGTTCTAAAATAAATATAAATTTCTTTTATGAAAGGATATAAAAATATGAAAGCAGTAATGTACGGTGCCGGTAATATCGGCAGAGGCTTTATCGGTCAGCTTTTATCAGAGAGCGGCTATGAGGTTTATTTTATCGATGTAAAGCCTGAGGTTATTGAACAGCTTAACACACAGCACGAGTATCCCGTAAGAATACTCTATAAGGATACCTATGAGGAAACAATGGTAAAGAATGTTTCCTGCGTTGACGGTACCAAGGTTGAGGATATTGCAGAAGCAATCGCAACCGCAGACGTTATGTGCACCGCTATCGGCGTAAATGTACTTAAGTTTATCTTCGGCAATATTGCCGCAGGTCTTAAAAAGAGATGGGAAAATCCCGATGCAAAGCCCCTTAACATCATCATCTGCGAAAACCTTATCGGTGCAGACAGCTATATTAAGGAAAACGTCGCAAAGCTTCTTAACGACGAGGAAAAGAAGCTTCTTGACGAGAAGGTCGGCTTTGTTGAAGCATCAATAGGCAGAATGGTACCCGTTCAGACCCCCGAAATGCAGGGAGACAACCCCCTTCGTGTCTGTGTAGAGAGCTTTGGTATCCTTCCCGTTGATAAGGCAGCATTCAAGGGTGAGATCCCCAACATCAAAAATATGGTTCCCTTTACCCCCTTTGAGTTCTTTATTCAAAGAAAGCTCTTCATTCACAATATGGGACACGCAATCAGCGCATATCTCGGTGCAGTAAAGGGCGTAGATTACATCTGGCAGAGCATGGATGATCCTTACGTTGAGATACTTGTCGGCAGAGCAATGAAGGAGTCGGCAATCGCACTCGCAGAGGAGCATAACGTAGCATACCGCGAACTCGACGAGCACGTAGAGGACCTTCTTTACAGATTCAAAAACCGTCAGCTCGGCGACACCGTAAAGCGTGTCGGTAACGACATCAAGAGAAAGCTTGATCCCAACGACCGTCTTGTCGGTGCACTTCTCAACTGTCAGAAGCACGGCACAACACCCAAGTACATCTGCCTTGGTATTGCCGCCGCAATGTGCTTCCCCTTCGATGAAAATGCAGCTGCTCCCGCAGAGGAGATATTAAAGAATATCGCTCAGCTCGATAACACAAATGAAGCATACGATATTATTCTTAACTACTACAACCTCATCAAAGAGGGCAAGACCGCAAAGGAGCTTATGGACATCATCCAGGAGCACTAAGAAAACAAAAATCACCCTGTTTTTAAAAAACAGGGTGATTTTTTATAAATTTTATAAAAAATCATAAAATCGCTATTGACAATCACGTGACCGTATGATACAATCAATACAACCTTAGTTAAGGAGGAAAGCCATGGCAACAATCCTTCCGGGGACCACGATCGAGGTCGCCCAACTAAAAAACGGCAGTTCAAGGCAGATGTTCGACGGAATATTTGCTGCGGGGGGAATAACGCTTTCGCAGGTTTCGGTAATGACAGGACTTGAACCCTATCATATTCAAAACTGGGTAAAGCGAGGGTATGTTTCACCGCCGCAGAAACGCCAATATTCAAAAAATCAATTTGCACGCATAGTTATTATTAATATGCTTCGCGAAACACTGCAGATAGATCGGATCTGCGGACTGTTGGGTTATATTAACGGAAAACTCTACGACGAAAGCGACGATCTTATAGACGACAGCGAATTGTATCATATGTATACCGATATGATCGCTTCAAAGGGAGTTTCGGGAAATGAGCAGACCGTTATCGCGGCGGCAGAGGATGCTGTCAGCGGGTATAATGAGCCCATACCCGGTGCAAAATCGCGACTTATAAAGATACTGCAGGTAATGACATATGCACACTATGCTTCGCTCTATCGTAAACAAGCAGAAGAGCTTTTATCAACACTGCAGTAATTTAAGAAGGGGGGAGAAAAAATGTTTACTTGGTGGGAATCACTCAGTATAGTTTCTCAAATTTTTGTCTGTATAGCCGCTCCCGCAACACTTGTTCTGTTAATTCAGACGGTGATGATGTTCATCGGTATAGGTGATGACGCAGCGGACGGACTTGATTCGGTAGAAATACTGTCTGAAGGCAGTATTGCCGACGGCGACGGTGTATTCGGAGAGGATATCGTCGAGGTAGATACAGATGTCAGCGGACTTGACGGTCTACGCATATTTACGGTCAGAGGAATAGTCGCCTTTATGGTGGTGTTCGGATGGGTAGGACTTGTGCTTGACAGAGCAGGGGTCAAACTTTGGATATCACTGCCGGCTGCTGTAGCCTCGGGATTTGTAATGATGCTTATACTGGCACTGCTTATGCGTTGGGTAATGAGTCTTAGAAACGACGGAAATATCGATAACCGCAACGCATTGGGAACATCCGGAACGGTGTATCTTACCGTTCCTGCCGCAAGAAGCGGAGCAGGAAAGGTTAATGTACTTATTCAAGGCTCCTATGTAGAGCGAGATGCAGTCACCGATGAATCTCAGCCCATCCCCACGGGTATGGAAATCGTGGTTATCGGAATCAGTGGACAAACAACGCTTGTTGTAAAGCGTAAATAATATTAACGGAGGTAATTATGGAAGCAGGAACAGTATTATTAATTTGTGCGATCGTTCTGATCGTCGTGTCTTTTATCGTATGGGTGTGTTCAAGATATAAAAAATGCCCGTCAGATAAGATAATGGTAGTTTACGGTTCGATCGGTAAAAACAAGGATGGCACAAACCGCAGTGCTAAGTGTATACACGGCGGTGCAGAGTTTGTAGTACCGGTGTTTCAGTCCTATTCATTTTTGGACCTTACACCTATTTCAATTCAGGTAGATCTTAAGAACGCTCTTTCAAGACAGAATATTCGTATTGATGTTCCCTCAAGATTTACCGTAGGTATCTCAACCGAGCCCGGCGTTATGCAGAATGCCGCAGAAAGACTTCTCGGACTTCAGCTTTCTGAAATTCAGGAGCTTTCAAAGGATATTATTTTCGGTCAGCTTCGTCTTATCATTGCAACAATGGATATCGAAGAGATCAATACCGACCGTGATAAATTCTTGGCAGCCGTCAGCTCAAACGTTGAGACCGAACTTAAAAAGATAGGTCTTCGTCTTATCAACGTTAACGTTACCGATATTTCGGATGAATCGGGATACATTGCCGCACTCGGTAAAGAGGCGGCCGCAAAGGCGATAAACGATGCTAAAAGGAGCGTTGCCGAGCAGGAAAGAGACGGTTCGATCGGTGAAGCAAACGCAAATATGGATCAGCGTATCAAGGTCTCAGAGGCAGACTCAATAGCCATTCAGGGTGAAAACGAGGCCAAGATGAAGATCGCAATGAGTGAAGCGGCTCTTAAGGAGAAGCAGGCAGAGGCTCTAAAAATTGCCACCACCGCCGAAAAAATACAGGCGGCACGTGCCCTTGAGGAATCATATGCAGCTGAAAAAGCGGCAGAAGAAGCAAGACGTCATAAGGAGCAGGCAACACTTGAAGCAGATATTATCGTAAAGACCGAAGCCCAGAAGCGTCAGCTCGAGCTTGAAGCAGAAGCACAGGCAGAGCAGATACGCAGAAAAGCAAAGGGTGAAGCTGATGCTATCTATGCCAAGATGGAAGCCGAAGCACGAGGCGTGGAAGAGATCCTTAAAAAGCAGGCAGCCGGTTTTGCAGAGATCGTAAAATCTGCAGGCGGCGATGCAGAGGCAGCATTAAAGCTGCTTATTGCCGATAAGCTCGAGGATCTTATGCGCGTACAGGTCGAGGCTATCAAGAATATTAAGATCGACAAGATCACGGTTTGGGATAACGGTCAAAATACCAACGGTAAAAGCGCAACAGCAGGTTTTATCTCAGGTATGATGAAGTCGGTACCTCCTCTTGAAGAGGTATTCGCTATGGCAGGAATGCAGCTTCCTGAATTTTTAGGCAAAAAACTTCCCGAAACGGTTGAAGCGGGTGAAACAGCAGAGCAACCGCTCGTCGAGTCACAGCCCGAACCCGAAACCGCTGTCGAGGAATAAACATAGCTGAATTGTAGAAGTACAGCATAAAAAATAACCCCGTTTGGAAATTCCAAACGGGGTTTTATTTATATTTTAGTTCATGCTTGTTACACTTCCGATAAATACGGGAAGTAAGGTCTCGGCATCTATTATCATATAGATAAACGGACAGTCAAAGGCGACGGTTTTGGTTTTGCCGCTTGACGAGGAAATGACATCGGTCATCTGCGTTGCCGCTGCCGCCTCGGTACCGTGCTCGTTTACATCAATAACAGCCTTGTGTACAGCAGATGAAATATAGGAAGAGTTGTTTGAAATGCCAGATAAATTTGCTTTTTCAGGGTCGAATACGTCTGTTATTCCCATTTTTTTCAAAGCTTCTATTTGAGAATCTGCATATTCAATTTTAAATTTTGGAATATAGGTTCTGGCGCCTTCGTTGATATTCTTCATTGCCTTCATTAAAGCCTCGGAATTAAGATCCTCGGTTATAAATTTTGTGTAGTCGGGTTCTGCACCTATTCTCTTGTCCATACTTTTTACCGCTACAAAGGCGTATTTTTTGCCCTTGTAATGCTTCATTATACCTTCGAATGTTTTGTTGTCGCTGATATAATTCTCGTAGCTTATCATATAGGTAGCCCTCTGCTTTTCACCCGTAACCGAAGTGAATTGGTAATCCTTAAGGTCGGTATCCTCATATTTTTCTTCCCATTCGGCATTAAAGTACATCGCGTTGAGAATAATACTTACCATTGACGAATCAACACTGTCAACTATTTCGGGTATAAGTCCGTTGGTCTTGTTGCTTACCCAGTTGTTGATGTCCTCTGCTGTATCTGCGTCAAAGGGAGTGGCATATGCATCTGCACCGTAATAATCGGCATTCTTTTGCAGAAAATCCCTTTTTACAGCAATGGTTTCATTAAACCAAACAGAGTTTACCGAGGTAAGCGTATTGTCAGATCTTAAATTTTGCAAAAATGAATAGTAGTATCGGTTAAGGTCGTCGATCGAAATACCCTTGCCAAGCACCGTTTCTATCTGCTTTAGGGTCTCGCCGTCGGTGCCGTTTGCCACCATTGCAAGAGCCTGTGCGATAGATGCAGGGGACATAACGGTGTTGTCGGTCGCACCGCCGTTTTGACGAAGAAGCTGTATTGCGAAGTTTAACTGTGAATCTAAAAATTTTTCGTCACTATTTTTTCCGTCCACCTTTGAGGCGGTAATACCCTCCATAAGATCCTCCGCCTTTACGGTGGTACCGCAACCCCAAAAGGTCAGCATCAGGGTGAGGGATAAAATGAATGAAACAGCGGATATTATTCTTCTTTTGCGCATATTAACGCCTCCTTTTAAATAAATAGTATGATCTATATTAACTCAAATTCTACAAAGCACTCGTATTTTGTGCCGTCTGCGTAGAAATTCTTGGTTATGCGGTAATTACCGTCATCAAGAGTTTTTATAAACTTAAGGGACTGTGTGTTTGTGTCGTTCGGTGCAAGAATACATCCAAGTGCGGTAAATTCCTGCTCCGTATTTATCCATATCCATCCGTCGTCCGTCTGCTGCTCCAGAACAAAGCTTGTTTCGTAGGTCATTTCCTTATCGGTAAGATTTTTGATCTCGATCTTCACTCCGTCAGAGGTAAGGGTTGACGTGTCTATTGACAAAGCCACCACTTCATCTCCCGAAACCGCATCGGAATTAACATAAGATACGGTGTTTTGGGATGAGCATCCGCAAAAAACAAGCAGAAATGCTAATAAAATTCCTAAACCTTTTTTGAACATAAAAACACCCCTTTCCTTATTAATTAAATTATATCAAACTAGTATTTTTATGTCTATTGATAAAAAATACAAAAAATATCTGTAATTTTTGTGCAATAAAACGGCATATTTCTTGACAAAATTGCTTTAATGCAGTAAAATATTTACTGTGGATAATTGTTTGGCAGTGGCAAATGCCGGATGATTCTACTTTGTACATATAGCCTTCGGGCACTTTTGTACTAACCTTATCTCACGGGCTTAAATTCCGCGGCCCGTTTATCTTTGAACGGTCGCTTTGCCGTTCTTCAAGATGGCTAAATCATTAAGGCTAAAACCAGCCTAAATAAATTAGCCACAAAAGGCGGATTAATATAAAGGAGGTGCCATTCACCTATGACACAGTATTTGATTGGTGGCGCCATCGGAGCTGTCGTATTCGGCATAGTCGGGTTTGCGCTCGGCGTAATTTTCCGTAAACGCAAGGCTGAAGGAATACTCGGTTCTGCCGAGAAACAGGCTACTCAGCGTCTGAATGAAGCCATCAAAGAAGCAGAAGCAAGAAAGAAAGAGATCATTATGGAAGCCAAGGATGAAGTCTTCCAGATGAGAAATGAAACAGAAAAGGATCTTAGAGAAAGACGCAGCGAAATTCAGCGTCAGGAAAGAAGAATCCAGCAAAAAGAAGAGTCTATCGACAGAAAGACAGAGAACATTGAAATTAAGGAAGAAAAGATAGCCAAACGCCAGAAGGAAGCAGAGGAAATGCTCCAAGAGGCAGAAACTATCAAGAAAAGTCAGCTTGATATGCTCGAAAAAATCTCGGGTCTTACCAAGGAGCAGGCTAAGGAGCAGCTTCTTCGTGCTCTTGATGAAGAGCTTTCACACGAAAAGGCCGGCAAAATCATGGATTTTGAGGCAAAGCTTCGTGACGAGTGCGACGAGAAGGCAAGAGAGGTTCTTTCTCAGGCAATACAGCGTTGTGCCGCAGACCATTCTTCAGAATGTACCATTTCAACAGTTGCCCTTCCTAATGACGAAATGAAGGGTAGAATAATCGGTAGAGAGGGCAGAAACATCCGTACCCTTGAAACCATTACGGGTGTTGACCTTATTATCGACGATACACCCGAAGCCATTACCGTATCATCCTTTGATCCCGTTCGCAGAGAGATCGCCCGTGTAACCCTTGAGAAGTTAATTGCCGACGGACGAATTCATCCCGCAAAGATCGAGGAAATGTACGAAAAGGCAAAGAGAGATGTCGAGTCGGTCATCAAGAGCGAGGGCGAAAAGGCTATGCTCGATGCATCGGTCAGAGGTCTCCATCCCGAGCTTGTTAAGCTTCTCGGTAAGCTTCATTACCGTACAAGCTACGGCCAGAACGTTCTTAATCATTCAATGGAGGTTTCCTATATTTCCGGTCTTATCGCAGGTGAGATCGGTGCAGATATCAACCTTGCAAGACGTGCAGGTCTTTTACATGATATCGGTAAGGCACTCGATCACGAGATGGAGGGAAGCCATATACAGCTTGGTGTTGATGTTGCCAAGAAGTATAAGGAAAGCGAAGCGGTGGTTCACGCCATCCACGCTCACCACGGCGATGTTGAGGCAAAGAGCGTTGTCGCATTTATCGTTCAGGCGGCGGATGCTGTTTCGGCAGCACGTCCCGGTGCAAGACGTGAGAATATCGAAAACTATATCAAGCGTCTTGAAAAGCTGGAGGAAATTGCCAATTCCTTCAACGGAATCGATTCATCCTTTGCTATTCAGGCAGGTAGAGAGATCCGTATTATGGTCAAGCCCGAGGTTATTTCGGATGACCAGATGGTTATCGTCGCCCGCGACATAGTCAAAAAGATAGAAGATGAGCTGGAATATCCCGGTCAGGTCAAGGTAAACCTTATCCGTGAATCCCGTGCCATTGACTTTGCAAAATAAAAAACAAAGCACCGAACGGAGTGATCCGCTCGGTGTTTTTTTGATATATTGCCGTGTAGACGGGAAAGTCCTTGGCTTCGTGGTTGTTGGTAGCAAGTAGGGGCGAACTGTGTTCGCCCGCTTTCACATTCTGCTATCAAATTTTAAATATGAAGCACACCTCATTGACAGATTTTTTAAAAAATATGAGGTACACTACATTGACAAAATTATTACAGAATATGAGGTGTACCTCATTGACAGAAAGTTGTTATTTTTTGAAAACCTGAGGTACACATCATTGACAAAAAAATAAAAATATGAAGTGCACCTCATTGACAGTCGCAAACGGGCAATTTGTAGAGACAGGTATCCCTGACCGTCCGTAATACTATATAAATACGGGACACAGAGAATGCTTATAAATTTTGTATTGTAAAATTACAGATGTTATGATAAAATAAAGCCATACCACATCACATATTTTAATAACTTGCGACTATCGTGAAAATAAGCACAAAGAATAACCTGGTAAAAGGTGTTCTTTGAACTTTGTGCTTATGCAGATAGTCGGTGTGATGTGGTAATCTACCGAGGAGCACTTTTTCGGCGTACTCTTCGGGGTACGCTTTTTTATTTAGGGGGTTATTATATGGAAGTACGCTGCTGGTGTTGTGAGCATTATCCTTATCTGAACGTAAACTTTGGAATGTGTGATCTGAAAAACAAAACCGTTGCCGCACTCGATAATGTATGTGAGCATTTTCAGCGCAAAGCCGGATTGCGTTTCTATACGGAATTATCCTCCTGCGGAAAAAACTGTGAGGAAAATCAGACAGAACTTGAGATACCCGAGAGAGCATACGGTATTGAGCTCTCGTTTGATAAAAAATATTAGACCCGGAATAAAGACGAAAAATCTTCATAAGATAGTTTTAGCGGCAAAAAAATTTGTTGACAAAGCCGTAATTTTTGCTATAATACTAATGGAAACTCGGCCTTTATGGAAAGTCCGTCAGGGAGAACGCGTCGGCGACTGAAAGCGCGTTTGGGATGAGTAGTAGGTTTGGGAACGCTCCGTTTTTACACAATCTTATATTAAAAGAGGATGCTTTTTTGCATCAATGCGGGTGGCACCGCGGGTGAATTTTGTTTACTCGTCCCGAGAATATGAAAATATTCTCGGGGCTTTTATTTTTGCAATTTTGGGAGGTAATACTATGTACAGAACGCTGCATTGTAACGATATCCGTGATGAGCATATCGGTCAGACGGTTGAGCTTGCCGGCTGGGTGGATGTTATTCGAGATCACGGCGGCGTTATATTTCTTGATCTTCGTGACTACACGGGTGTGACCCAGGTGGTCATTCATAATGAGGAGCTTCTTAAAAACGTAAATCGCGAGACGGTCATTTCGGTAAGCGGTAGGGTTGAAAAGAGGGATCCCGACACCGTAAACGAAAAGATCGACACCGGTTATGTTGAGCTTATTGTCGATTCTCTTACCGTTTTGGGCAAGAGCAAGAATATGCTTCCCTTTGAGGTCAGAGCATCAAGAATGAGCAAGGACGAGCTTCGTCTTAAATACCGTTTTCTTGATCTTCGTAACCCCAAAAACCACAATAATCTCGTAATGCGTTCAAAGATCATCCGTCATTTGCGTCAAAAAATGGAGCAGAAGGATTTTCTTGAGATGCAGACACCTATTCTTACCGCATCCTCGCCCGAGGGCGCAAGAGACTTCCTTGTACCCAGCCGTAAGCATCCGGGCAAGTTTTATGCACTTCCGCAGGCTCCCCAGCAGTTCAAGCAGCTGCTTATGGTATCGGGCTTTGATAAATACTTCCAGATAGCACCCTGCTTCAGAGATGAGGATGCCAGAGCCGACCGTTCACCCGGTGAATTTTACCAGCTCGACTTTGAAATGGCATTTGCAACACAAGAAGAGGTACTTGATATATGCGAGGATGTCATTTACGACACCTTCAAGACCTTCTCGGATAAAAGAATTACCGAAAAGCCCTTCAGACGTATCCCTTATGCAGAGTCGATGATGCTCTACGGCTCGGATAAACCCGACCTTCGTAACCCCCTTTTGATATGCGACCTTACCGAGTTTTTCTCGGATGTTGATTTCCCTGCATTTAAGGGCAGACCCGTTCGCGGTATCGTTGCCGACTGCAAAGGTAAGTCAAACAAATTCTTTGAGGATTCCTTAAAGTTTGCTACAAGTGCCGAGGTAGGTCTTGGCGGACTTGGTTACATCACCCTTAAAGAGGGCGTGTTTGCAGGACCTATCGCAAAGTTCTTAAGCGATGCAAAGAAGAAGGAAATTATAGATATCACAGGTGTTAAGGAGGGCGAAACACTCTTCTTTATCTGTGACGACAAGAAAAATGACACCGAAAAGAAGGCAGGACACATCCGTACCTGGCTTGCTAAAAAGGAACAGCTTGACCTTATTAAAGACGATGCATTCGAATTCTGCTTTGTTGTAGACTTCCCCATGTACGAAAACGATGAGGAAACGGGCGACACCATATTCACACACAACCCCTTCTCTATGCCGCAGGGCGGAATGGATGCTCTTTTAAACAAGGAGCCTACCGAGATACTTGCATATCAGTACGACCTTGTATGTAACGGTATAGAGCTTGCATCGGGCGCGGTTCGTAACCACGATGTAGACATAATGAAAAAGGCTTTTGATATCGCAGGATACAGCGAGGATGAGCTTAAAGCAAGATTCAACGCGCTTTACAACGCGTTCCAGTACGGCGCACCTCCCCACGCAGGTATGGCTCCCGGTGTTGACCGTATGGTAATGCTTCTTACCGATGAAGAAAAGATACTTGACGTTATTGCATTCCCGCTTAACGGTAATGCACAGGATCTGTTGCTCGGTGCACCTAGTGAGGTCACCAATCAGCAGCTTGAGGACGTACACCTTCTCGGAAACGGCAACGCACTTGCATCACGTATGACAGCGGGTTCGGGCGGCCGAGGTGCAGGACAAAAGCGTTCCACCTTCTCAAATGCCCAGCAGCTCAATCAGATATCCCTTACCGATGAGGAAGAAAACGTAATGCAGGATATCTTTAAGATGATGAGCAAAAACGAGGAGATTTTAAACACAATAGACACCGAAAATGTTGAAGAAATGGTACACGTAATGCCTATGACCAATGTTCTTCGTGAGGATGAGCGTAAACAGCCCTTCACAAGAGAAGAACTTCTTTCGGGTGCTCCCGAGAGAAGCGAGGACAGCTGGCAGGTACCCAGACTTGTAAAGTGAGGTGCAGAAAATGAAATACTACGCAACCGAGATAAATACTAAAGGAAATATTGCAGTAGACGATACCCTTCTTGTAAAGGGTGTTCCCGCCTATGCAGGATCCAGAATACTCGAGGGCTTTAAACCTCTTTTTAGTGCCGAAGCGGTGGTTCGCCTTGAAAACAAGGGCTATACCGTATCGGGCAAAACAAACGTCGGTGAATTTGGTCTTGATTTAGTAGGTGAGTTTTCCTACACAGGCGAAAAAAGTGAAAAATTGGTCGGTGCCGCTGCAGAGCTTGTCAAAGAGGGCAGCGTAAAGGCAGCACTCGGCGTTGATATGAACGGTGCTACACGTCGTGCCGCTGCACTTTCGGGTGTAGACTTCTTAAAGCCCACCTACGGTACCGTTTCACGTTACGGAGTCATCTCCTGTGCCGCATCCGGCGAACAGCCTGGTGTATATGCATCAGATGTTGAGGGTGTAAAGGAAATAATGGATATAATTGCAGGTCACGATGAAAAGGACGGTACAAGTCTTAAAAATGAGAGCTATGATTATACCGTAAATGCCGATGTTTCGGGCAAACGTGTCGCAATTATAAAGGAGCTTCTTGAAAAGGCCGATGGTAAAACACAGGGCATAGTTAAAGAATATGCCGAAAGCCTTAAAAAGCAGGGTGTTAAGGTGGAGGAGATATCCTTTGACATCTTTGATACCGCAAATGTTGCCTGGCAGATACTTATGACTGCCGAGACCTGCAACAACGTATCCCGCTATGACGGCGTTAAGTACGGTCACCGTGCCGCCGAATACAGAAATATAGACGAGCTTTACGTAAATTCAAGAACAGAGGGCTTTAACTTCCTTACAAAGTCGGTAATTCTTTACGGCTCGGATGTTCTTTCCAAAAACCGCTACAAAGACTGCTATGATAAATCCCTCAGAGTACGTAGGGTCATCAGTGAGCGTTTTGCCGAAATAATGAAAAACTACGATGCACTTCTTACCCCCGTCTGCAGTAAGACCGAGTATGAAGCCTACGATATTTCCGATGCCTTTGGCAAGGTGTTTGAAGAGGGTGTGTTCACAGCACTTGCTAACCTTATAGGAACCCCTGCACTTGTAAGCGGTAAGGTTCAGCTTTTGGGCAAGAGCTTTGATGAATCCACACTTTTAAGTATTGCATCAAGTGTTGAAAGGATGGGTGAATGATTATGAAATACGAGCTTGTCATCGGTCTTGAGACCCACGTAGAACTTGATACAAAATCAAAAATATTTTGCTCTTGCGGTGGTCATTCTGCCGCAAACGAGCCTAACGACTGCGTTTGTCCCGCCTGTTCCGGTATGCCCGGAATGCTTCCCGTAATGAACAAAAGGGTCGTAGAGCTTGCGGTTACAGCGGGTCTTATGCTCAACTGTAACATCAATCGCTACACTACATTTGATAAAAAGAATTACTATTATCCCGATCTGCCCTGTGCATATCAGATAACCCAGCTTAACCACCCCATCTGCACCGATGGATGCGTTACCCTCAAGACCTCGCAGGGCAACCGTGATATCCGCATTAAGCAGATTCATATGGAGGAGGATGCAGGAAAGCTGGTTCACGGCGGAAGATCATCCTTTGTTGACTTCAACCGTACAAGTGTTCCTCTTATCGAGATAGTTACTCAGCCCGATTTTAGAAGTGCTGAAGAGGTAGTTACCTACCTTAACAAGCTTAAATCAATGTTCCGATCGGGCGGTATCTCCGAGTGCGAAGAGGGTGCAATGCGTTGCGACGTAAACATCTCGGTTCGTCCCGAAGGAAGCGAGGAGTTCGGCGTAAGAACCGAAATCAAGAATATGAGCTCCTTTGAAGCCATAGAACGTGCCATCCGTTACGAGTCACAGCGTCACATGGATGCTCTTGAGTTTGAGACCGAAGAGCTTGTTCAGGAAACAAGACGTTTTGATGATGTTTCGGGCAAGACCTTTGCTATGCGTAATAAGGAGACCGAGGCGGATTACCGCTACTTCCCCGATGCAAACCTTATGCCCATCATCATTGATGACGAATGGCTTGAAAAAATCAAGCAACAAAAGCCGGTTGCGGTGGACGAAAAGGCAGAGGAGTATGCCGCTGCAGGCATTCCCGACGTCGAGATAGAGATGCTTCTTTCAAACCACAAGCTTTCATCACTTCTTGATGAAACCGTTGCTCTCGGCTGTAACGCAAAGGAAACATCGGTCTGGATACTCACCGACTGTGCGGGCGTGCTTCGTAAGAAGGGAGATACCCTTAACGAGCTGCAGATCACCGCAAAGGACCTTGCCGCCATTATCAAGATGGTCGAAAAGGGTGACATCAACCGTAACGCAGGTAAGAAGATACTCATTGCCGTTATCGAGGATGGTGCAGATCCCGTCGAATACTGCAAACAGCAGGGTCTTGACCGCAAGGTAGACGTATCGGCTATCGAAGGCATT
>JAFUPP010000038.1 GCA_017481115.1 Clostridia bacterium | reverse complement strand
GTATATTTTGGTTATATTTACAAGCAAAAAAACCATACTTGATGTGTTATTATCCTTTTGTAGCCGATAACGAAAGGAGAGATGATGTGAGAAAACGAATAATACAGATCATATCAATACTTACGGTGCTGGCAATTATGATTGTCCCCATAAGTGCTTTGGCAGAATCGACCGTAAAGAAAGGAAGTAAGGGAACAGACGTAAAGAGGCTTCAGTTGATGCTTAATATTGTTGACGACCAAAGCCTTGAGGCAGACGGAGTGTTCGGTACAAAAACCGTTACAGCAGTACGTGCCTTTCAAAAGGAGCATAGCTTAGGCGTTGACGGAATAGCAGGAAAAAAGACCTGGAGCAAACTGAACTCATTGTATGATAAACTTCAAGTGAATGCAAAGAAAGGAAGGGTATCCCTTTCGTCCGGAAAACTGAATTTTCGTGATAGACCCACCACCTCTTCGAAGGTGCTTACAAAGCTTGCTGACGGCAAAAATGTAAATATCCTTAAATCTCGAAACGGTTTTTATGCCGTATCGGTTGACGGTATGATGGGTTTTGTATCGCAAAAATATGTTACTGTGTTAAATTCTTCGGAAGCATCAAAACTTGATACGCTTATAAAAACCGTAAAAGGTTTTGAAGGAAACCCTTACAGTATGGCAAAGGCGGGAACACTTGCCTCAAACGGCAAAATGTATACCGATTGTTCATATATGATGCAGTATTCCTTTGCTAAGGTGGGAATATCTCTTCCCAGAACGGCGGCAGAGCAGGCACGTTTCTGCGATAATTTGAATTTAAACATAAAGAAAAGCCAACTTTCTCCCGGCGATCTTATCTTTTATTCAACCGCTAAAAACGGCAGATATAGAAATATAACCCATGTAGGAATGTACATAGGTGACGGATATATGATAGATGCTTCTGCCTCAAAGGGAAAGGTAATTATCAGAAAGATATGGGGAACCCCGCTTTTATACTGCAACACCTCCGACATAATTTGATTTGTGGCAGTACCGACAAGGTACTGCATTTTTTTGTGTGTTTATCGGTTGCCTTTAAGGAGAGTTTATGGTAAAATAAATCAGTAATAAACCGAAAGGAAATGTATAATGCCGACACTTTCGCCAATGCAGTTTACTCAACTTAAAAAGCAAATACTTGACCGTGAATTTTCGCATCTGAATGAAGAGCAAAGAAGAGCTTGTTTTACATCAAACGGGCCCGTATTGATACTTGCGGGAGCGGGAAGCGGTAAGACCACGGTGCTTGTAAACAGAATAGCATATCTTATCAAATACGGTGATGCATATGAAACAGAGTTTTACCCTTATACGCTGACCCAAGAGGCAGAGGAAAAACTAAAAAAAGCAGCCGCGGGTGAATACGACGGTGATCTTACATACCTTTTGTCACACTGTCCCGTTCGTCCTTGGGAGATTCTTGCCATAACCTTTACAAATAAGGCAGCAACAGAGCTCAAGGAAAGAATAGTAAGAATACTTGGTGATGATACAGGAGAGGATGTGTGGGCATCTACTTTCCATTCCACCTGTGCAAGAATACTTCGTCGTGACGGTGACAGACTTGGTTATACAAATCACTTCACAATATACGATACTGATGACTCAAAACGAATGATGAAAGAGGTATTTAAGACCCTTAATATCGACGAAAAGGTCATCCCCATAAAAACTGCATTGTCAGAGATCGGTAGAGCAAAGGATTCACTGATTGACGCTGAGGCTTTTGCATCCTTTGCAGGCGGAGATTTCAGACTTAGAAAGATAGCAGAGGCATATGTTTTGTATCAAAAGCGTCTGAAAGAAAATGACGCAATGGATTTTGACGATCTTATCTTCAATACCGTAAAACTGTATCAAAACAATGAGGATGTATTGGAGTATTATCAGCGACGTTTCAGGTATATTCTGGTGGATGAGTATCAGGATACAAACCACGCACAGTATGTGCTTACATCACTTCTTGCTGCAGCACATAAAAACCTGTGTGTTGTGGGTGATGATAACCAGTCTATATATCGCTTCAGAGGAGCTACCATTGAAAATATTTTAAGCTTTGAAAAGCAGTACTCAAATGCGGTAACGGTTCGACTTGAACAAAACTACCGTTCGACAGGGAACATACTTAATGCCGCAAACGAGGTTATAAAGCATAACCGTGAACGTAAGGAAAAAAATCTTTGGACAGACAAGGGTGACGGTGAAAAAATAACACTTTATACCGCCTACGATGAGCGACAGGAGGCATCCTACGTATGCGAGACTATTATAGATAACATATCAAAAGGAAGATTATACAGAGATCACGCAGTACTATACCGTATGAATGCACTTTCAAACCAGATTGAAAATGTGTTTATGAGAAGTGCAATACCATACAGGGTTTTCGGTGGTCAAAAGTTCTATGAGCGTAAGGAAATCAAGGACGTTATAGCCTATCTTTCGGTTATAAACAATCCTTCCGATACGCTTCGTCTGACCCGTATAATCAATGAACCCAAAAGGGGAATAGGCAAGAGCACCGTCGATAAGGCGGTGGAGATATCTGAACAGATAGGAGACTCATTTTTTGAGGTTATCTCAAACGCAGAACAGTTTGAGGGATTAAAGCGCAGTGCCAAAGGCCTTAAAGAGTTTGCATCAATGATACTTCAACTCAACCGAGAAGCCGAAGAAATCTCCATTCACGAGCTTTTTGAAAAAATGCTGACAAGAAGCGGATACATGGCAGCACTTGTCGCAGAGGGCGAAGAGGGAAAAACAAGAATCGAAAACGTCAACGAGCTTTTTTCAAATATTATGGAATATGAAAAGACGGCAGAACAACCCTCACTTTCAGAGTTTCTTGAAAACATAGCGCTTATAACCGATCTTGACAGTTATAATTCGGATGCTGACGCCGTTGTTCTTATGACAATGCATTCGGCCAAGGGCCTTGAATTCCCCAATGTATTTATTGTAGGTGCAGAGGATGGGATTTTCCCCGGTGAAATGTCAATTTTAGAGGGTGAAAAGGGAATAGAAGAGGAACGTAGGTTAATGTACGTTGCCATAACCAGAGCCAAAGAAAAACTGCATATATCAAAAGCAAAAAGCCGTATGCTGTTTGGTTTTACCAATCGTAAACGTCCCTCAAGATTTTTGGCGGAGATCCCTGATGGACTTTTGGTCAACGAAGGTGTCAGCGAATCCAATACACCCACATTTAGTTTCGGAGAGTCACATTCACAGATCCCTCCCGAAACCTACTATCGTCGTCCCGAAAGCAAGCCTCCATTTGCTCCCAAAAGAGCCTCTGCTCCCAAGCCCGCCGCAAAATGCGATTACAAGCCGGGTGATAGGGTGCGTCATAAGGCATTTGGAGACGGTATGGTGGTTTCTGTATCACCTATGGCAAATGATATGATGTTGCAGATTGCATTTGAAAAGGTTGGTACAAAAAAGCTGATGGCTAACTTTGCAAACATAACAAAGATATAAAATTAACCCTGTTTTTCGTGTTGAAAAACAGGGTTTTTATTGTCCGTTTCAGTCGTAAAACTTCGGTAAACAGGCGGCTTCCCAAACGACAAGAAGCTCCCCGCTTTTTACCGAAATTTCGGATTCTTCTCCAATGAATTCATTGCTTATTCCCAAAGGCTCATTTCGGTAAAGTATGCCATCATTAAGTGTGTACGAAAGACCCTTTTCCGTAACACCATAGCTTTGGTCGCAAAGCGAGAAAACCGATACTCTTCCTTGTGCAGCAGCGTCAAAGATTACAGATTTATTCTTTATTACCGTAAAGCTTTCTTTTTCTCCGATAAATACAGCGGTAAAGCCATCTTGTGCAAGACTTGATGCTAACTGAATGTTTGCAACGGTATGATCTAATCTTCCACCGACGGCACCGTAAATATAAAAGTTTCTGTAACCTTTTTCTTTGGCGATCTCAATGCAGTGTGCGGTGTCGGTATCATCCTTGCGTATGTTTAATTTGATTATATTGTCGCCGTCAGGAATCAAGCCTAACGAATCAAAATCTCCAACGATTATATCCGGTGTGATACCAAGCTTGGTTGCTACATCAAATCCCTTGTCTGCAGCAATTATAAGATCATTTTTTTGCGGAAGTATCGGCATCTTTGAAACACCTAATGCGCCGAAAATAAAGCAAGTTTTCAAAAAATTCAGTCCTTTTTGGATTTTATGGCTTTTTTGGTGATAAGCAGTCCCGTAATAATCACAATTGCTGCTGCAACAGTAATTATAAGGGAGGTGGTATCAACGTTTTTGATACCCGTAATATCAAAATCTCCCGTTTCAGCATTTTGAAGAGCAGGGAAGACTATAACCGATAAAGCGGTAACAAAAGCGACACCCACAAGACCTGTTATTGCCGATAAAATGCGTTGTGTCTTTGAAACACTTTCCTTTTTTACGGTAGAAAGACGGGGTTTTGTAAAATCAATAACTCCGGCAACGTATACAGCGGCAACAACAGTAACTATTGTTTCGGGTATCATATAGGTGGCATTGTAAACAAGTGAATAGGTAAGGGCATCTGCAGTCGGAATGGATAAACCTGCCCAAACGGTACATCCCGATACGACGTGAAATGCATAGCGTATCAGACAGGCGAAAAATGCTCCAGATCCAAAGCCGACGGCCTTGTTTTTGTGGTTTTTAAGACATCCTGCAATACCTGCAGCGGCAAAAGCAAAAAGATAATCAAGTGCTATAATTGCTACCACTGCCTGCCAGCTTGTAGCATAAGACAGGGAAGAAGAGCCTAAAATAGCCTGAATAATACCGTATGTAAAACCGGTAAATACACCCCAAAGGCTCCCATACCTATAAGCTATGATCATAACAGGAAGCATAGATGCCAGTGTTATGCTTCCGCCGTATGGCAGATCAATAAGCTTTATAATGCTTAAAATGGTGGCAAGAGCGATCATAAGACCGCTTTCGGTAATTTTTTGTGCAAGACTTACGTTTTTCATAGTATCAACCTTTCTGAAAAAAATTGTCCCGCACGGAAAAATGCGGGACAAGAAAGGTTTATGCAACTTCCTACGACGGCATTATCCGTATCAGGTTAAAGGGTCAGGGAAGAATTATTCCCAATCTCAGCCGAATTTCATCGGCACCCCTGTCGTTTGTATTTTAGATACTATCACAAAGAGTGATTTGTGTCAAGTATTATTTGAATCGGTCAAAATCATACTTGCTGCTGAACTCATCATCATAACCGTATGAGTCGTTACGTGTGACGGGTCGTTGTTCACTTTGACCAAGAACAGGCAGATCGTCGTCAAAGTCGTCATCGTCAAAGCCGTATTCATCGTCGTCATAGTAGTCATCCTCTACCGTCTTTGAACGGCTTTTTGCTGCAGGACGTCTTTTAGCCATCTTTCTTCTGTAGTTCCATCTGCGGACCTTGATAATTGCTGCGGCACAAAGATCACCGAAGCCCATTCCCTTGGGTTTTAAAAGGAAGATAAGAATTGCTGCTGCAAGTATAACTGCGACAAATATTATAAGGAACTTAACGAATCCCGAACCACCTTCACTCTCGGAATCTGCCGAAGTGGGAGCGGGTTTGAATGCGGCATAAAGAATGTGATCCTCTTCAATGTTTGAGAAGGTATATGTGCTATCCTCACTAAGCTCTACATCCTCTTCGTCTACCGTTACAAAATTGATAACATATCCATCGTTTGGAGTTACTGTAACAGTAAGAGTATCACCGGTAGCGACCTCGCTTGAACCAAAGGGTGTAACTGTGCCGCCGCTTGAAGCCTTGGTAACAATGGTAAGTCCTGAGTTTGTCTTAAAGCTAGAGGGCTCACTCATTATCTGTCCTGCAGGGGTTACAACAACTGCACGATAGTAGTAGATGGTGTTACTTGTAAGATCGGTCAAGGCACCGTCAAGCGATTTGCCGGTGTAGTTACCTATCTGTGTACCGTATTCAAAGTATTTTTCGAGTATTTCCTCACTGCCCGATGTCTCCATTACCAGCTGAGCGGTGGTTCTGGTGATGTAATCATAACTGATTTTGGTGATCTTTATTGAGGTCGACTCAGGAACATATGTAAGTGAGAAGGTTATTTTTTTAGATTCTATCTTAAGGTTAGCGGGGGTTGAGGTGGGAACCGTTACCTCTGCTTCCTTGCTGAATTCGTATCCGTTTGATGCGTTTAATGTTACGTTGGCAACATACTGCTTGCCACCTATAAACACTTCGCTCGGAGTCCAGGAAATAGTACCCGTAAAGCCTGTTCCGCTTACCTGTGTAGGTTGTGTGGTATTGACCTTGGGGTCCGAAAGATTAAGATTGATCTTTGTAATGGACTGAGTTCCGTTTGCACCGGGATTGGTCTGTGTGCTTCCGGATGAGGTTCCGGACTGAGTGCCCGATGAAGTGGCGTTGCCCGAAGAGGTGCTCGATGACTCACTCTTGCCTGGCTTTACAAGCTGAATGGTACCGATATAAAACTCAACATTACCGATAGCGGTGATTTTTATCTTTATATCCTTTTTGTCCTTAATATAGGGATCAAAATCAAAATACCAGGATTTGATTGCGGCAGACTCTGTGCCGTAATGCTTATATTTATACTGGTCGTCGCCTGTTGAAAGGTTAAATGCAGATGTAACATTCTTGCCCGATACGACGGATATTTTAAGCGTGTTATTGGAGTCAATCTTTTGTCCTGATTTTACACCCAACAACAGATAAAATCTTGTTGATGAAGCCTCTGAAACGTTGAACGAGCCGGAAAAGACGGTAGCGTTTTTGGAACCGCCCTTGTAGTGCAGAGCCTTGTCATCGTAGCCGGTGGCATCCTTGTGCTTGACTATCTCCCAAGCACTCTTTGAGGCTTCGTCCTCAAAGCTCCAGCCTTCGGGAAGCTTACTTACCCCTTCCTCGACACCTTCAAAGGTTTCGCAGTAAACATCTGTGTATCCGGGAATAACCGCAGCCGAAGCCGGAATAGCCGAAACGGCAACTGCAGATACCAGAATTAATAAAGAAATTATTATGGAAACTGCTCTTTTAAAATTTCTCATAAGAATACTCCTTTTCTATCCAGCCCAAAAGGGCAAACATATACAGATAGATTATAGCACAGTTGATCGCCAATGTAAATAACATTTTATACCAATATCAATAAATCAATACTGAATTTTAGTAGAATTTCAACAAATTTTCAAATCTCTTTACAAACACAATATGTTGTGATAATATACAAAATAGTAAGAATTTATGGTGTGCGGGGTGCGAAAATGAGAACTGTAAAGGCTAATTTAATGGATGAAGCGGCGGTATGCCGTGCATTAAAAAGAATATCCCACGAGATTATCGAAAAGAACGGTGGGGTGGATAATATCTGCCTTATAGGTATCCGTCGAAGAGGACTTCCTCTTGCAAAGATTCTTGCAGATAATATCAGATCAATCGAAAATGCTGAGGTACCGATCGGTGAACTTGATATAACACTTTACAGAGACGACAGAGCGGTAGTCCGCGATCCCCAGATAAACTCAACCGCAATACCCTTTAATGTTACGGGGAAAACAGTAGTGCTGGTGGACGATGTGTTGTTTACAGGAAGAACCGTAAGAGCGGCGCTTGATGCCGTTATAAACCTCGGCAGACCTGCAAAGATTCAACTTGCCGTACTTGTTGACAGAGGACACCGCGAGCTTCCTATAAGGGGTGACTATGTAGGTAAAAATATTCCTACATCACATAACGAAAGGATATCGGTGCTTATTCCTCCATTTGATGACGAAACCAAGGTCATACTGTATGAAAATGAGGAAAAATTATGATAAACTCCACTCATTGTTATATAGAAAAGGACGGTAAATGGTTAATGCTTTGCCGTAACAAAAAGAAAAACGATATCAACAAAAACAAGTGGATAGGTGTTGGAGGCAGATTCGAAGATGGTGAAAGCCCCGAAGAGTGTATTATCCGAGAGATAAAGGAAGAAACGGGACTTACCGTTTATAAACCAAAATTCAAGGGAATCGTTACCTTTTGTGATGACGGTTACTGTGAGTATATGCATCTGTTTACCGCCACTGAGTTTTCTGGTGAGATCACCGACTGTAATGAAGGTGAATTGCGTTGGATAGACATAAAGGATGTACCCGGTCTTGAACTTTGGGAAGGGGATAGATATTTTATAGATCTTATCCTTGATAACGCCCCATTTTTCTCCTTGAAGCTTGTTTACGAAAATCATACATTAGGGTCGGTAATTTTGAACGGAGAGGTAGTAAAATGAAACCGAAAATTGCTGTTTCGGCTTGTTTGATGGGCATAAACTGTAAATATAACGGCGGAAATAACTACAATCAAAAGGTAATAGATCTCTCTGAAAAATATGAGCTTGTACCTATATGTCCCGAACAAAGCGGGGGACTTAAAATACCCCGTTTACCTGCTGAAATCAAAAGTGACAGGGTGTTTTTAAAGGACGGTACCGATGTTACGGAGCAGTTTTTAAAGGGTGCCGAGATTTCTCTTAAAACTGCCCTTGATAACAACTGTCATAAGGCTGTATTAAAGGCGAGAAGCCCATCCTGCGGGAGCAATGGAATATATAACGGAAATTTTGACAAGACTGTAATTATGCGTGACGGAATAACTGCAGAGTTGTTTAAACGCAATAATATTACGGTATATACAGAAGAGGAGCTGAAGGGGCTTTTATGAATATATGTGTTTATGGTGCATCAAGCGATAATATTGATGTTATGTTTAAAACGGATGTAAATTTGCTTGGAAGATGCATTGCCCAAAAAGGACATACCCTTGTATACGGCGGAGGCACAGGTGGTCTTATGGGTGCCGTAATGAAGGGTGTCGCGTCTGTTGACGGAAAAAGCATCGGAGTAGCACCGCGCTTTTTTGATCATGACGGTATTTTGTGTAAGGAATGTACCGAATTCATTTTCACCGATACCATGCGTGAACGCAAACAGATAATGGAGCAACGCTCAGATGCATTTATTATGGTAGCGGGCGGAATCGGAACATATGAGGAGTTTTTCGAGATACTTACTCTTCGTCAGTTAAAACAGCATTCAAAACCTATTGGAATTTTAAATACTTTGGGTTATTATGATGATCTTATAAATCTCCTTAAAACTACTGCCGATAAGGGATTTATGAGGGATGATATCTCAGATTGCTATGTCGTGAGCGATTCTCCCGAAGAACTTTTAAATATGTTGGAAAATATGTAACCGTCAAGTTTTTGACGGTTTTTTATCTGCAAAAAACGTGCTTTCCTATGGTTACAATAATCGGTCTTTTTCGTATCCAACTGCTTTTTGCGGTACGTGGATTATAGTAGTAAATAGCTCCTCCGCTGGGGTCCCAACCATTCATAGCCGCGGTTGCTGCTTTGTAGGCAGAATCGGTTACGGCAGCATTCCATTGCCCGTCTGTAATACAGGTAAATGCACCTGCCTGATATATAACTCCCGAAACGGTAGAGGGAAATGAGGAGTGCCTTACACGGTTAAGCACTACCGCACCAACCGCTACCTGACCGGTGTAATTTTCTCCTCTTGCCTCGGCAGAGATAAGCCTTGCCAGTAAATAGTAGTCGTTTGATGAGTATGATGAAGCCGCAGAGATACCCAATGCCTTCAGGGTTGCCGAACCTACTATTCCGTCGGCGGTAAGACCCTGAGCTCTTTGGAACCTTATAACCGCATTTTTTGTTTGGGTACCGAATATTCCGTCTACACTTCCGCCGTAATATCCCTTGTTTTTTAATGCTTGCTGTATTCTTTTAACCTCTACGCCTCTGTATCCCTGCTTTGACAACACCTCTTCAAACGGTGCTGCCGAAATAAGAGAAATGATCAGAATATTAAGAAGCACAACAACAAATATTTTCCAAGCCTTAATTGCCTGTTTTTTAGTAATGGTCATTTTTATCACTCCGGCTTTATTATGCCGAAAAAATCGGTTTATATGTATTTATTTCTTGACTTATTCCTTTAAGGCATTTATCATAAGACCGTAATAAATATAAAGAGGTACGAGATGTTAATTAAAGCTAATGCAAAGATAAATCTTACACTTGATGTAGGGAAGAAAAGGATAGACGGATATCACGAAATACACTCGGTTATGCAATCAATATCCCTGTGCGATTTTATAACCATTCAAAAGAGCGACGAACTCATGTTCTTTTGTGATGACGACAGTCTTTTGAATAACGACAATCTTGCCTTTGTTGCCGCAAAGGAGTTTTTAGAGGAAACGGGAATAGAGCAAAACGTCAAAATAACCCTCGAAAAGCATATTCCTGTCGGTGCAGGACTCGGCGGTGGCTCCAGTGATGCCGCAGCGGTGCTTCGCGGAATGAATCAAATGTTTGATTATCCCTTAAACGATGAAGAGCTTAATCATATAGCTATGAATATTGGTGCAGATGTCCCGTTTTGCCTTGTAGGAGGAACAGCACTTTGTGAAGGAATAGGTGAGAAGGTAACACCTATCGATGCACTTCCAACAGTAACTGTACTTATAGCAAAGCCTATGATGAAGGACTCTACCGGCAATGCATACAAAAGGCTTGACGATCTTGGTCTTCCACCCAAAAATCCAAACAAAAAGATATTGAAATCAGAAACCGTATTTGACGTTTGCGATAATCTTTCTAACGATTTTGTTTTGCTGTATAAAGACACCCCTGTTGTAGAAACAGCAGAGCTTATAAGGGAGTTTAATCCCGACGGAATGAATCTTTCGGGAAGCGGTCCTGCACTCTTTGCGATTTTTACCAATTCACAGGATGCAGAGGACTGCCATCAGATGCTTTTAAGACGCGGAACAGAAAGCTATATTTGCGAAACCGTGGATCATATTGATTAAAAACGAAACAAACCGTCCATACTGATATCAGTCAGGAGGACGGTTTTATGTTTATATCAAAAAATAAAAAGATAATTCAGTTTTCGGTTTTATCAGCCTTGATTATTTCAATTCTTTTCTCGGTGGTAGGTTTTGAAGCACAGTGCAAGGGAATACGAAGCAGCGTAGTAAGACTTCATATTTTGGCAAACTCCGATTCAAATGAGGATCAGAAGTTAAAGCTTTGCATAAGAGATAATATTCTTGAAAATTCCGCTTATCTTTTTGACGGAATGACAGATAAAAAAACAGCCATCAAAATAATAGAACAAAACCTTGAAAACCTTCAACAAATAGCTCAACAAACGGTGTACGAAAAGGGATACGGTTATCCGGTAACGGTACAAATAGGTACCGCATATTTTGATACAAGACGCTATACCAATGCAGTGTTTCCTGCGGGAGTTTATGATTCTCTTATAGTAACGGTAGGAAAAGGTGAAGGAAAAAACTGGTGGTGCGTAATGTTTCCTCCGATTTGTATCTCAGCTGCAAGTGAAACGGTGGATGTAGATGATGTACTTACCGAAAAACAACAGGATATAGTCAATAACAACGAAAAATATGTATGTCGTTTTTGGATAGTTGAGAAGTATTACAGTATAAAAAACTTCATTTGCAATCTGTTTTAAACACAAAGCCGCAATCAATGATTGCGGCTTTAAATTATGATGCTTTGTATTCGGTTTGTGTTACGTATCCGTAGCCTTTTTTCATTCTATCTGAATTAAGGTCGGTAGTAGGATTTGAAAGTATCGCTTTTGCTTTAGCAAGATTTGTGGTTGAAAGCTTGAAAACGGGGAAGGTAATGTTTCCCTGCGCTACAGAAAGCCTTACGGTCCTTCCACCGTATGTTGCCGCCCATCCGTCACCAGCGGTACTGATTTTTTCAAGTTCTCCAATTATATCAAATTCACCGCCAATGCCAAACTGCAGATGCTTTCTGGGATACTCAACCGATGAGTCGGTTAACATATAAAATTGTCCGGGGTGCTCCGCAAGGGTAGAGGCGGCTGTATCACCGATACAAACCAAACGGAAGTTTTTTAGATCCTTTCTTATGTCGAGTGCAGTTGTCATCTGTGCCGCGTTTAAATTGTTTAACAGATATTTTTCTATAGTAATTTTAATTTCGGTCTTGTTGGGAGAAGGAGACGTAACGGCAGACGAAACATTAGATGAAACGGTCGATGAAACATCAGAAGAAACAGGAGGATTATTCTTTTCGTTGGCGGCATATCCTGCACCGGCAACGATTCCCTTTATAATTTCATTTTCATAGTATCCGGGTTGTTCGGATATAAATCCTATGTTTCTCATGCCGGCATTAACAAGGCCGTAACCGATAATAAATCCTGCCTCATCATATGCAAAAGAAAACTGAAGAACGTTTTTGGCTACCTCATTTTCGGGAATGATTCCGTCAAAAATAACAAAATTAAGATTTGCATAGCTTTGTGAGCAAAGCTTTACTGCTTCAGAAAAGATGCTTCCGATGCAAATAAAAGTTTTAGCTCCGTCGACCGCCTGAGCGATCATATCGGTAAGGGCGTTTTGTTCGGTAGTTTCTATGATTTCATATTCTTTTCCGCTTGTTTCTACATAGTAGGAAATCTGGGTGAATGCTGAAAGGTATGCTATCTCAAGCTCTGAATTTGTAACAGAATTATCACGCAATACCACAGTTTTATGAGGCACTACAGCTTCAATAGGAGCCTTTGTGCTGTCGGTGGAAGTGATAGCAGAAGATACCGTTTCATCGCCGCAACCCGTAAGACAGCATAATGTCAAGCAGATTATAATACATAAAAGTTTTTTCAAAAAATCACTCCATAATGTGTTATACTCTAATAGAATACTATCAAATTATAAAAAAATCAACAATTTAAAAATTAGTTTTTGACAAAACAGTTGCTATATTCGGTAAAGATGTGATAAAATTAGACAAACTATGAAAGGGGGAGTTTTATGATCAACGAAATTAAATCCTATGTATCATCACGTTTTGTGCAGATAAATGCTCCCCGTTCAAAAAGCGTTACACTATTGAAAAAAGAGATTGTAAGACGTCTTACGGCCGTAACCAAATATTATGTAAATCACGGGCTTTCTCCAAACGATGCATTTGCTGCGGCACAAAAGACGGTAAAAAACATAAAGGCACCCATTCGTGCCGCACTGTCGGAGGAAAGAAAAAAAGAGGCCTCCCACGCCAGAATAAAGGCTGCGGTGTCATTTCTTGCAATGGTGTGTCTTATAATGTCACCCTTCCCAATAGTAACACAGTTTAGGTTCGGATTTGTTTTTGCTATGGGACTTATAGCCTTTGGTGTTGTTTTGTTTGCCTATTCATCAAAGTCAGTACCTAAGGAAGTAGACGTTGAAAGAATATGCGACAGGTTTGAGATAGGTATGGTCAAAAGAACCAAAAGAGATCCGGAACCAAAAACTCAAAGACCTATTCGTGAAAAACCCGTCGAGCGACCTGTTAAAAGGCGTGTTGAGGAGGAAGAGGATGACGATGAGGCCTTTGAAGGCGATGAACGTAAATCGGTCTATTCAATGACCTCCAAAATGTTTGTATTTGTCTTTTTGGGGCTTTATGTCGTAGCGGGTATGCTTTCATCGAAATGGCTTATCTGTCTTATGATTTTCCCCATATGCTTCTCGGTTACACGTCTTGCGAAGGCGTTTACCGATTTCTTCAAAGGACAACCCGATGAACCCGAAGAGCCGGAAGGCAGGAGAAAGGGGGCGCACCGATGAAGATAAAAGCTCTTATCAGAATTATCATATGGACGGTAATTTCAATTCTTTTGGCAAGTATTTTTGCTCTTGCATTGGCAGGACAGCTTACCAATCTGACAAGAAGATTGGGTATTATGAAGTATGATGATACCAACTTTACCGCCGGCAGCGGCACAATTGCTGATTACGGTGCTATTACCGGAATAAATATAGAATGGGTAGGCGGTACTGTAATAATATCCAAAAACACTGCAGAGGATGAAATAGAAATAAGAGAAAGTGCCGCAAAGCAGCTTGAAGAGTGGCAGAATATGAGGTACAAGGTTGAGAACGGAGTTTTGTATATCAAATATACGGCTCCTAAAAACTACGAGATATGGAAGACCTGTCCCTCAAAACAGCTTAATCTTAAAATCCCACCCTCATTAATAGGTCATCTTGAAAAGGTAGATATCTCTTCGACATCTGCAAACGTAAGTATGACGGCGGTGTCGGCAGACAGTATAACCGTTGACTCGGTCAGTGGTAAAACCCAGCTCGACAGATGCAGAGCCGATAGCTTGGATCTGAAATCGGTTTCGGGCAACATAATTGTAAGACTTCCGTCCAACCATAATGGATTTGAACTTGATTTTTCAACCGTAGCAGGAAAACTCAATACGTCACTTGAAATGAAGAACTTATCCGAAAACAGTTATCGCTTTAAAAACGGTGAATGTAAAATAACCGTCAGCAGTGAGATGGGTTCGTTTGAAATTAAAGAATAAAAAACACGGTCATTTTGACCGTGTTTTTGCTTTATAAATTTCTTATAAAATCATCGAGTTCTCTTTTTAATCTTGCAACGGGAAGTCCCACTACATTGAAATAATCTCCAACGATGCCCTTGATAAACACCTTGGCTTTTCCCTGAATACCGTAACCGCCTGCCTTGTCATATGGTTCAAGAGAGGTTACATAATCCTCGATTTCGTTGTCTGACAGTTCAAAAAATTCCACCTTTGTTCTCTCTGAAAAACCTTTTGATTTATCACCGCAGCAAATATAGCATCCTGTAATTACTTCATGGACGCTGCCCGAAAGAAAGCGCATCATTTCGGTGGCATCTTTCGTATTTTTAGGCTTACCTAACACACGATCATCCTTTATAACAACCGTATCACAACCAATTACAATATCGTTTGGATGCTTAGCAGCGACATCCTTTGCCTTTAATTCGCTTAAAAAACAGGGAAGCATATCTGCAGTTATTCCTTCGGGTGCGGTTTCATCAGCATTAGAAACTTCAATTATAAAATCCTTTGCAACATCCGCAAAAAGTTCTTTTCTTCTTGGAGAAGCAGATGCAAGTATTATCTTCATAGTAAAATCACCGAAGTCATGATACCACAAAGACCTTGTTTTGTAAAGAAATCAAAGTGCACCTTTTATTTTATCTATACTCTTTGATGTTGATAAAACAAAAACAATAGCGGCTATAACTACCAGTATTGAGGAGAAAAAACCGTATTCGCTCTGAGGGGATATATTTTGTGAGGTATTGCTGAATACCGATACTGCAGGATTGTAAAATATGCAAAGAGCCCTTGCAATTACAAATGCTATAACAGACGAAATAACCCTTACCAAAAGAAATTGTCCCGTAAAAACCGAGTAATTTTGTGAAAAACATATGACCTGCAGCATAACACACAGACCGCCGAAGGACAGTATTATTGCGAAATACGGAAGATAAAGTATGCCTGAATCGGTCAACGATCTGCAACCTACCGTTACTTCTAAAATGCCCTTAACAGCAGACAAAATATAAGTGTTCTCGGTAAATGCAGAAAAAACGCCCGAAACAGTACCGAAAAAAATAGTAAACATACATATGTACAGCATTGCAACCGATGATGATTTTACCGAATTGACAAATATTACAGAGGGAGAATCATACGGAAGTTTGACCTCCTTTTTTAATGACTGCTTTTGTCCGGAAAACTCCTGCAGATTTCTGAAAAACACCAGACCCAATGATACAATAATGTTTGCCGCATAAACAGATATACAAAGTATAATTCCTGCTTTGATGCTTGACAGCATCTTCATACCTACTGCCGTTATCATAAAAACGGGTGAGGGATTTACAAGACAAAGGGAGAGTCGTCTGGCTTGACCTGCAGAAATTCTGCCGTTTTCGTAAAGAACGGATATGCATCTGACCCCGACCGGATATCCTCCTAAGAAGGATAAAAGTATGGATGCTTCACAACAAGGGTCTACCTTTAACAACATTGAACATAAGCAAAGCGGGAGCTTTTTATCGGAAAGCATAAGAATAGCCGCCTCGCTTATGACCATAAACGCAAAAAGAGAGGGGATGATGGTGGAAAAGCACAGTTCTACCGCAGATAAAGCCCCCGAAAAAGCGGCGGACGGGAATATAAGAAGGCAGGGAATAAAGCAAACGAATAAAGGAACATATATTTTTTCATACGAACTCAAACAATCACTCCTATTTATAGGGTATCGGTATATTACTATGACAATTTAGTGAAACAAAAGAACAAAATTTACGAATAATTTACATCGAGTTTTTAACTAAAAATTCGACAAAATAAGTGATTGTCAAATTTCTACAAGAAATCTTAAGATTTTTTGTGAATTATATTGCATTTTGAGCAAAAATGAACAAAAACTGTATTGACAAATTGTGAATTTACATATAAAATTGTAAAGAGAAATTATGGGGGATAGTATGCCTTGATGCAGGTGTTCCCCTTGTCAGAGAAGACAGTTTCCGGCAAAAACCATTTAGTAGGAGGTATTCGAATGACCAAAAAGATTGTCAGCGTTTTGTTGTGCGTTCTTATGGTGTTGTCGGTATGCGTAACTGCGTTTGCGGAGGAAACCGCAAATCAGACCGTAACCGATGAAACCGTAACCGACGGTGCTTTAGCGCCCGAAGTAACGCCTGAACAAAACAATGTAGATCTTTCGACAGGCCTTATTGTAAGCTCGACCAGATACTATAAGTATTTTGATGCTATCAAAGGAACACCTGTCGGAACCGATAACATCATCATTCAAGGTGAAGATTTTATCGCAGAAAAATCAAGTGAAGATGTTGTTCAGTATTCTGAAAACAGCGACAGATTCTCTTATAACGGTTCAGCCGTCAAAACTAACGAGAGCTCAATAGTTACTTGGAAGTTTAAGACAGAGCATACAGGCCGTTACAACATCACTGTACACTACACTACAGAATCCGCAAAGGACAGAACCGCTGAAAGAGGAATCTATATCGACGGTGTTATGCCCTTTACAGCGTTTTCAAGCGTAGCATTTGAAAGAACCTGGACAGATAAGTTCCAGGCAGAAGATCAGGGCTACGGCTACGGTGAAAACCGTTTTGAAGTAGATGCGATCGGTAGTGAGATTCGTCCCGAAAGCTATATTGTTGATAATCTTATTTCCAAGACTATCGTAGCAGGTGACGGAACAAATGCTCAGATATACATCGAAACAGGTGAGCATGAGCTGACCTTCCAGTCACACAAGGAGACCCTTGTTATCGATTATATCGAGATCACAGCTCCCAAGGATGCAGTTTCCTATTCAAGCTATCTTTCTGCAGCAGAAAAGAGCGGCGTAAAGAAGTACACAGGCAGCAGCATTCAGTATGAAGGCGAGCAGATGAGCTCAAAGAGCATCTTTGCAATCTACGCTTCATCAGACCGTACAAACAGTGCTGTATCACCTGCATCAAGCGGCGGTACTACACTTAATATAATCGGTACTTCATCCTGGTCTGCTAACGGCGACTGGGTAGAGTGGACCGTTAACGCTCCGGAAGACGGACTTTACAACATCGGTGTAAAATACCGTCAGTCAGCTGCTGAAGGCCTTTTCGTTTCAAGACGTGTTTACATCAATGGCGAAGTTCCCTTCAAAGAGGCAGAGGCTGTACGTTTTGAATATGTCGATGAGTGGACCATCAAGCGTATTGGTGACGATGAGGGAAATCCCTTCTTCTTCCATCTTAATAAGGGCGAAAATACCATTAGACTTGAGGTAACACAGGGTGATATGTATAACATTACCGAGCAGCTTACCGACAGCCTTAATGCTATGAACGAGATTTATCGTGGCATTATGTCCATTACAGGAACAAGCCCTGATAAATATCGTGACTACGACTTTGACGAAAAAATCCCCGAGGTTATTGAAAGAATGCCCGTTGTTGTTAAGGAACTTAACACCATCAAGGCAAACATTATTGAACAGTGCGGAAACGATAAGGCACAGATTCTTTCAATGATCGACAAGCTCGTTCGTCAGCTCGAGCTTATGTATGACGATCCCGTTGATATCCCCACACAGTTTGCAATGTATAAGAGTAACACAGGTTCGCTCGGTGATAGCATCAACAGCTTAACCCAGCAGGCTATGTCGCTTGACTATATTCTTATCGCAGGTGAGGAAGAGGAGCTCGATGCATCTTCAAACTTCTTTGAGGATCTTTGGTTCCAGATTGAACTCTTTATCAATTCCTTTATTCTTGACTATTCATCACCCGATTCAATGGATAAGGCACTTGATTCTTCCTCAGAAGGACTTATGGTATGGATCAGCTCCGGTCGTGACCAGGCACAGATCATCCGTAATGCAGTTAAAAACGATCCAAGCCTTGATATTAATGTAACGGTCAGGCTTGTTGTAGGCGGAGCGCTATTACCTTCAATACTTTCAGGTGTTGGACCGGATGTTTATCTCGGAATAGGTAATGACGATCCTGTTAACTATGCTGTACGTGGTGCAGTAGAAGATCTTTCAAAATTTGCAGACTTTGATGAGGTCGCAAAGAGATTTACACAGAGTGCTATGGAACCCTTTGTTTATGAGGGCGGCGTATATGCACTTCCCCAGCAGCATGTCTTCTCAATGATGTTCTATCGTACTGATATTCTCGAAGAACTTGAGATTTCAGTACCTAAAACTTGGGATGAGTTACTTTATACCGTAACCCTTCTTTCAAGAAATAACCTCGAAGTTGGTTTCTCTCCCTCAATGGGTCACTACCTCACACTTCTTTATCAGAATGGCGAAGAGCTTTATCAGAAGGATGAAAATGGTAGTTATACAAAGATCAACTTTGAGTCAGACGCAGCAATCTCCGCATTCGAGACCTTCTGTTCATTCTATACCGAATATTCAATGCCCGTCGACTTCGACTTCTCCAACCGTTTCAGAAGTGGTGAGATGCCCATCGGTATTGTAGACTACACAAGCTATAACCAGCTTACAGTTTTCGCACCTGAAATCAAGGGTCTTTGGAAGATGGCTCCCATTCCCGGTAACATACAATATGACGAAGCCGGTAATGTGATCTTAGACGAGCAGGGAAATCCCGTTATCAATAATGTTTGTGTTTCAGGTTCAACCGGTAACATTGTAGTTTCCGGACTTAGTGAAGAAAAGAAGCAGCTTGCTTGGACATTCATTAAGTGGTGGACTAGCAGAGAGACCCAGGCAACCTTCTGTACAGAAATGGAAAGCTTACTTGGTGCAGCAGCAAAACAGCCTACTGCAAATATTGAAGCTCTCGAGAGTCTTGCATGGACTACAGAAGAGATCACAAACCTCTCAGCACAGCAGCAGATGACACAAGGTACACCTGTTGTTCCCGGTAACTACATGGTTAACCGTCAGTGGAAGTTTGCTTATGATACTGTTTATAACAGCTCAGGCTCACCCACAGAGGAACTTGAGGACACCATCGTTACTATCAACGAGGAACTTGCTAAGAAGCGTAAAGAGTTCCAGGAAATCAACAAAAATTCTTAAAGGAGGGAATCTGATTGTTCTTTAAAAGAAAAGAAAAAGTATATAAGGGCAGAAAGATTCCTTTCTGGAGTAAGGAAAACTGGATATCAATCGGAATGAGTTCTCCGTATCTTATCATATTCCTTACATTTAATATACTTCCTATCATTATAGCAATAGGTCTTTCGTTTACATATTTTAATATGTTACAGGCACCTACATTTAACGGTATTACAAACTATCTTAACCTTCTTACCAACGATGACCTTTTCCTTACAGGTCTTAAGAACACCATCATAATGGCAGTTTGCGTTGGCCCCGGCGGTTATATTGTTGCTCTTATCGTTGCATGGCTTATCAACGAAATGAAGGGCTTTGTCAGAACTCTTATGACATTCCTTTTCTATGCTCCTTCAATTTCGGGTAATGTTTACTTTATTTGGACAGTACTTTTCAGCTCCGACTCAATGGGTTACGCTAACGGTATCCTTATGAATATCGGTGCTATTACAGAGCCAATACGTTTCTTCCAGAATCCCAGCTATATGATGCCGCTTTGTATCTTCATAGCTATCTGGTGTTCGTTCGGTTCAGGCTTCCTTAACTTCGTTGCTGGATTTAAGGGTATAGACAGACAGTACTACGAAGCAGCAATGGTTGATGGTGTTACTAACCGTTGGCAGGAGCTTTGGTACATCACACTTCCTATAATGCGTCCTCAGCTTCTTTTCGGTGCTGTTATGTCAATTTCAAGTGCATTCAGCGTTGGTGGTATTTGTACAGCACTTTGCGGATTCCCCTCAACACAGTATGCAGTACATACTATAATGAACCATCTTGAAGACTTTGGTGGTGCAAGATATGAAATGGGTTATGCTTGTGCAATCGCGGTTGTACTCTTCCTTATGATTATCGGTACCAACTTCCTCATTCGCAAGATGTTAGCAAAGGTGGGTGAATAGTATGAGTGAAAATGTAAAGAAGGTCAGCCTTGCTGACAAAATTAAGTTCCATAAAGAGAATAAAGGCCCCGGCCATCTCTCAACTATGAGACTTCGTAACCGTACAACAAGCGGATATATTACAACACTCATAGTATTGCTCTTGTTCTCAATAGTTATGGTTATACCTATGCTATACATTCTCTGTAACTCATTGAAACCCCTTAACGAGTTGTGGATATTCCCGCCTAGATTCTTCCCCCACAACCCAACATTTAAAAACTTCCGTGATCTTTTTGAGGTTATGAACACCTCAACCGTTCCGTTCTCAAGATACATCTTTAATACAGCATTTATCTCAATCGTCGGAACAGGTGCTCACGTTATCGCAGCATCACTTTGTGCTTATGTTTTCGCCAGACGTCGTATGTGGTGTAAAGAAGGCCTCTTTAAGACCGTTCAGACCGCACTTATGTTCGTTGGTGGCGTTACAGGAATACCCAGCTTCATCATCATGGTTGGTCTCGGTTGGATCGATACCTATTATGCATATATCATCCCTGCAATAGGTGCTCCTCTCGGACTTTACCTCATGAAACAGTTTATGGAACAGCTTGTTCCTGTAAGTGTTATTGAAGCTGCCCGTATCGATGGATGCGGCGAATTTAAGATCCTCTTCAGAATAGTAATGCCGATGGTTAAATCCGCTTGGGTTACACTTATCATATTCTCATTCCAGGGTCTTTGGGGCGCAGGCGGAAGCTCATTCATCTATGATGAAAGCCTTAAAACATTCAACTATGCTATCCAGCAGATTATCAGCGTCGGAATCGTTCGTGCCGGTATCGGTGCGGCTGCCCAGGTTCTTCTTATGATGGTTCCTATCATCGTATTCCTCATTTCTCAGTCAAATGTTATGGAAACCATGGCAACTTCCGGTATGAAGGAATAAGGAGGGGATTTGATGAAAAAGAAAATTATATCTTTATTTACACTTGCCCTCGTGCTTGTAATGTTGGTATCATCAATGCCTCTTTCAGCCTCAGCTTCTGGCTATGATGCTTACATTTATACATATCAGGGCGGTTATAAAGAATCAGCTCCTGTATATGAACCAATTACAAAGTTTAATATCGTGACTTCGCTCGGTTCAAAAACCAAGGATGTTCGTGATATCTACTACGCAGAAGACGGTCTTGTATACGTATCAGAGTTTGATGAAAAAGCAGGTCAGATACTTGTTATTGATCCTGAAAAGGATTATGAGTGTATCAAGACTATAAACGCATACAATGTTGTCGATGAATACGGCAATATGATTGCAAAAACCTTTGTCAAGCCCTACGGTTGTTTTGTTAAGGACGGTTACCTCTATGTTGCTGACTATGAAGGCGGTATAGAGAAGGTTATCTCAGGTGAAGCCGAAGAAAAGGAAGAAGGCGAAGCGGAGACCGAAACCGAGGATAACGGCGTTGCTGAAGCAGCAGAGGAACCTGCTGAGGATGCAACTACCGAAGACGAAACTAAAGATGATGCAACCGCATCCGGTAAGGATGATAAGGATAAGGTTAAGACCGCAAAGGGTGGTGCAATCCTTAAGATAAACCTCAACAATAACAATGTCGCAGAGCTCATCATTGACAATCCTAAGGGAACAGGTATTTTGGATACTTTCCAGTTTATGCCCACTTCTGTTTCTGTCGATTACTCCGGTCAGATTTATGTTATTTCAAGAGGTGAAGCATCAGACGACGGTTTGATGGTCTTCGATAAGTATGGTAACTTCCAGACCTTTATGGGTGCACAAAAGGTTACTCTTAGTGCTTCACAGATCTTCTGGAGAATTTTCCAGACCGCTGCACAGAGAGAAAGATCTGAGAAGAAGATCCCTGCAGAGTATAACAATATGGCTATCGATAACGAAGGCTTTATATATGTAACAACCTCTGCTCTTGATCCTCAGCTTCAGTATAGTGCACTTACATCAAAAGACAAATCGAGTGATAACGCTCCCATCAAGCGTCTTAACCCCTCAGGTGAGGACGTTCTCAGAAGAGCAGGTTTCTATCCCCCTGCAGGTGATATTTCACTTTCAGCCGGTGATTCAACCAACCTTGGTTCAAGAATATCACTCTTTGTTGATATCGATGTAAACGATATGAATATGTATGTCGCTGCCGATTCAAATAACTGTAGACTTTTCTTGTATGACTATGACGGACAGTTAATGTGTGCATTCGGTGGTAAGCACAGCAGTTCACTCGGTAAATTTACATCAATCGCCGCAGTAACATTTTGCGGTGATGACCTCTTGGTCCTTGATAAAAACGATAATACGATCACAGTATTCGGTCTTTCCGACTATGGTAAGGGTCTTTATGAGGCACTCAGACTTCAGGAAAAGCGTGAATATAAAAAGTCACTTGCAAAGTTTGAAGAGCTTCTTCCCTTAAATGCTAATATCGACTTCGTTTATGTCAGCATGGGTAAGGCATATCTTAGAAACGGTGATTATGAGAAGGCTATGGAGTACTTCCGTAACGTTGGTGATAAGGAAAATTACTCTGTCGCTTATAAGTATTCAAGAGAGGGTACACTTAATAAGATCGCTATCTTCATTCCTGTTGTAGCAATCATACTTATTTGGTTGTTTGCTAAGTTGCTTGGCAGAATCAACAAGATGAACAAAGAAGACGATCTTATGAAGATTCCGCCCGAAAAGTTCTCGCATAAACTTCTTTATGCATTTAGATGCTTAACACACCCGTTTGACGGCTTCTACGAAATGAAACGAAGCAAGAGAGGTACAGTATCAGCAGCTACAACAATTCTTCTTGCTACAGCTGCAACACTTCTTATAGATGCATATTTCTCAGGATATCTTTTCGTTGACGGCGAAAAGGGCGATGTTAACATAATTGTTGTATCGTTAGGAATCATCCTTCCCGTACTTGTATGGACACTCGCTAACTGGTGCGTATCCTCACTTCTTTACGGTAACGGTTCATTTAAGGATATTTATATGGTAGCTTGTTACTCATTGCTTCCGATCATCCTTATCGTTATTCCTACAACATTGATATCCAATGTTCTTACAATCGAAGAGGGTGCAATTCTTTCATTCATTGAAGGTCTTGCGTATACATGGGCAATATTGCTGATATTCCTCGGCACCTTGACTGCACATTCATACGGTCTTGGTAAGAATATTATCGCAACGATTCTTTCGTTACTCGGAATGGTCATAATCGTATTTATGATTCTCCTTGTATTCGTTCTTACCACAAAGGTTTACACCTTCTTTGAAACATTAGTAACAGAAATTTCGTACAGAGTATAGGAGGTAGCTAATATGAAAAAAAGAATAGTCCAATTAGTTGCTGCCTTCTGTGCAATATTAATGTTATTTGCATGTGGAACAACTGAAATTACCGAAATAGGTATTCTTTCAACATTTAAAGAATACGATCCTGAAGGTTCAATTCAGGACATTTGTACCGTAAACGGCGTCACAATGTCGCTTAATCCCGGTACAATGCAGATTGATCTTGAAAAGCGTGAAAACGGTGAAAGGGTTTGGACCTGGAGCACATATGACTTCTATAATGCTAATCCTACATCCGCCTCAACCAGCTATTCACTTTTCGAAGTTGAATGTGCAACCATTGGTGGTGAGCTTACCGTTCTTGATTCGTACATCGACTGTATCAAAAAGAATCAGTACGTTATTGAGATCATAAAGGATTCAAAGGGTAACCCCAACGGATTCAAAGGTACCTTTGTTGCCGGTAAGGTTTCAAAGGACAGAGCACTTCCTGAAATCGCTACAAAAGAGCAGTTTGAGGGTTGGCTCGCTCAGATAGAGCCTATCAGTAAGCGTATGGCAAAGCAGATCAAACTTGCTTATACCTTCTTCACATACGAAGCAAATTCGGATAAGATCTCCGATTATCCTCAGCTTGGTACATATAAAGACGGTATTTATGTTATGAAGACCGACGTTACCGAGAGAGAAAAGGAGATTTGGGAAGAATCATTTAAGCAGATAGGTCTTACACGTGAGGATGTTGCTGATCTTCATGACAGCATGAATTATGTTCCTCAGTCAAAGAACAATCCCGTTGTTCAGTTTGATATTCTTTTCAAAATTGACACTAACGGAGATCTCGTTGTTGAACTTCCTGCAGAATCAATCCTCTTTGATAACGATGCATATGCAGTAAACAGCATAAGTCTTCTTGAGAGCCTTTGCTGTGTACAGGCAAAGAGTGATAATGACGATACAAGATTCATCTTCTTCCCCGACGGAAGCGGCGTTGTTGCTGAGACTAACGTAGAAGATGGCGAGGGTCTTCTCGCAGGTACCGTTTACAACTCGGTAACCGATAAGCTTAAGGGCTATTTCTATAACTCTGCTTACGGTTATGAAAATATCTATATGCCCGTATTTGGCTTTGCAAGATCTGAAGTTTCTGCATTCGCAATTATAGAAGAGGGTGCTGAAGCTACCAGAATTACTGCAAACTATGCAAATACAACCGTCAACTCGGTATATCCGACAATTCTTTTTGAAGAGTATACAGCAAGCCGTGTTGATGAAATGGTAGATCTTTCAGAATCATACTCACTTAGTGAGGATTTTACCTATAAAATCAGATATAAGTTTATGCCCGGTGAGGATGTAGACTATATCGATATGGCAAAGGTTTACAGAAAGTATCTTATCGATAACGGTCAGCTTAATGATACCGATTCTTCACTTAAAATGGGTTATTATCTCGAGACACTCGGTTATGTTATCGGCGCAGAGGACAACGGATTTATAACCGTTGATAAGGATAAGCCCTTAACATCATTCCAGCAGAATATTGATATGATCAATAAATTGACTGAATCTGGAGTTCAGAATATTTCATTAAAGCTTAATGGTTGGTCAAACGGCGGTCTTTCAAATGAATATACCACCGAGATCGAGCTCAGCGATGAAATGGGCGGAGAAGATGGTTGGAAGAATCTTGTTGACTGTGTCAATAAGAATAAGGTTAACTTCTATCCCAATGTCAACTTTATGACAGTTGGTGCAGTATCAACCTTCGACGGATTCTCACCCAAAAATATGGCTATCCGCGATAACTTCAATACCTACAATGGTATGGGTGCTTATATTCAGGCAGTTCAGTCAAAGGGCGGTTTCAGCTACATCATTAACCCCGCTAAAATATTAGAGGGTGTTGTAGAATTCTACGAAGAGTCACCCGAGTATGTTTCGAACGGTATTTCGATTGATTATTTGGGAAGAGTTCTTCCTAAAGACTATAAAGATGGTAATATAATCAACAGAACTCAGTCAAAAGAGAAGATTGAAGAGGTTCTTGAAACAGTAAAGTCCAAGGGTGCTCCTATACTGCTTAGTGGTGCAAACCAGTACGCATGGAAATATGCTGACGTTCTTCTTGATATGCCCACAACCGCATCAATGGACACGGCTGTTGAAACTGTACCCTTCCTTCAGATAGTTCTTCACGGAAGTAAGGCAATAACATCCGGTGCAATCAATATGGACTCCAACTTCGAGGATGCCGTTCTTGATGCAATGCTTTACGGTCAGGGTGTTTATTTCACAATGGCGGCTGATAACCTTATGTATCTTAAGTCAACCTTCCATTCATACTACTTCTCGGTAGCTTCTTCTTATTGGCTTGATACCTCAATCAAGGCTTACAATCTTGTAAATAGCGTTGCAGGCGATTGTATCAATGCTACTATAGAGAATTTTGAGCATCTTGGTGATAACGTATACAGAACCACCTTCTCTAACGGAAAATGGATAATGGTCAACTACGGCAGAAAAGATGCTACCATCGAAATTAAAGAAGAGATTGAAGATGTTCAGGTAGAAGAAAATACCGATGACGAAGAGACCAAAGAGGGCGAAGAAGAACAGACTGTAACCGAATCTGAGCCCAAGGTTTTAGAGTCACACACCATTAAAGCAAAGGGTTACAAAACTTCTGATGGTAAGGAGGGAACCGTAATTGAATAAGAAAGTTGATGCTTCCGGCGCAGTAGCCGTTGAGCCTAAAGTAAAGCTTAAGAAGAAGGGTCTTACAGACTATGAGAAGCAGAAGACTATATACGGTTATGTCTTCCTGGCACCCCTTATCTTCGGTTTCATATTCTTCTATGGTGAGATACTCATCAATGCTGTTTACTTCTCATTGACAAAATTCAATTCAACCGGTAACGGTTACGCCCTTGAATCATTCCATTGGGGAGTAGATACTTGGGGTTGGTTTAAAAACTTCCATTATATTTTTGCTGAACAAAACGGTATCATTGAGAGTCTTTGGAATTCGGTTCTCGGAATGATTATTGATATCCCGCTTATCATTATCTTCAGTTTGTTCATAGCAACACTTCTTTCCGGCAAGATGCCCGGTAGAGGATTTTTCAGAGCAATCTTCTTTATTCCGGCAGTTCTTGTTACAGGTGTTATCGTTGAATCAACAATGGGTAATGCTCTTTACGACTCCATGACCGGTCTTTCGGGTATCTCCGCAGGCGGTATCCAAAGCGAGATGCTTTCAATAGCTGATATGGAAGAGCTTCTCGGTGAAATCGTTTTCAGTAGTGACATTTATAATTACATAATGTCAGCTGTTAATAACATATTTAGCGTTGTTAACAAGTGCGGTGTTCAGATACTTATCTTTATTTCTGCACTCTTAGGTATTTCTCCCTCAATTTATGAATCAGCAAAGATCGAGGGTGCAAGCGGATGGGACTGCTATTGGAAGATAACCATTCCTATGATCGGACCTATGATCTACGTTAACATCATATACACAATTGTTGACTCGCTCTGCTCAGCCGATAACACAATTATGATTATGGTTGATCAGTATAAGAGCCAGGCTAAATATGACTACGCAGCAGCAGTTGCAGTTGTCTACTTCATAATTATCGCACTTATCATTGGTATTGTTTCGTTAGTTATGAATAAGATAGTATTCTATCAGACTAATGAATAAGGGGGTGTGATGAATGACTAATATCGAATACGCAGAGCTTACACAAGAACAGCTCGAAAATATGACCGATGAGGAAATTGCGGAGTATAACCAACAACGCAAAAAAGCTCTTGAAGATTTGAAGTTCGAAGAAATTCAGAAAAAGAGCAAGGCTGCTAACCGTTATGCTAAGTTTAAAAAGACTGCATTTCCTATCGTTAAGGTAATCTTCCTTCTTGAACTTTCATTTATCATACTCTTCCCGTTGATTTCACAGTTGTGTTCAACATTTATGTCGGTATCAGACCTTTCTGACCCGACTGTAGAGTTTATCCCGATGTCACCCACTATTGAGCATTACCAGAATGTAATGACCATTTCAGACTACTGGACAACACTTTTGATGACCGTTGTAATCTGTCTTATCGTTGCAGTATGCACAATGTATTCGGCATCACTTATAGGATATGGTTTTGCAAAGTTCAACTTTAAGGGAAAGAATTTCTTGTTCCTTTTGGTTATCATAACCATCATCATCCCTCCTGCAACAATTCTTCTTCCTATGTTCACAAAGTTCAGATTCTTTGACTTTGACTTCTTAGGACTTATAAAACTGTTTACAGGTAAGGGAATTTACCAGTGGATCGACGCCCTGCTTATTTCGGGCGACGGTGTAGGTGAAGCATTAAAGCTTACTAACTCAATTTGGCCCTTGATACTTCTCTCAATTACAGGATTTGGATTCAGAGGCGGTCTCTTTATCTTCCTTATGAGACAGTTCTACAGAGGTGTACCTAATGAGCTTTCAGAGGCTTCATATGTTGACGGTGCAGGTGTTTTCAGAACCTACTTCAGCGTTATACATCCTCTTGGAAAGAGCTTACGTGTTACAATTTTCTTGCTTTCATTCTCGTGGCAGTGGACCGATACATTCTATTCAGGAATGTTCTTCTCAACAAGCTACGAGGTTATGGCAAATGTTCTTACCAAAGCACAGGGTGCTGCGGAAACATCATTGTCAAACGTATACACAAATACAGCTACTATGCTCATACTGATCCCGTTGCTCATCATCTTCGCATTTGGTCAGAACCTAATGGCAGAAGGTATCGAACGAAGCGGTATCGTAGGTTAATAAAATTACATCCATCCGATTTCGGATGGATGTTTTTTTATACCATTATTGGTACTTTAATAAAAAAAGATTGATAAAACTGTTTCGAATTTTAATTATATATGATATAATTTTATAAATAAATTAAAGGAGAGTTTCGGTGCTTAAATTTGTTTTTGGTCGTGCCGGTTCGGGCAAAACGCAATATGTAAGAAATCTGCTTTGCGAGTCTGCAAAGTCGGGTAAAAAAGGTTTGTGTCTTATAGTTCCCGATCAGTTTTCTTTTGAAAGTGAAAGAAGTATTTTGCAAACACTTGGCGCAAGTGATGCAAGTAAGGTAGAGGTTCTTGGTTTTTCCAGACTTTGTGATGTTGTATTTAAACTCTACGGCGGAAGAAATTTACCCGAAATAGATAACGGAACAAAAGCGGTGATGATGCGTCTGGCTTTTGATGACTGTGCCGATCTTCTCAATCTTTACAGAAAAAGTACGGATAATGAGGCGTTTGTTAATGCGATGCTTAAAACCGTTGAAGAGTTTAAATTTGCACGTATTTCACCCGAACAAATCTCCGAGTTTTCGTTTAATACCGATGATGCACTACTCGCAAATAAATTAAGAGAGATTTCTGCAATATATTCCTCCTACGAAACTCAAATAAATAAGGATTTTTTTGATCCTTCCGATAAACTAGAGCTTTTATATAAAAAAATCGAAAATAACGACTATTTTAAGGATAAAACGGTTGTTTTTGATTCCTTCTTTTTCTTTTCACAGCAACAATTACGGATTGTTGAACTTGCAATCAGTCAGGCTAAAGAGGTTATTATCACCTTTTGTGCCGATGGCTTTGATGATAAAACTCCGATGCTTTCAGAGATAGTAAAAACTGCAAAGCATCTTCTTATATTTGCAAATAAATGCAATATCAGCGTTTTGGAGCCCGTCTTCCTTTCGAAAGCATTAAGATTTAATTCGGATGAATTAAAAGCGGTAGAGGCTTGCTTGTTCAGAAATTCCATCCACACTTATTCAGATTCAAACGGAGATGTTGTTCTGTGTGAGTGTAAAACTCGTTATGATGAGGCCGACTATATTGCACGAACCATACTCAATCTTGTACGTGAAAAGGATTATCGTTTTCGTGATTTTGCAGTTATTGCCAGAGATGACGAAATATGCAAAAACGCAGTCGATATAGTTTTTGAAAAGTATAATATACCATTCTTTGCTGACAGACGAATTCCTTTAAAGTATCAACCTTTGGTTAGACTGGTGGTATATCTGCTCAAAATTGCATCTTCACTTACCACCGAAAGGGTTATGTCATATCTTAAAACCGGTCTTGGCGGTGTTTCACAGGAAGATATCTTACTACTTGAAAACTATGTATATATATGGAAAATCTCCCCCGAAATGTGGGTCGAAGATTTTGATATGAATCCCGAAGGGTTCGTTGAAAACTTTGATCAAAAAAGCAGAGAACTACTTGAACAGATCAATACGATTAGGTCAAAGGCAGTTGAGCCTTTGGTAAGATTCAAAAAAGAAATATCCTTCGCTCAAAACGGAAAGGATATTTCTAAAGCCATATATAAATTTTTAAAGGATAACGAAATAGATAAACGTCTATCGTCACTTGCCGATAATATAGTTACAGAGGAGACCTATTCCAAGGTTTGGGATGAGGTCATAAGACTCTTGGATTCATTGTCTGCCGTAACTGAAAAAAGGGCTGTTGATGTAAAAAAATATCTGAGCCTCTTTAACCTTAACGTTTCGGTAAAAACCATAGGAAGCATACCTCAACATATTGATGAGGTAAGTATCGGAAATGCTGAAAGAATGCGTCCTGCTGCACCTAAGGTGGTATTTATTGTAGGTGCAAATGAAAAGGTGTTCCCGAAGGTATCATCATCAGGCGGAATCCTGACCGAATCAGACCGAAGTGTTTTGATTAAAAACGATTTTATTATAAATGACCATAGCATCGCGGAAATGTATAAGGAACTGTCATTGGCATATAATTCAGTTAGTGCAGCATCCGAAAGGCTTTATGTGTGCTGGTCAAAAAACAGCACATCGGGTGAAAAACTGTACCCATCGAGAATCGTAACGGATATTAAACGTATTCTTCCGGATGTTGTGTGTTATTGCGAAGACGGTTACCTTGCTTTAACAGGACAAGAAGCTGCAGAACCAATTGTAAATGCAGAAATTGCTCTTGAAAAACAGGCGCTTTTTATAAACTCTCATACAGAGTTTTCTGATTCACTTTTAAAGGTACTGTCCGAAAATGAGGATACAAAAACAAGTGTTGCTCGTATCCTTGATATTTCCAGGGGAGAACCCGAGCAATTAGCCGAAGAAACAGCTTCTAAAATGTTTGGCGGAAACATCGGTTTGTCACCAACCGCAATAGAAACCTATTACCGTTGCCCATTTAGATATTTTTGCCGTTACGGAATGAATGTCAGAGTTCCCTCTGTAGCCGAAATAGATAACAAAAGCAGGGGAACGCTTGTTCACTATTGCCTTGAGCATATAGTCGGTGATTTTGGCAGTGAAGCCTTAAAAAATATGACCGAAAAAGAAATATATGACAGGGTTGTGGTGCTGCTTGAAAATTATCTCGAAAATGTAATGGGTGGCAGAAAAAATAAATCAAATCGTTTTTTACACAACTACAAAATGACGGTTCAGCTAATAAAACAACTCGCCTTGCTTATTGCCGAAGAGTTCAAGCAAGGAAGGTTTGTTGCATCTCATTGCGAGCTTGAAATTGGCGAATCAATGTCATCACATATCCGCCCCGTAAAAATAAAGAATCCTGACGGTACTTATATATCGGTAAGAGGCTTTATAGATAGAGTCGATGTCTGTAAGGATGGCGAAAAAACCTATATAAGAGTCATTGATTATAAAACCGGTCTTAAGCAGCTTACACCCACCAGAATAAATAACGGATTGGATCTGCAGATGCCGTTATATCTCTTTACGCTCTGCCAAAACGGAGAGGAGCTTTTTGGAAAAGAAAGGATACCTGCTGCGGTACTGTATATGCATGCGGCGGATAAAATCGTTTCAACCGAAAGAAATGCATCGGCAGAGGAAATCCAAAAAGAGTTGAATAAAAAATCAAAGATGTCCGGTTTGTTTTTGAATGACGAAGGATTTATTGATGCATTGGATTCCGAAAACAAGGGAAGGTATGTTGATTTAAGCTATACGAAAAGCGGAGCTTTATACAAAAAGACCTCAATCGTCACTATGGATGTTATGCAAAGTATAGAACAAAAAATACACTCCTTGCTTTTGGATATGGTTGCAGAGTTAAGAAAAGGAAAGATTGCTGCCAATCCTGTAGATGTAGATAAAAAGGGCGACGGATGTATGTATTGTGATTATTATTCTGTGTGTCGCCTGGACAAAAATTCGCCCCACAGACAGGCAGAAAAAGCTGCAAGCTTTGATTTTAGAACCAAGGAGGAGTAGATTGATGGCTAATTTTGAACCTACATACAATCAAAAAAGAGCAATTGATGCAAGGGGCTCAATTACCGTTACTGCCGCTGCCGGAAGCGGTAAAACAGCCGTTCTCACCAGAAGAGTGCTTGAACGCTTAACCGGTAAAGATGCTGTCGATGCCGATAAACTTCTTGTTGTTACCTTTACAAATGCCGCCGCTGAGGAGATGCGTAACCGCATTACATCCGGAATGAATGATCTGATAGCCGAAAATCCTGATGATGCACAGCTTCTTCGTCAACAAGCGTTGCTTAACAAGGCGAAAATAACCACCATAGACTCGTTTTGTATTGGTCTGGTAAAGGAGAATTTCTTTAAACTTAATATTTCTCCCGATTTCAAACCTGCCGAAAAAAGCCGCTTGGAAGCGGTAAAGACGGAGGCGATGAACCAAACACTTGAGGAATATTACGGAGTGGATGATGCCGATTTCAATAATATGCTGTCTGCATTTGGTGATTCGGACTCCGACTCAAAAACAGTAGAAGCGCTTTTTACCGTTTATGAATATATGCTTTCATTACCGTTTCCGATGGCATGGCTCAATAATTCGGTTGAGGCATATAATACAAACCAGCCTCAAAACAGCGAATGGGTAAAATATCTCATAAATGATACCTATGATTATACGCAGTATATAATTAAATCGTTAAATTATGTCTTGTCACAGAGTGATCTGCCTCAGCAGAATATCGAAAGGGTAACGGTTGCAAAAAACTGCGTATTAAACATTTTACATAGTCTGCAAAAGGGTGATTATCAAAAAATTCATTTAGCGGTTAAAGCTTTTGAAAATAATTATAACGATTCAAACTCAAAGAATATTGATGAAGATACAAAGCGTATATACAATCTCTGTTCAAAAAAGCTTAAAAAGTACGAAAAAACAGTAAGGCTTCGTTTTGAATCGTCACTTGAAGAGATTTGTGACGATGTAAACAAGCTTTATCCCATAATGAAAAAGTTTGCGGAAGTGCTTCGAAGCTTTGATGCCTGTTATATGAAGAAAAAGAGTGAGCAGGGAGTGTTCAGCTTTGCAGATATCGAAAGAATGGCACTTAATCTTTTGGTAAGCTTTGAGGATGGACAAATGGTAACCACCGAATTCGGCAGAGCACTGTCGGAAAATATTGTCGAAGTAATGGTAGATGAATATCAGGATACCAACGATCTTCAGGATACCATCTTCAAGGTGCTTTCATCTGACGGAAAACGCCTTTTTACGGTCGGCGATGCAAAACAGAGTATCTACCGTTTCCGCCAGGCGAATCCTGCAAACTTTATAAACAGAATTGAAGGTTGTTCAAATCAAGAGGATGCCGAGGTCATAACATTAAGCCAAAACTTCCGTTCAAGAGCGGGTGTTTGCGGCTTTACAAACTACATTTTTTCCACTCTTATGAGCGAAAATCTCGGTGATATTGATTACAATCAAAATAATCATCTCGTTCCAGCCGCAACCTATCCCGACAGTAATGAGCCCTGTGTAACGGTAGACCTTGTAAATAATAGCGGATTTTCCGATACCGTGGCGACCGCATACAGACTTGTGGACGTTATCAAGGATATGATGTCACGTCCGTGTGTAACCGATAAGGAAACCAAACAGCTTAGAAATGCAAGATTTTCGGATTTTGCAATTCTTGCATCAAAAAGGAAGGATTTTGCTGAAATAGCCGAGATACTCGAACAATCGGGTATACCTGCTTGGACCGATGCCGATCTTCCGCTTTGCGAATCGAAAGAGGTGAATTGGGCACTCTCCATCATAAAGATAATCTGTAATCCTACAAAGGATGTAGCGTTTTTATCGGCGATGCTTTCACCTGCATTTGGCTTCACCGCAGAAGAAACCGCCGTAATGCGTAATAAATATTCACGCAGACTGTCGGTTTATGAAATGGTCAAAAGATCAGCAGACGACGGCAATCAAAAGTCGGTCAAAATGTTAAGGGTTCTGGAAGAGCTGCGCCGTGATCTTAACTTAATGCCGTACGATCTGTTTTTACACAGAATGTACCAGAAAACAGGACTTTTATCCTTTGTGTCTGCAATGAATACAGGTAATTACAGAAAGGCAAACCTTATAAGACTTGCCGAAATAGCTGCAGAGTTCGAAGGCTTTAATACCGACGGTGAGCTTGATGCCTTTGTGTCATACATAGAAAAGGCGGGCAAGGATATACCATGCCCCAAAACTGTAAGCGATGCTGACAATGTTGTAAAGCTTATGACGGTGCATCGTTCAAAGGGTCTTGAATTTCCCGTAGTATTTCTAACAGGGCTTACATCGGCGTTTAATACAACAGAATTTAACGCCAGACTTCTCTTTGACAGAAAGCTCGGTATAGGACTTAAAATCACCGATCCTATGAAGCACCATTCATATTCTCCATTTAGTCGTGAAGCTATAATAGCGGCAAGTGAACACGCCGCAAGAAGCGAAAGTGTTAGACTTTTATACGTTGCATTTACTCGTGCATCCGAAAAGATATATATTATGCTTCCCTCAAGCAAACCCGGTGAAATGTTATCATCTGCAATCGATGAAAAACTCGTTTTATGGTTTGAACAGAAAAAGGGTTATACCCGTGCGTTTCAGATATATACAAATTTTGCTGATATCCTTCTTACCATAATAACAGCCAACGAATTAGATGCGCTTACTTCTATGATTGATGCATATACAGATTACAAGGAAGTAACGGTTGAAATGTCCTCACCATATACAAATGACGGTTCTGTTGCTGTGAAATTTGTTCATTCGGTGGTTGCAGATCCCGAGCGAAAGACCGAAACGAAAGCCCAAGATATGGCTAATGACCGTACGGTTGAGTATATGAAGAAAAAGTTGAGCTTCAAATATGTATATTCAAAGCTTAACGGTATAGCCTCAAAGTATGCAGTAACCTCAATGATAGAAAAGAATACCGACAGAGAATATTTTTATTCCTCTCGTCCGGCATTCGAAAGTGCCAAGGGTCTTACTCCGACAGAAAGGGGTACTGCAATGCACAGATTTTTGGAGGTTGCAGACTTTGATTTGGCCGCATCTGATTTAGAAACCGAAATTACCCGTCTTTACGATAATGGATATATATCGGATGCACAGGCAAAATCGCTCGATCGCAATAAGCTTTCGAGATTTTTTGAAAGTGAGATATTTACTCGAATATGTAATGCCGATAATGTATACAGGGAGTTCAGATTTATGACCGAGGAACCGGCAAATATCGTAGATACCTCGCTTGATGAAAGCTTTGCAGGTGAGATGGTGGTAATACAGGGTATTGCCGACTGCATAATCGAAGAAAAGGGAGTTCTTACCGTAATTGACTATAAAACCGATAGGGTAAACGATGTAAACACCCTTCGCGAAAGATATGCTGAACAGCTTCGCATTTATTCTGATTGCATAGAAAAATGCCTTAAAAAGAAGGTTTCAGAGTGTGTTATATACTCGCTTTTCAAAAACGAGAGTATCATTTTAAGAAATCTTTAAAATTTTTCTTGCATTTTTGCAAAAAGTGTGGTATTCTCTCAATGTTAGGTAATTACGCTTATATAGAGAGGTGACAGTAATGAAGCAGGGTATTCATCCCGAATACAAAGTAGCAAAGGTAAGATGTGCCTGTGGTAACGAGTTTGAAAGCCGTTCAACCAAGGGTGACCTCGTAGTTGATATTTGCTCAAAGTGCCATCCGTTCTTTACCGGTAAGCAGAAGTTGGTCGATACCGGTGGACGCGTTGACAGATTCAACAGAAGATTCAATATTGAGAAATAATTGCATTACTAATGCAGGCGGCGTGTTTTCTCGCCGCCTTTATTTCGTTTATGAAGGAGGCGGAAAATGAACAGTTATAAAACTATTGATCGGTTTGCAGAGGGCGAGATAACCGAAAAGCGTTCACGCTTTATTGCAGTAGCTTATCCTGTTGAAAACGAACAGCAGGCGGCAGATATTATCACGTCGGTCAAGAAAAAGCATTTCTCCGCTAAGCATAACGTTTTTGCATATCGTCTAAAAAGCGGCGAAGAACGTTATTCCGAAGACGGTGAACCGCAGGGAACGGCCGCAGCTCCCATATTGGATTTATTAAGAAGCTTAGACCTTTCGGATTGTCTTGTTGTAGTAACAAGATATTTCGGCGGCATACTTTTGGGTACGGGCGGCCTTGTAAGAGCCTATACCTCTGCCGCAAAAGCTGCACTCGATAAATCAGGTACAAAGGAATATGTTCTTCATACCGTCAATAAGATAACCTTTGAATATTCCTTGTACGGAAGGGTGGAGGGCATCGTTTCCTCCTTTGGTGGTAGCATAATCGATTCTGATTTCGCGGATGAGGTATGCATTTTTGCTGCTATTAAAAAGGATATGTCAGAACCTTTTTGTAAAAAAATCATCGATTCAACCAACGGAACGGCAACTGTCGAATCTGTTCGGGAAATATTTAAATGAATAATTTATAATAAAAAGAAGGAAAATTCAAAAAATTTTTGTATATATAATGTGAGGTGAGAAAAATGCCTGTCAGTATCAGAGAACATACAGAACGGATAGAAAGGGAGACTTTGTCGCCCTTAGCAGCACTATCGGCCAATAGTAAAAGGGATGTTTTTGAGCAGCCCGATATACTTCGTACAGAGTTTCAAAGGGACCGAGATAGAATAATTCATTGCAAAACCTTTCGTCGCTTGAAACTGAAGACACAGGTGTTTCTTGCTCCCGAGGGTGATCATTACAGAACCCGTCTAACCCATACTCTTGAGGTTGCACAGATAGCGCGAACCATCGCAAGAGCCTTAAAACTTAACGAGGATCTCACCGAAGCAATAGCCTTGGGACACGATCTTGGACATACCCCATTCGGTCACGCCGGTGAACGGGCTCTTGATGCTGTAGTCAGCGGCGGCTTTAAGCATTATGCTCAAAGTGTAAGGGTGGTTGAGTGTCTTGAAAAAGAGGGAAAGGGTCTTAACCTTACAAAAGAGGTACGTAACGGAATTATGTGTCACACAAACGGTGACCCGGCTGTTACACTTGAGGGTAGGATCGTCCGTCTTGCAGATAAGATAGCATACATAAATCACGATATAGACGATGCCGAAAGAGCAGGTGTGCTTTGCGAGGAGGATATTCCTTCACATCTTCGCAAGGTTTTTGGTAACCGTCTCAGCGAAAGAGTAAACACCATGGTAACCTCTGTGGTTGCAAACAGTACAGATGATATACGTATGGATCCGTTGACCGAAGAAGCATTTTACGATCTTCACTCGTTTATGTTCAAAAAGGTATATACAAACCCTATAGCAAAGGGTGAAGAGGGAAAGGCTGCAAGGCTGATTCAACAACTCTTTATGTACTTTAGGGATAATCCTGAGCAAATGCCGCAGGATGTAAAACATGTGCTTGATAGGGAAGGCCCTGAAAGAGCTGCCTGTGACTATGTTGCGGGTATGACCGATAATTACGCAATTAAAATTTATCAGAATGTATTTATCCCGCTTTCTTGGGATGTGTTTAACTGATAAGTATTTCAACAGATTAGGAAAGGAGAGGTCTTATGGCGTTGCCCGACGATTTTTTGTACGAGCTTAAAACAAGAAACCCTATTGACGAAACCGTCTCAAGGTACATATCCTTAAAAAAACGCGGTAAGAACCTTATAGGTCTTTGCCCGTTTCACGGTGAAAAGACCCCCTCCTTTACACTTTACCCCGAAAACGGTTCTTTTTATTGTTTCGGTTGCGGTAAAGGCGGAGATGTTATCTCCTTTACAATGGCAATAGAAAACCTTGATTATATGGAATCTGTAAAGCTTCTTGCCGATAGAGCGGGTATACGTCTTCCCGAACAAGGCTATGACGATTCTGCTCACCGACTTCGTAAGACTATATACGAGATAAACCGTGAAGCTGCAAGGTTTTTTAATTCATATCTTAATTCACCCGAGGGTAAAATAGGCTATGAGTATATAAAGGGCAGACGTATAACCGATGCCACCATAAAACGTTTTGGCTTGGGATACGCTCCTGCAGAGTGGGACAAGCTTACAAAGAGACTTCGTTCACTGGGCTTTAATTATGAGGATATGGTTACTGCGGGTGTAACGTTAAAAACAAAAAGCGGTTCGTTTGTGGACAGATTCAGAAACCGTATGGTATTTCCTCTTGTTGATCTGAGAGGTAACGTTCTGGCTTTTTCTTGTCGAAAGATAGATCCTGAGGACTACGGCGGAAAATATGTAAATACAAACGATACTCCGGTATATAAAAAGAGTCACAACGTATTTGCGTTGAACCTTGCAAAAAATAGCGGAGAAGACTATTTCATTCTTTGTGAGGGAAGTATGGATGTTGTAATGCTTCAACAGGCAGGCTTTAAAAATGCCGTTGCAGCATGGGGCACGGCATTTACACCCGAACAGGCCCATTTGTTAAAAAAGTACACAGATAAAATTGTCTTGACGCTTGATGCCGATGAAGCAGGACAAAAAGCCACCGATCGTGCAATAAGCATATTGAATGCCGAAGGTATGGACGTAAAGGTGATCAGAATCCCCAACGGTAAAGATCCCGATGAGTTCATCAAACATTACGGTAAAGACGGCTACGACAGATTCAAGGCACTTATTGAAGGTGCGGGAAACGATGTCGAATACCGACTATTTAAGGCTATGCAAAATAAAGACCTCACAACTGCGGAGGGAAAGGCCGAGTTCTTGTCTAAAGCGGCAGAGGTTTTGGCACAGCTAAGCTCACCGATAGAAAGGGATATTTATGCTTCAAAGCTATCGGAAATGTATGAGGTATCTAAGGATGCCATAATGCGAGAGATAAATAGGGGAGTACGTTCCGCCTCCAAGGAAAGAAATCAAAAGCAGGTACGAAAATTGACCGAAATGCCTACTGTTGACAGGATAAATCCTGAACGCACTAAAAACACACGTGCTGCAAACGCAGAAGAGGGCCTTTTGGCGGTGCTTATCAAAAATCCGGATCTTATACCGTTTGCAAATCAACATCTTTCTACCGACAGCTTTATAACGTCTTTTAATCGCAGGGTATATGAGGTTATTTCCGAGCTCCATGCGGATAACAGACCTATTGATCTTGTGCTTTTAGGCACTGTATTCAATTCTGAGGAATTGGGCAGAATAGTTTCTGTCACCGTAAGAGAGGATGCAAGAGCAAACTCTAAAGAGGAGTGCCTTACCTGCATCAATGTTATAAAGGAAGAAAATTCAAAAAGCAGTCTTAACGGTGAGGAAACCGATGATGGTGATCTTGCCGAGTATTTTAAAAAATTAGCCGAACAGAAAAAATAAGGAGAAATAGATTATGAGCGAAAAGAACAAGAAATTATCAGAAGAAGTAAAAGAGGATAAGGATATGCTTATCGAAAACGATCTTGATAACGACGATAACGATGAAGCTGCAGTTGCAGCTGCAGAAGAGTTTGCTATGGGTGCAAACCTCGATGAACTCGATCGCGAAGAGCGTCTTTTGGATCTCGATTTTATTGAGCCTACCGAGGACGATCTTAAGGCGGAAAAGGTTTCGGTTGAGGACCTTGAGGATTCGCTCAATGTTGACAATATGGTGCTCGATGATCCTGTTAAGGTGTACCTTAAAGAAATCGGACGTGTGCCCCTTCTTACTTCCGAGGAGGAGGTTGTACTTGCTGAACGTATTTCGCAGGGAGATCAAAGAGCAAAGGAAAGACTCAGTGAAGCAAACCTCCGTCTTGTTGTAAGTATTGCAAAAAGATACGTCGGCAGAGGTCTTCATTTCCTCGATCTTATTCAGGAGGGTAACGTAGGTCTTATTAAGGCGGTAGAAAAGTTTGACTATACCAAAGGCTTTAAGTTTTCAACATATGCTACATGGTGGATAAGACAGGCAATCACCCGTGCTATTGCAGATCAGGCAAGAACCATTCGTATCCCGGTACATATGGTTGAAACAATTAACCGTCTTAAAAAGGTACAAAGTCAGCTTCTTCACGAAAACGGAAGAGATGCTACCGAGGAGCAGATCGCAGAGGCAATGAATCTTTCGGTTGAGAGGGTTAGAGAAATTATGAGGGTCGCACAGGAACCCGTTTCGATGGAAACCCCTATAGGTCCCGAAGAGGATAGCCGTCTTGTCGACTTTATCCGCGATGACGATGCTCCGGCTCCCGATGAGGCAGCGCTTAAAACAATAACTAATGAGGATATCGATAGCGTTCTTAAAACCCTTACTCCCAGAGAAGAGCAGGTTATAAGACTTCGTTTCGGTCTTACCGATGGCAGATGCCATACTCTTGAAGAGGTCGGTACCGAGTTCAATGTAACAAGAGAACGTATTAGACAGATAGAAGCAAAGGCGTTAAGAAAGCTTCGTCACCCCGTCAGAAGTAACCGATTTAAGGATAGATAAATCAAATACTTACAACGGAACCGTGTGTCGATTTTAATACAAAAAATAACCGCAATGGCTAATTATAAGCCATTGCGGACTTTTTTTAAAAAAATCATTGACAAATCAAGGGTCTTGATATAAAATGGAATACTGTACCATTATGGGTATTTTGCCCCAAAATTTCTGTTACATTTATTTTAATAACACGAATAGGGCAAAAAGTCAAGATGTTTTTCATCTGACGGTTTCAAAAATAAGGCCGTTTTCGTCACCGGCCTAAGAAATGGAGTGTATCATAGCCAATGTTGAATGAAAAGATTGTAAAACTTGGCACAAACGAACGCCATACCTTCGCTACAATTGATGAAGTTCTCGAGATGCCCAACCTTATTGAGGTTCAGAAGAATTCATATAATTGGTTTAAGACCGAAGGCTTAAAGGAAGTCCTCCGCGATATGAGCGGTGTTGAGGACTACAGCAGCAATTTAGTGCTTGATTTCCTTGATTTTAATTTTGAAGAGGATAAGCCTAAGTATTCTATCGTAGAGTGTAAGGCAAGAGACGCCACATATTCTGCTCCCTTAAGAGTAACTGCACGTCTTCTTAATAAGGAGACCGGTGAAATTAAAGAGAGTGAAGTCTTTATGGGCGATATGCCTCTTATGACCCCTGCAGGCACCTTTGTTATCAACGGTGCAGAACGTGCTATTGTATCACAGCTCGTTCGTTCCCCCGGAATCTATTATGGCTTTGAAAGTGAAGTCAAGACCGGTAAAAAACTTTACTCAACCACCGTTATTCCTAATCGCGGTGCTTGGCTTGAGTATGAAACCGATCAGAATGATATTCTTTATGTAAGAATTGATAAAAACCTTAAGCTTCCTGTTACTACCTTTATCCGTGCACTTGGCTTTACAACCAATGAGGATATTCGCAGTGCAGTAGGTCACGATGAAAGACTTGAAGCAACCTTTGAAAAGGATCCTTCAAATAATTACGAAGAGGCACTTTTAGAGGTTTACAAGAAACTTCGTCCCGGTGAGCCCTTTACCGTCGATGGAGCACAGGGCTACATTGAAGGTCTTTTCTATGACGAGAGAAGATATGATCTTTCAAGAGTAGGTCGTTATAAATACAACAAAAAGCTCTCTGCAGGTGTAAGAGCATTAGGACACACCCTTGCAGAGCCCGTAGTTTGTTATATGACAGGTGAGATACTTGCCGATAAGGGTGAGGTCGTCACAAAGGAGCTTGCTGCACAGATAGATGCTGCAGGTGTTGAGAACGTATTTGTTGATTCACTTGATGAAAACGGCGGATATGTCGAAAGAGAGATCAAGACCAACAAGACCGTTGACATCAATAACTATGTATCCTTTGATGCAAAGGCAGAGTGCGGTATTCTTGAGTGGGTTCCCATGGATGTACTCAAGGAGATCCTTGATGAATGCGAAGACGAGGCAGAACTCAAGGAAATGATAATCGCAAGAAAGGCTGATCTCCAGCCCAATCATATTACTATTGAGGATATTCTCGGTTCTGTAAACTATCTCCTCGGTCTTCCCTGGGGTATCGGTGTTACCGATGATATCGACCATTTAGGTAACAGACGTATCCGTTCGGTCGGTGAACTTTTACAAAACCAGTTCAGAATCGGTTTCTCCAGAATGGAAAGGGTAATTCGTGAAAAGATGACCCTCCAGGCTCAGGATGTCGATGCTATTACTCCTCAGTCACTTATTAACATCCGTCCGGTTGTTGCAGCTGTTAAGGAGTTCTTTGGTTCATCTCCCCTTTCACAGTTTATGGACCAGACAAACCCCCTTGCTGAGCTTACTCATAAGAGAAGACTTTCTGCACTCGGCCCCGGCGGTCTTTCACGTGACCGTGCAGGATTCGAGGTTCGTGACGTTCACTACACACATTACGGACGTATGTGTCCTATTGAAACTCCTGAAGGTCCTAACATCGGTCTTATCTCATACCTTGCAACCTACGCAAAGATCAATGAGTATGGCTTTGTTGAGGCACCCTTCCGTAAGGTAGATAAGGAAAAGGGCGTAGTTACAAACGAAGTTGTATATATGACCGCAGACGTCGAGGACGAATATATCGTAGCTCAGGCAAATACTCCTCTTGATGAAGAGGGAAGATTCCTTAAAAATAAGGTTACTGCACGTCATCTTGACGGCTTTGTAGAGGTCGATCCTAAGGATGTCGACTTTATGGACGTTTCACCGAAGATGGTTGTATCGGTTGCTACCGCTATGATACCCTTCCTTGAAAACGACGACGCAAACCGTGCACTCATGGGATCAAACATGCAGCGTCAGGCAGTACCCCTTCTTAAGACCGAGTCTCCTATTGTCGGAACAGGTATGGAGTACAAGGCAGCAGTCGATTCGGGTGTTGTTGTACTCAGTGATGTAGACGGTGTTGTAACACACGTTGAAGCAGATCATGTCGATGTTAAGGTTGATGGCACAGGCGAGACCAAGACATTCGAAATATTAAAATTCCTTCGTTCAAACCAGGGTACCTGCACAAACCAGAGACCCATTGTTGAAGAGGGACAGATCATTAAAAAGGGTGATGTTATCGCCGACGGTCCTGCGACCTCAAACGGTGAAATTTCACTCGGTAAGAACGTTCTTGTTGGTTATATGACCTTCGAAGGTTATAACTACGAAGACGCTGTTCTCATCAGCGAAAAGATCGTTCGTGATGATGTATTTACATCAATTCATATCGAAGAGTATGAACTCGAAGCAAGAGATACAAAGCTTGGACCCGAAGAGATCACACGTGATATTCCAAACGTCGGTGAGGATGCACTTAAGGATCTCGACGAACGCGGCATTATCCGTATCGGTGCAGAGGTTCGTGCCGGTGATATACTTGTAGGTAAGGTCACTCCTAAGGGTGAGACCGAGCTTACTGCAGAGGAAAGACTTCTTCGTGCAATATTCGGTGAAAAGGCAAGAGAGGTAAGAGATACTTCGCTTAGAGTACCTCACGGTGAGTACGGTACCATCGTTGATGTTAAGGTATTTACCCGTCAGAATTCCTCAGAACTTAATCCTGGTGTCAATATGGTGGTTCGCTGCTATATTGCACAAAAGAGAAAGATCAGCGTCGGTGATAAGATGGCAGGTCGTCACGGTAACAAGGGTGTTGTTTCAAGAATAATGCCTGTTGAGGATATGCCCTTTCTTCCCGACGGTACTCCGCTTGATATCGTTCTTAACCCCCTCGGTGTTCCTTCACGAATGAACATCGGACAGGTTCTTGAGGTTCATCTTGGCTATGCAGCAAAGACATTAGGCTTCAAGATCTGTACCCCTGTATTCGACGGTGCACATAACGAGGATATCGTTGAGCATCTTCGCGAAGCAGGTCTTGGTGAAGACGGTAAGAGCGTACTTTACGACGGTAGAACAGGTATTCCTTTCGATAACCGCGTAACCGTAGGTATTACCTACTTCTTAAAGCTTCATCACCTTGTTGATGATAAGATACACGCCCGTTCAACCGGCCCGTACTCACTCGTTACTCAGCAGCCTCTCGGCGGTAAAGCCCAGTTCGGCGGTCAGAGATTCGGTGAGATGGAAGTTTGGGCACTTGAAGCTTACGGTGCAGCATATACCCTTCAGGAAATACTCACCGTTAAGTCTGACGACGTCGAGGGAAGAGTCAAGACCTACGAGTCTATCGTTAAGGGTCAAAACGTTCCCAAGGCAGGTATCCCCGAATCCTTCAAGGTTCTTATTAAAGAACTTCAGTCTCTCTGTCTTGATGTCAAGGTTCTTGATAAAGAGGGAGAAGAGATCGATCTCAAGCAGAACTTTGATGATGATATTCCCGGATTCGAAGGCAATACCTTTGAAGAACAAACAGTAAATGACGGTCTTGAAGGATTTGGACTTCAGGATGAAAACGGCGATGATATCGTCGAAGAAACCGTATTTGAGCCCGATGATTATTCGGATGCAGAAGAAATGTAAGGGAGAAGGTGCGAATAATGGAAAACAATACAATATTTGATTCAATAGGTATTCAACTTGCTTCACCCGATCAGATTCGTTCTTGGTCTTACGGCGAGGTAAAGAAGCCCGAAACCATAAACTACCGCACACTCAAGCCCGAGCGTGACGGACTCTTCTGTGAACGCATTTTCGGACCGACAAAGGACTGGGAATGCCATTGCGGAAAGTATAAAAGAATCCGCTACAAAGGCAAAATATGCGAAAAGTGCGGAGTTGAGGTAACAAAGGCAAAGGTCAGACGTGAAAGAATGGGTCACATTGAACTTGCAGCACCTGTATCACACATCTGGTACTTCAAGGGAATCCCCTCAAGAATTGGCCTTATGCTTGATGTATCACCCAAGGCACTTGAGCAGGTACTTTACTTCTCAAAGTATATCGTTATTGATCCTGGCGATACTCCTCTTCAGAAGAAGGATGTTATCGGCGAGGCTCTCTACGATGAAATGAGAGAAAAATATGAGGACGATTTCGTAGCAGGAATGGGTGCAGAAGCAATTAAGACCCTTCTTGAAGAGATTGATCTCGATGCTCTTTACAACGAACTTAAAGAGGAACTTGATACTGCAACCGGTCAAAAGAGAGTTCGTCTTATCAAGAGACTCGATGTTGTTGAAAGTTTTAAGCTTTCAGGTCAGCGTCCCGAATGGATGATTCTTTCGGTAGTACCCGTAATTCCTCCCGATATTCGTCCTATGGTTCAGCTCGACGGCGGACGTTTCGCAACAAGTGACCTTAATGATCTTTACAGACGTGTTATCAACCGTAATAACCGTCTTCAGAAGCTTCTTGAGCTTCATGCTCCTGAAATTATTATCAGAAACGAAAAGAGAATGCTTCAGGAAGCAGTTGATGCACTTATAGACAACGGCCGTAGAGGTCGTCCCGTAACCGGTCCCAACAACAGACCTCTTAAGTCCCTTTCAGATATGCTTAAGGGTAAGCAGGGTAGATTCAGACAGAACCTTCTCGGTAAGCGTGTTGACTACTCCGGACGTTCGGTTATCGTTGTTGGTCCTGAACTCAAGATGTATCAGTGCGGTCTTCCCAAGGAAATGGCACTTGAGCTCTTCAAGCCCTTCGGTATGAAGCGTCTTGTAGAAACAGGTGCAACCACCAACATTAAG
>JAFUPP010000037.1 GCA_017481115.1 Clostridia bacterium | reverse complement strand
TCGCCGGATTCTTGCAAACGCATCAACATCACTTCCTTTTCAAAAAGCATTATACCACAACCCTATCAAATTTTCAATAAGAATTTTCAATAAAGGGTAACAAAAAAGCCCGTTTTGGTAAAACAGGCTTCTTAAATTAATTGCAGAATCAGTTTTCTGTGGGGTTGATCTCTTTTTCGGTAACCTCTGCAACGGTTTCGGCAAAATCCTCAGCAACGTCCTCGCAGTCGCAGTCATCACAGCAACAGAGATCATCGTCGTCACAGAACATATCGTCGTCGCAGCAGTCGCAGAGAGAGCAAATACGCTTTGATTGGATCTTTTCGTAGATCTTGATGCCTGCTACAACTGCAGCAGCAACAGCCGCTATACCCAAAAGAAGCTTGAGTACCAAAACGATGACGTCGTTTTTATCATATACTTTCTTGTTTTCTAACATAATACAAAACCTCCTGAAATTTTTTTACAACAATAGTATACCACAAATAAATGCCGTTGTAAACCGCAAATTATTAAAAAATAAAAAACTTTTTAAAATAGTGTTGAAATAAACGGGGATAGATAGTATAATAAAGTCAATTATTGAAAAAAAGAGAGGTTTTACGTAGGATGATCAAAGAAAATCTTGACTATTTGATGCAGTATGACGAAGAGGTCGCAAAGGCGATCGAGCTTGAACTTAACAGACAGAAGAACTGCATCGAGCTTATCGCATCGGAGAATATCGTTTCCGAGCCCGTTATGAGTGCAATGGGAACGGTTCTTACAAACAAATACGCCGAGGGCTATCCCGGTAAAAGATACTACGGCGGATGCGAATGTGTTGATATTACGGAGAATATTGCAAGAGAAAGAGCAAAAAAGCTTTTCGGTGCAGAGCACGCAAACGTTCAGGCACACAGCGGTGCTCAGGCTAACTCTGCCGTATATATTGCATTGCTTCAGCCCGGAGACACGGTTCTCGGAATGAGCCTTGCTTGCGGCGGTCACCTTACCCACGGAAGTCCGGTTAATATGAGTGGTCTTGTTTACAACTTCGTTCCCTACGGTATAGACGACGTTACTCACAGAATTGATTACGACAAGGTAGAGGAGCTTGCAGTACAGCATAAGCCTAAGCTTATTGTTGCAGGTGCATCCGCATACCCCAGAGTTATAGACTTTGAACGCTTTGCGGCAATCGCAAAGAAGGTGGGTGCATATCTTATGGTGGATATGGCTCATATAGCAGGTTTGGTTGCGGCAGGACTTCATCCCAGCCCTGTACCCTATGCAGACGTAGTAACATCCACCACTCATAAGACCCTCCGCGGTCCCAGAGGCGGTCTTATCCTCTGCAAGGAAGAGCTTGCAAAGAAGATCGACAAGGGTATATTCCCCGGTATGCAGGGCGGTCCCCTTATGCACACCATTTCCGCAAAGGCAGTATGCTTCGGCGAGGCATTGAAGCCCGAGTTTAAGGAATATCAGACCCAGGTAGTAAAGAATGCAAAGGTTTTGGCAGAGACCCTTGTAGAGGAGGGCTTTGACCATGTTTCGGGCGGTACGGATAATCACCTTATGCTTGTTGATCTCCGTAAGTTCGGAGTTACCGGCAAAGAGCTTGAGCACCGTCTCGATGAAGTTGGCATTACTCTTAATAAAAATTCTAT
>JAFUPP010000036.1 GCA_017481115.1 Clostridia bacterium | reverse complement strand
CGGACTTCTTTCTTGCAGCTGAATTCTTGGTAATAAGTCCCTTTGCAGCTGCCTGATCGATCTTCTTGACTGCGGCCTTCAAAGCGACATCCTTATCGGGTTTCGCTTTCGCTTACAAAAAGAAAAAAGGCAGAGCCAAAGCTCTGCCGTTGTTCTCAGTCCTATGCACAAAAAATTATGCGTTTGCCTTGCGGGCAAGGGCGGACTTCTTTCTTGCAGCTGAATTCTTGGTAATAAGTCCCTTTGCAGCTGCCTGATCGATCTTCTTGACTGCGGCCTTCAAAGCGACATCCTTATCGGTTCCGTTTTCGATGGCTGCGTTAGCCTTCTTGATAGTTGTCTTGAGATTGGACATCTTTGCTTTGTTCTGAGCAGTCTTCTTCTCAATAACCAATACTCTTTTCTTGGCTGACTTGATATTAGGCATTTGTCACACCTCCCGCCTTTTTTTCATAATTAGCGAAAGTTAGTTTAACATACTTTTATCAAAAATGCAAGACTTTTTTTAAAACTGTTTAAAAAACCATGAAAGGAGCCCAAAATGTACAAGGCAAGAACCGATCTTGCGGTGGAGGAATGTGAGAGATTTTCCTCTCTTCCCGTAGGAGTAACACAAAAGGTAATGGATGTAGGAAAGGCAAGAATAATACGAGTAACGGTGGATAGCGAGGAGGCGGGAAAAATACTCGGCAAACCCAAGGGCAGATATATAACTGTAGAAACCGAACCCTTTTCGCATCTGTCCGACTACGACGACGGGCGACAGGCGGCGGTAAGCGGAGAGATATCAAAACTGTTACCAAAAGAAGGAACGGTGTTGATAGCGGGACTCGGTAACACCGATATAACCCCCGATGCCTTTGGTGTTAAGGTGGCGGAAAAAATACTTGCCACCCGTCATCTCGACGGAGAACTGATGCAAACTCTCGGACTCGGCGATCTTCGGTCGGTGGCAAGTGTTGCCACGGGAGTGCTGGGAAAAACGGGAATTGAAACCTGTGAGATGCTTAAGGGAATAGTAGAAAGGATTAATCCTTGTGCCGTAATTGCGGTGGATGCCCTTGCCGCCAAAAGTCTTTCAAGATTGGGAAAAACGGTGCAGATATCCGACGCGGGAATAATACCCGGAAGCGGTGTCGGAAATGCAAGACAGGAACTAAGCAGGGCCTCTTTGGGCGTACCTGTAATTGCGGTAGGAGTTCCCACCGTTGTAGACGGCGTTACCATCGTGCACGATCTTATTGAGGATGCCGACCAAAGTATTGAAGAAAAAATATCCCCCAAGGGCAGACAAATGATGGTCACACCAAGAGAGGTGGATGTGGTGGTTGAAAATGCGGCAAATCTTGTAGCCCTCTCCATAAACCGAGCACTTCATCCCCACATAAAAATGGAGGAAATGCTGACACTTACGCTATGAAAAATCTGAAACTGTTTTTTAAATCTTTCCTGGGAGTAATTATAGCGGTTGCATTTATAGCGGTATTTACGGTATCCGCCGCAATAGTTGATACAAATACCCGAAGGACCGCCTTTGGTGAGGGTGATCCCGCACTTGCGGTTGAAGAATTTAAGGATTACACGAAAATATACTTTTTCGGGTCGCAGATAATAGTCTACGATGAAACGGTAGAAAACATAAAAAATACCGCAACCGATCTTTTTGATGCATCGTTACCTTCACCCGTAAAGCTGTTAAGATCAATAACCGAAAAAATAAAAGACGGCAGATGAAAATCTGCCGTCATTATATTATATATAATGTATTACAATAAATCCTCTAAATCCTCGGCTTGTCTGTCCTTGTTATGTAAAGCATTGACACGCTCTTTAAGACGGTTACGGTAAAGCACCTTTGCATAGCGTACCGCGTTGTTCAACAGATACGAAACAACATCGATATAGTAGCTCAGGAAGGTTATGACAAGTATTGCTATTGGGGCTGCCTGCTCTAAAGGAAGGATCAGTCTTAATAAAATACTGAAGAATCCAAGCAGTATACCGCTTATCCATCTGCCAGTTTTGGTCATCGGATAAAAATGACGTTGACAGGCAATAAATATGGAACAAAACAGAAGTGATCCGCCGCTTACAGAGAAAAGACCCGCAGTAAGAAGGGTACATCCTGTAATGTTGCCAAACGCGACCGAGCAGATAAATGCCGAAAGGATGTAGCCTACAAAGGTCTGATACGGGGCGGAGTGCCTTATCATAAGAAACAACGCACAGGAGATAAGCACGATGGGTGAGGAGGCACCCATGGGACCGGCAAGTTCGCCGAGTAACAGGTCAATAAGCCTAAAGCCTTCACCGTTGCCTGTTTTTAAAATGGCGGCAACGGAGGGTACTGCTTCACCCACGCTTGTTACCGAAAGAGAAAATGATGTAAGTGCCTGGGGAGCTGTATATTCAAACATCCTTGAACCGAAGGTTACCACCAAAAAGACCCAGCCCACACACGCAGAGCTTATGAACATCATTTTGGGTTTTATAAGATTTGAAATGAGTATTCTTATTACCACCGCAACCGCAACACCCGAACAGGGAATAAGCAGATTTATGGTGGCGGGGCATAAAAGCGGCAGAATTACTGCGGTAAGAATATCGTTGGGATCGATTATCGGCTTGCTTGAGAAGACCGAAAACTCAAGAGCATTCAAAAATACTGCTGTAACAAGACAAAACGCAATTATGAGTGCCGCACGGAAGCCGTAAAGGAATACCGCCATAAACAACGGACCCGCCAGGGCTATCAAAAAGTCGGTGTAGTATTTTGGAAATTTATCCGAATCAAGTCTTATAAAGGGGGCAATATTAAAGCTCTTCATCGCCGTTATCCTCCTTTTTGACCTCTCGGCTTAAAACCGCATCCTTGGCTTCAAGCACAGATTGCATTATGTTTATTCTCGAGGGACATACATACGAGCAGCATCCGCAGCCTATACAAAGCTCGGGATTGAGCAAAGAGAGCATT
>JAFUPP010000035.1 GCA_017481115.1 Clostridia bacterium | reverse complement strand
ACAAAGGGTAAATATCCACCACCGTATGTATTGACCATATTGCCAAATGAATTGTAGTAATAGTCACCCATTCTACCAACTGTGCTGTCGGTATTTCTCATATATCTGTTGATGCTTGAGCCATAGTTAAAGAGTCTCATGGAAATTCCGTCTACGAGGTCGTTATCTATGGGTAAAACCTCTGCTGCAACATTGAGAACAAGGATGCAGAGGGTAGAAAGCATAAGTGAAACAGCCAAAACTAAGCTAAGAACCGATTTAAGACGCTTTGCAGCACGGTTTTTGCTATGCTGTTGTTTCATAAAGCTTGTTATCTTCATTTTAGCGTCTCCTTTCAGTTGTTTTCGGGCCATCCGGATGCTTCAAGCACCGTTTCACCGTTATTTGCGGTCTGTACCGCCTGAGCATTAACTCTGAGAATTAATTTTGCTGTGTTATAGTCGTTTGTAAGCTTGTCGTTTATCTTTACCTTCTCGAAAAGTGCTGAGGTAAGCTCGTCGGGTTTGACGGGGTTTTTGTAGTAGTAATAACCGTCGGTATGTAAGATCCAATCAGAAAGGGTCTCAAATGTGAAAAGCATTGTTCCATCGGGTAAGGTGGGGGGAAGGTCATTGTTTGCGCTGTCCTTAGCAAAGGCTTGAAGCTCTATTCTGACCCATGCATCGCTCTTGCCGTTATTGTTGACCTTTACGATCTTTGCAACCTCGTTGCCGGGCTGAGTCTCTACACCTTCTTTGGGGAAGTCGATCTCCACTTGATTATCATCATAGGTTTTTTCATCAATGGCAATGCCGACACTGCCTGTTGTGATTACGTTCCTGGCGGTGTCTTCATATGTGAAATATGCCTGTGTACCAAAAGCAAACAACGATATTACTATTGCTATGAGCGTACAAGCAAATACTTTCCTTTTCATCGAAATTCTCCTTTATTGCACAAACAAAGTTTGGTTATTGGTTTATTATCTTCCCCTCCGTCAAAACCGACGTTTTGACAATTCCCTGTCAAGTGGAGCCTAGTATGCGGGACGTCGTTCCTACCATCAAGGATGGAATAACTTTTACAAAGGGCATATGCGGGTACCCTGTTGTCAAGATATCCGCATATACCCTGCTTTCCCGAAGGAAAGCAGAGTAAAATGTTAAGTTTTAATTACCAAGCAACTGTGTAGTTACCGGGCTCGCCGAATGCTGTGTCGAGTGCATCAAATGCATTGTCGAACGGATTCTTCTGGGTGCCTTCTGCAATAACATAGATGTGGAAGGTACCGTCTGCTCTGTAGTTAGCCTTTACGCCAGCTGCATTGAAGTAGTCATAGCCACCAAGCTGAGCGTTCTCTTCGCAGGTTATATTCTTGTCGATATAAACTGACTCGAGAGCCTTGTTTGCTGTTGCTTCGTTTGCTGCAAGAGCCTTGGTGTATGTACCTACATAAACAACATACTCTTCGTTGTTGATTGAAGCAGTGTACTTATTGGGGGTCTGGCCGTCCTTCTTGGTCCAGCTCCAGTTACCGTCGTTCTTGTTGAGGGTTACGAAACCGTCATCAAGGTCTGCAGGAACTGCGATCTGAACACGAACGTATGCATCGGTAGTACCGATATTGGTTACTTCAACACCCTTTGTTACGGTGGTGTCGGGAACGATGTCGTCTGCATCTTCGGGATCGAAGTCTTCTTCGAGGTCAATGCTAACGCCCTTCATAACGAAAACGTTGTCTGCGGTCTCGCTGTCGGTAAAGTAAGCTAAGGTACCGGTTGCAAGAACTGCGATAAGGGCAAGCACTAAGCAGACAGATAAAATCTTCTTTTTCATAGTAATTTACCTCTTAATGAAATATCATATATCTTGATAGTTAATTATAACACAAAATGTATGTTTTTTCAACTACCATTTATTAGGGCAATGCCAGAGGGCTTTCGCCCTCTGACCTTTTTTAGTTACAGTTAATAAACTAAATTATGCCTTGTACTCTGCAAGGTATGCTGCTGCTGAGGTAGCATCGAGATCGCCGAATGCCTCGTCAAGAGCGGTTGCTGCATCGCTGAAGCCTGCGGTCTGAACTGCCTGTGAAACTGCAAGAACGTTGAGCTTACCGTCGTCGTTACCGTCGATAAGAGCTACATCTTCCTGAGTTGTATCTGCACGGAGATATATCTGGAGAAGTGAAGGTCTTGAGGTTGCACCTGCGGAAAGAACGCCTGCGCCCTTACCGTCATTGTTGTCTCTCTTGTAAACGAACTCAAGGATATCATATACGCTATCACCGATTGTTACACGATTTGCAATATAGTTTAAAGTATAATGGTCGGTATTTGCATTGATACGAATAAGAGCGTTCTTTTCTATGGGAAGGCTACCCTTTTCGATAGCAACGATGGTACGGAAGTAAACATCGTTTGCACCGTCATTCTCTACGAATACGAACTTATCTTCTACATTACCCATAGCATCGGTGAAGAGCTTTGATGAACCACCGGTGGGGAAATTCTGATAACCAGGAGCCCAAGCTGCATAACCACTGTTAGCATTTGTTCCGTCAACTCTGATTGCGGGGAAGAGTTCCTTATCCTGTGTGAAGTCCTGAATGTTTGTTGCATCTGTATTAGCATCTGACTGCTCAATACGCTCTTTTTCGAGCTGCTGGATTGAAATGTTACCGAATACAAAGGTATTCTCTGCTCCATCATAATCTGTGAAGTAAGCGAGAGTACCGGTTGCTGCTACTGCAAGAATTGCAAGTACCAAGCAAATAGAAACTATCTTCTTTTTCATGATACTTTCTCCTTAAAAAATTAATAATTTACGTTTTTGTACATTTATCAGAGGGCTTTCGCCCTCTGACTTTATTTAGTTATAGTTAAAAAACTAAATTATGCCTTGTACTCTGCAAGGTATGCTGCTGCTGAGGTAGCATCGAGATCGCCGAATGCTTCGTCAAGAGCGGTTGCTGCATCGCTGAAGCCTGCGGTCTGAACTGCCTGTGAAACTACGAGAACGTTGAGCTTACCATCGTCGTTACCGTCGAGGAGAGCTACCTGCTCCTGAGTGGTCTCCTTGTAAAGGAATACCTGGAGAAGTGAAGGTCTTGAAGTAAGGCCTGCTTCGAGAACGCCAGCGCCTGCGCCGTTGTCACGATTATAAACAAACTCGTAAATTACATACTCGTTACCCTTTATCTCAACATCAGTTGCAATTACGGTCATGTCGTAATGTGTATCGTTAACTACAGTACCTACAACATAATCCCATGTTGTATAATCAAGAGCACCCTGCTCGATAGCAATGAGGGTACGGAAGTAAACGTCGTTTGCACCGTCATTCTCTACAAATACGAACTTGTCTTCTACGTTGCCCAAAGCATCGGTAAAGAGCTGTGTGTAACCGCCTGTGGGCCAATTCTGATTATCAGGAGCCCATGCAGGATCACCAACTATAGGGAAGAGTTCCTTATCCTGTGTGAAGTCCTTAATGTTTGTGTCAGCTGTGTTAGCATCTGACTGCTCAATACGCTCTTTTTCGAGCTGCTTAATTGAAATGTTACCGAATACGAAGGTATTCTCTGCTCCATCGTAATCTGTGAAGTAAGCAAGAGTACCGGTTGCTGCTACTGCAAGAATTGCAAGTACCAAGCAAATGGAAACTATCTTCTTTTTCATGATTTTTTCTCCTTAAAGAAACTAATAAGTAAAAATCTAGTGTTTATAATTTGGGATTACTGATTAGGCAACAAAATCTGTTAAATCCCAATCAAGTGCTTCGATTGCATCTGCATCAAGTACACCGAATGCTGCATTAAGAGCACGCTGTGCTGCATATGTGCCATCGCCATCTGACCAACCGTCTGCCTGTACTGCCTGAGTGTATGCAAGAATGGTAACCTTATCACCAAAGAGTGCATACTCTTCGTTGGTTACTGCGCCCTGCATATAAGCCTGGAGAAGTGTAGGTCTTGAAACCTCAGCGGGAGCAAGCTTTTCAGTATAGGTTGCAACTACAGCATAGTGACGAACACCGTTGATCATAACATCGTAGATCTTCTCAAGATCAGAACTATCCTGCTGAGCACCAGCCATAGTCTGATTCCAGTCAAATCTAGCGTTGCTGTTTCTGTTGAGCATAATGGTCTCGTGATTTGTTTTGAAATTGCTGTGGTCGATGCCTGTAGGATCCTCAATGAGGATGATGGTACGATAATAAACATCATTATCGCCTGTGTTCTCAACAGTAACGATCTTGTCGATTACGTTGCCGAGATCACCACCGAGCATCTGGTTTGAGCCGGGAGCACCGATCTGTGCCCATGACTGCTGCCACTCTTCGCCTGCGGTCTTCTCTTCCCACTCAGCATTGCCGGTTGCGGGAAGCATAAGCTTATCCTGTGCAAACTCTTCGAGCATATCAGGAGCATAGCCGTAGCCATCTTCTGTGCCTGTTGAAATAAAGCCGTTTGCATCGGTTTTACGCTGCCACTCGGTCTGGTCGATCTCGATATCACCAAGTGTCATGGTGTTGAGAGCCTGATCGGTGTCAGTGAGGTATGCAAGAGTACCTGTAACTGCAACTGCAAGAATTGCAAGTACCAAGCAAATAGAAACTATCTTCTTTTTCATGATTGTTTCTCCTTATTGTTTTTAGATTAAAATTAGTTTTTGAACTTATGTTCTAAGATCAGAGTAGATTATGCAAGAGCTGCCTCGATTGCAGTCCATGCTGCGTCTACATCAGCAATGTTATCCTTCTGGATAGCATAAGCCTTGAATGAGAGCTTGGGCATCTCTTCATTGCTCTTACCATTAAGAGCATCAATCTGAGTCTTTGTGATAGCGTTAGAAACGGTTACCTTACCATTCTTAAGATTGGCATCGCCTTCACCTGCAAGAATGTAGTAATCCTGATCTGCTACATTTGAGGTGTAGTTACCAGTAAGATAATATACTTCCTTTTCGGTCTCACTTGCAAGCTTGGTCCATACGCCAGTATCGATTGCATACTGTACATAAGTATCAAGATCGTTTGCTTCGATAACCTCGATGAAAACATAGCTGTCTTCACTGTTGCCGCTAACTGTAACCTTCGGGTCCTTAGCCATTGTATCGCCAGGAACCATCTTATAGTTAGTACCAGTAGTTTCGGAAAGATCAATATCAACGTTACCAAAAGTAAAGGTGTTAACTACAACATCGGTTGTATCAAAAAGATAAGCAAGGGTTCCGCCGACTGCTACGCAAAGTACGAGGACGATTGCGAGAGCGCCTAAAATTTTCTTTTTCATAATGATTTACTCCTTTTAAGGATATTAACTAATCAAATTAGATAGTGAAAGTAGCAGTTGCCTGTGTAAGTGCTGTTGCATAATCAACATCACCGGCTGCCTGAATTGCAAATGCTTCAATCTTAATGTTTGCTTCGGTGTAAGCGCCAACATTAGCATTTGAAAGAACCTTGAAGTTGTTAAATACTATGAGGTCTTTTGCTGACTGACTTGCATCTACAAGAGTATGAGTGCCTTCGCCTGCATCCTTTGCATATACCCAGACATTATCAGTAGCGGTCTCTTTCCAACCGTTTGCGATCATCTGGTTTGCAATAGTAGTTGCATCCTGAATAGCCTCAATACCATCAACAACCTTAACGAATACAAAGCTTGCTTCTGAGCCTGATGCTACATGAACGGTAGGATCCTTGGTATAGCTCTCACCGGGGATGAGCTTGTATGAGTTGGTCATTACACGGGGAGCTGATGCTAATTCAACTACTGTACCCTCATTATTTACGGGCACACCGTTTACATTAACCTTTGCTTCATCAAGAGTAATTGCTACATTACCTACTGTAAAGGTGTTGGTAACAACTTCGGTCTTTGATGTAAGGTATGCGAGGGTTGCTGCTACTGAACCTGCTACGAGAAGAACTGCGCAGAGGATAAGAGCAACGACTGTTGTAATCTTCTTTTTCATGAGAAATATCTCCTTTCAAAGATTTAAAATAATTTTTTGTTAAATAGAAACTAAATTAGGTTTGGATTATGCACCGAAGGTTGCATCCCATGCTGCCTGAGCGGTTGCAAAGCCTTCTGCCTGTACTGCATAACCGGTAACAACGATCTGATCTGCAGCTTCATCAACGAGTGAAAGATCTGCGTTAGCATCAACAGTAATACCATCGAATACTACAAAATCCTTCTTAGCCTGACCTTTTTCGTATTTTGTGCTGTAAGCATATACGTTGGTCTCATCAGTAACTGCTACCCAACCGTTTGCAGTAAGCTGTGCAGCAATGGAATCTTCACCAGTTGCAACAAGGACATCATCAATGTTGTTCTCAATCTTAACAAATATCCAAGAATCTTCACTGTCAGCATCTACATGGATAGTAGGATCCTTAAGATAGGTCTTGTTAGGAATGAGGAGGTATTCGTTGTTGTCAACACGAGCTGCGGGGCTAACAGCAACACCATACTCATCAACATCTGCTTCGTCGAGGGTGATCTCAATATCACCAACGGTGAAGGTGTTAGTTACTGTATCCTGTGAAGTGAGGTATGCTAATGTTACTGCGAATGTACCGCCAACGAGAAGCAATGCACACAATACGAGGATAAGTGCGTTTCTGAATTTCTTCATAGTTTTTGTCTCCTTTTTAAAAAAATTTTTTTAAATTTATTTAGTTGCCTTGCGGCTAAACTACTGTTAAAAAGGGTCTTTGCTATGGGTTTGTGCGATATTTAATTTTTGTGGGGTGATCGGTCTACCACTCAATCAAGCGGAGCCGAGTCAGACGGGCGAACACAGTTCGCCCCTACGAATGTGAAATTCGTTTTCGGGGTGCGGGACGATTACGGGCTGTCCCCTACAAATTGAGAATTATTCGGCGGGGGTCTCGGGAGCAGAGTCTTCTGCGGGGAGGGTGGGCTCGGCTGAAGCGTCGGCTGAAGCCGAGGGAGTTGCATCCTCTGCAGGAGCTTCTGTTTCTTCTTCGCCCTTCTTCTTTTTCTTATCCTTTTCTTTATCATCGCTGAAAAGGTCGGGTAAGAAGCCGAGGAGAAGAACAAGTATACCGCCGGCAATTACTACATAAAGTCCCGGGGGGTTCTGAATGTAGTTCGAAACATATCCTAAATAAGGAATATGGAACTGGGGCTGACCTACAACATTATCACAATGCACGAGCTGAGCATCGGCGTGATCGTTTGCTATACCCTGCATTCTGAAACGGACGACCGATTTATCTTCAGGATCGGGAACTACCTCAATAATTCGGTGGGTTGAAAGGGTATCTTCATTTAACATATATGTAATATCGTCACCGACCTGAAGTTCGAAGGGGTCAACCTCCTTTACATATATAAGAGAACCTGTGGGATATTCAGGTTCCATTGATCCGGAAAGAACTGCATAGGGTTCTATTCCGATTATACGAACACCGACTAAAAGCAGTGCTACGATTACAGCTACTACTACAACTATGGTTGTAAGTATTGAAGTGATCTTCTTAAAAACTAACACTTTTTATCTCCTTTTCGTTTTTTTAAGATGGCAAAAGTTGTCTATAATGTTTACACCACATATAGACAATTTGTTCTGTTTTTATTCATTTTCATACACTATGTAGTCTATTTTTGTCGAATATTACCTAAAATATACCATATCAACCGGATATTTTAGTCAATATCACCAAAAATCTTTCTCGCCTTCATTATAATGCGACTTTACACTTTTGTCAACTAAATTGTTAAAAAATTTTTAATAAAACTTTATACTTTGTGTAATCCGAATTTTTCAACAGGTTATAATGTTACGGCCGCGGTTGTACAAAATAAAGGGTAGTTTTGTTTATGTGTTTTGTATATATAATGTAAGAACCGCTCTTCTTTATGTATGTTTTTTGTTTTTTTATCGGTTTTATGCATAAATTTTGAATATTCTGCATAATTTATGCATATTTTAAAAAGTATTTGAATATTTTTTGAAAATTGCTTGACTTTTTTGTATATCCTTTGTATAATAATGCCCGTACTATAAAATTTATCTCATCGGAGGCAATTAAAATGAACAAGGAAAACATCAAAAAGGTCGTTTTAGCATATTCAGGCGGACTTGATACATCTATTATCATCCCCTGGCTTAAGGAAAACTACAATAACTGTGAGGTTATTGCAGTTTCGGGCAACGTTGGTCAGGCAGACGAGCTTGAGTGTCTTGAAGATAAGGCTTTAAAGACAGGTGCTTCAAAGCTTTACGTTTTAGATCTTAACGACGATTATGTTGACAATTACATTATCCCCACCATGAAGGCGGGTGCAGTATATGAGGAGTATCTTTTAGGTACAAGCCATGCAAGACCCTGTATTGCAAAAGCACTTGTTGATGTAGCTATTAAAGAGGGTGCAGATGCTATCTGTCACGGCTGCACCGGTAAGGGCAACGATCAGGTTCGTTTTGAGCTTACAATTAAGGCATTTGCTCCCAATATGCCCATCATTGCTCCCTGGCGTGAGTGGGATATCAAGAGCCGTGAGGAAGAGATCGAGTATGCAGAGGCACACAATGTACCTTTGAAGATCAATCGTGAGACCAACTATTCAAAGGATAAGAACCTCTGGCATCTTTCACACGAGGGTATGGATCTTGAGGATACCGGCAATGAGCCTCAGTATGAAAAGGAAGGCTTCCTTGAGATGGGTATTTCTCCCCTTCAGGCTCCCGACAAGCCCACTTATATTGAGCTTGAGTTCGAGCAGGGCATTCCCACCGCACTTAACGGCGAAAAGATGAGTGCAAAGAACATCATCTTAAAGCTTAACGAGATCGGCGGTGCAAACGGTATCGGTATTATTGATATTGTCGAGAACCGTCTTGTCGGTATGAAGTGCCGCGGTGTTTACGAGACTCCGGGCGGTACCATTCTTTACAAGGCTCACTCTGTTTTGGAGCAGATCTGTCTTGATAAGTACACAATGCACGAAAAACAGCGTCTTTCGGTCACCTTTGCCGAGCTTGTTTACAACGGTCAGTGGTTTACTCCTCTTCGTGAGGCTCTTTCGGCATTCGTTGACAAGACTCAGGAGAAGGTCACCGGTAAGGTAAGACTTAAGCTCTATAAGGGCAATATGATCAACGCCGGTGTTTGGAGTCCCTATTCACTTTACAGTGAGGAGATCGCTACATTCGGCGAGAGCGATTACAACCAGCAGGATGCTGAAGGATTTATTCAGCTGTTTGGTCTTCCCATTAAGGTTCAGGCCATGGTTGAAGGTAAATAATTTTAGAACGGAGAAACTTTGATGGCTAAGATGTGGGCAGGAAGGACCGACGGCATCACCGATAAGATGGCCGACGATTTCAATTCTTCCATACACTTTGACTCTAAGATGTTCCGCCAGGATATTAAGGGCAGCATGGCACATGCTGCCATGCTTGGCTTTAAGGGGATCATTTCTCAAAGCGAGGCTGACACGCTTATCGGCGGTCTTGAGGGGATTTTAGAGGATTTGGAAAATGGTTCTTTGCAGTTTGATATGACGGCAGAGGATATTCATATGTTTGTTGAGCAGGAGCTTACCTTAAGGCTTGGGGATGTTGGCAAAAAGCTGCACACCGCCAGAAGCCGTAACGATCAGGTAGCACTTGATATAAGAATGTATCTTCGCGATGAGATAGACGAGATCGTATCGCTTACAAGACGTCTTATTGATGCCTTAGTTTGCAGAGCCGAGGAGTATAAGTCGGTTATTATGCCGGGTTATACACATCTGCAACGTGCTCAACCCATAACCTTCGGACATCATCTTATGGCCTACTGTATGATGTTGCTTCGTGATCTTTCAAGACTTTCGGACTGCAGAAAGAGAATAAATCTATCCCCCATCGGCTGTTGTGCTCTTGCGGGTACCACATACGATACCGACCGTTATTTTGAGGCTGAGAAGCTTGGATTTGACGGTATTTGTATGAATTCTCTTGACGGTGTTTCGGACAGGGACTTTGCGGTTGAATTAATGGCTGCGATTTCGGTCATTATGATGCATCTTTCACGCTTTTCGGAGGAGATAATTCTCTGGTCAAGCTGGGAATTCAAGTTCATTGAGCTGTCAGATTCCTTTACAACCGGTTCATCCATTATGCCGCAGAAGAAAAATCCCGATATGGCAGAGCTTGTCAGAGGAAAGACAGGCAGAGTTTTCGGTGATCTTTTCGGTCTTTTGACGGTGCTTAAGGGTATTCCCCTTGCATACAACAAGGATATGCAGGAGGATAAGGAGGGCGTATTTGACGCCTGTGATACCGTAAAGAGCTGTCTTGAGATATTCGTGGGCATGATCGAAACACTTAAGGCTATTCCCGAGAACATGAAGAAGGCGGCTCAAGGCGGATTTATAAACGCCACCGACCTTGCCGATTATCTTGTTAAAAAGGGTCTTCCCTTCAGAAGTGCTTATAAGATTTCGGGACAGATCGTTTCCTACTGTATAAGCGAAGGAGAGGTACTTGAATCCGTTACGCTTGAAAAGTACAAGGAGTTCTCTCCCCTTTTCGAAGAGGATGTATTTGACGAAATCAGTCTTGAGACCTGTGTAAACAAGCGTATAAGTGTAGGCGGAACCAGTGTTTCATCGGTCGAAGCACAGATAGAATATGTAAAGGCGGAGTTATCCAAATGACAAAGGTATTTATTGACGGAAGCGTAGGCACTACGGGACTTCGCATATTTGAAAGGCTTGAGGGCAGAAAAGATATTGAGCTTTAAAGATATCAGAAGAGCTCAGGAAAGATACTTCAGCCAGAAAAGAAATGTTAAATAACTGCGATATTGCCTTTTTGTGTCTGCCCGATGCGGCGGCAATTGAGGCGGTCTCGCTTATAGATAATAAAAATGCCGCGGTTATTGATACCTCAACCGCCCACAGAGTAAAGGATGGTTGGGCATACGGTTTCCCCGAGCTTTCGGGCAGACGTGAATTAATAAAGAATTCCAAAAGAATTGCAAATCCCGGTTGTCACGCAAGTGGTTTTATTGCACTTATTGAGCCGCTTGTTAAATGCGGTGTAATAAAAAGCGATGCTAAGCTTTGTTGCACCTCACTTACCGGTTATTCGGGCGGCGGCAAAAAGATGATTGCCGAATATGAGGAAGACGGCAGGGATGTTTTGCTTGATTCCCCAAGAATGTACGGACTTAATCAATCACACAAGCATCTTCCCGAAATGAGAAAAATATGTGCTCTCGAGAATATGCCTGTATTTATGCCTATCGTTTCGGATTTTTATTCCGGAATGCAGGTCACCGTTCCCCTCTTTAAAGAGGATATAGGCTGCGGTATTGATAAAATCAAAGAAATTTATAAAGACTATTACAAAGACGGTATTGTCAGTTTTGCCGAAATTGAGGATGCTTTTATGGCATCAAATCATTTATCGGGCAGGGATGATATGACGGTTTCTGTCGTTGGAAATGATGACAGAATCGTGCTTGTCTCACGCTTTGACAATCTCGGCAAGGGCGCATCGGGTGCGGCCATACAGAATATGAACATCCTTTTGGGTGTTGATGAAAAAACAGGACTTAATGTTTAAGGAGGACACCGTGAAGATAGTTTCAGGCGGTATCTGTGCTGCAAAGGGCTTTATGGCTAACGGAGTTCATTGCGGAATCAGAAAAAACAAAACAAAAAAGGATCTGTCGTTGATTTTCAGCGAAAAGCTTTGCTCTGCGGCGGCAGTTTATACTACAAATTTAGTTAAGGGTGCCCCCCTTACCGTTACAAAGGAGCATATATCAAACGGATATGCTCAGGCTGTTATATGCAATTCGGGTAATGCAAACACCTGCAACGCCAACGGCATTGATATTGCCGAAAATATGAGTTCTCTTTTGGCTAAAGAGTTAAATATCAATGAAAAGGACGTTGTTGTTGCTTCTACCGGCGTTATTGGTCAACCTTTGGATATTGAGCCCATCAAAAACGGAATTCCCGAGCTTGTAAAGGGCTTGAATAGCTTTGGCAGCAGCGATGCCGCAGAGGGCATTATGACCACCGACACGGTTGATAAACAGGTAGCGGTAGAGTTTGAGATAGGCGGTAAGGTTTGTAAGATCGGAGGTATTGCAAAGGGAAGTGGAATGATCCATCCCAATATGGCAACCATGCTTGTTTTCATAACCACCGATGTTAATATTGCTCCCGATATGCTTCAAAAGGCATTATCGAGCGACATTGCAAACACCTTTAATATGGTCAGTGTTGACGGGGATACCTCCACCAACGATATGGTTACGGTCCTTGCAAACGGTATGGCTGAAAACGAGATGATCGCAAGTGAGGGTGAAGGCTTTGATATCTTTATGAAGGCTCTTAACACCGTAACGGTTGCACTTTGTAAAAAAATAGCCGGTGACGGCGAGGGTGCTACCAAGCTTATTGAATGTAAGGTAGAGGGTGCTGATACTCTTGAAAACGCCAAGACGGTTGCAAAGAGTGTTATATGTTCGTCGCTTTTAAAGGCGGCTATGTTTGGTGCAGATGCCAACTGGGGCAGAGTTCTTTGTGCTATCGGTTATTCGGGTGCCTGTATTGACGTAAATAAGGTGGATGTTCGTTTTAAGAGCAACAAGGGTGAGATACTTGTCTGTCAAAACGGAGCAGGTGTTGAGTTTTCGGAGGAAAAGGCAAAGGAAATACTGCTTGAAACCGAGATAGATATACTTATTGACCTTAACAGCGGTAATGAGATGACAACTGCTTGGGGTTGCGATCTTACATACGACTATGTAAAAATCAACGGTGATTACCGTACCTGATGGAGAGTATTATGTTTAACGATTTTTCAAATTCACAGCGTGCCGAGGTGCTTACCCAGGCACTTCCCTACATAAAGCGTTACAACGGCAAGGTCGTAGTTGTAAAGTACGGCGGCAACGCGATGATCAACGAAACACTTAAGAAGCAGGTAATGGAGGATATTGCTCTGCTTTGGCTTATTGGTGTTAAGATTGTTTTGGTTCACGGCGGCGGTCCTGAGATCAGCGAAATGATGGACAAATTAGGTAAAAAGCCCACCTTTGTTGACGGACTTCGCGTGACCGACAGCGAAACCATTGACATTGTTCAGATGGTTCTTGCAGGTAAGGTCAACAAGACACTTGTAAACCTTCTTGAAATGAACGGCGGTAAGGCTATGGGCATTTCAGGTATGGACGGTTGTCTTATTGAATCAAAAATCAAGGACGAGCGTTTAGGCTTTGTCGGAGAGATAGTAAAAATACACATCTCCCCTGTTTTAGACCTTTTGGAGAAAAACTATATTCCCGTTATCTCCACCATCGGTTGTGATAAAGAGGGAAATGCTTATAACATTAACGGCGATACCGCTGCTGCATTTATTGCAGGAGCTCTTGGTGCCGAAAGACTTATTATGATGACAGATATTGACGGCATTTTAAGGGATAAGGATGATGCGTCAACACTCATCCCCGAGCTTACGGTTTCCGAAGCCAGAAAGTTGTATGACGAAGGGGTCATTTCGGGTGGTATGATACCTAAGGTAGACTGTTGTATCGAGGCCATCGAAAAGGGTGTTAAAAATGTAGTTATTATGGACGGACGTGTTCCCCACTCCATCTTGATGGAGCTTCTTACCGATGAGGGTGCAGGAACAATGGTTATGGGTGACTGATATGGGTATTATTGATATTGATAAGGCTTATGTTGCAGGTACCTACAACCGCTTTCCTGTTGAAATAGTTGGCGGTAAGGGTTCGATATACTTTGGTGCCGACGGTAAGGAATATATTGATATGGGCACCGGTATCGGTGTAACCGCATTCGGTATAGCCGATGACGAATGGCAAAAAGCGGTCACAGATCAGCTTTCAAAGGTACAACATACCTCAAATTTATACTACACAGAGCCTTGTGCCATCCTTGCAAAAATGCTTTGTGAAAAAACAGGTATGAAAAAGGTATTCTTTGCGAACTCGGGTGCTGAAGCAAATGAATGTGCCATAAAGGTTGCAAGAAAGTATGCCGCAGAGAAAAAGGGTGAAGAATACTATCACATAATAACCCTTGAAAACTCTTTCCACGGAAGAACGCTTACCACTCTTGCAGCGACCGGTCAGGAGGTTTTTCATAAGCTGTTCAATCCTCTTACCCCCGGTTTTGTGTCGGTAAAGGCTAATGATATTGAGGAACTAAAGAGGGTCGCTACCGAGAAGAAGGCGGCAGGAATTTTGCTTGAATGTGTTCAGGGCGAGGGTGGTGTTTTACCTCTTGATGCTGAATATATAAAGGCGGTTGAGGCCTTTGCAAAGCAAAACGATATTGTTCTTATGATAGACGAGGTGCAAACGGGTAACGGAAGAACAGGTATGCTTTATGCATATCAGAATTTCGGTATTTCTCCTGATGTTGTGACCACCGCAAAGGGTCTTTCGGGCGGATTGCCTCTTGGTGCATGTATGATGAACGAAAAGACCGAAAATGTTTTAGGTTTTTCTGATCACGGCTCTACCTTTGGCGGAAATCCGGTATGCTCGGCGGCAGCCATAAACGTACTGTCAAGAATAAACGATGCTCTTTTAGAGGATGTTAAGAAAAAGAGTGATTATATTTTTGAAGAGTTTAAAAATGCCAAGGGTGTTGAATCGGTAAGCGGTATGGGTCTTATGATAGGAATAAAACCCATAGGTTCGGCTTCGGATATTGTTAAAGAGTGTATAAACCGCGGTGTCATTTGTCTCACCGCAAAGACCAAGGTAAGACTTTTACCGGCACTCAACATACCCTTTGATACACTTAAAAATGCGGTTGATGTTATAAAGACCGTCTGTGCAGAATTTGGAGGAAACTAATATGAATCTTAAAGGTAAAAGCTTTTTAAAGTTACTTGATTTTACACCAGAAGAGATAAACTATCTTTTAGATCTTTCGGCAAAGCTTAAGGCTGAGAAAAAGGCCGGTACCCCGCACCGTCTTTGTGAGGGTAAGAGCATAGCTCTTGTTTTTGAGAAAAACTCCACACGTACACGCTGTGCCTTTGAGGTTGCAGCGGCAGATCTTGGAATGCATCCTACTTTTCTTGATCCTTCTGCTTCGCAGATGGGCAAAAAGGAGTCCATTGCCGACACTGCAAGAGTTCTTGGCCGTATGTATGATGCTATTGAGTACAGAGGCTTTGAACAGACAATAGTTGAGACCCTTGCTGCGTTTGCAGGTGTACCAGTTTACAACGGTTTAACAAATGAGTTTCATCCCACACAGATACTTGCAGATTTTCTTACCATAAGAGAACACTGCGGTGACCTTAAGGGTAAGACCCTTGTTTATGTAGGTGATGCACGATACAATATGGGTAATTCACTTATGGTAGGTTGTGCAAAGATGGGTATGAACTTTATCGCATGTACCAATCCCAAGTACTTCCCCGACAACGCTCTTATTGAGGAGTGCGAGAAGATAGCAGCACAAACCGGTGCTACCTTGAAGTTTACATCCAACACCGACGACGTTAAGGGTGCAGATGTTATATACACAGACGTTTGGGTATCCATGGGTGAGCCCGACGGAGTATGGAAGGAAAGAATCGAAGATCTTACCCCCTACCGTGTCACATCAGAGCTTATGGAAAAGGCCGGTGCACAGTGTAAGTTTATGCACTGCTTACCTGCTTTCCACGATCTTAACACGACAGTCGGCAAGGAGATTTACGAAAAATTCGGTATTGACTGTATGGAGGTCACCGATGAGGTTTTCGAAAGTGAGCGTTCAATAGTCTTTGATGAGGCTGAAAACAGAATGCACACCATTAAGGCTGTAATAGCTGCAACACTTTAAAATAAAAAGCATCGCAATCGTTTTGATTGCGATGCTTTTTTAGTGAGTGGCCCCCGCACTGCCGAGCAGTGTCGGGGGCCGTTATAAAGGAGAAATACTATAAAGCTTATTGATTTTCGGTTTTTTCTTTAGCAAACCTTGCAATTCTGGTGGTGTTGAGTACCGTAAGGATAACTATAATAAGATCTGCAACTACTGCAGTATACATATCGGCATATCCGACAAGCGCCATAAGAAGTATTAAAAGCTTGAAGGCTATGGCAATTACAACATTAACACGAATTACGGTTAGTGCCTTGGTACAGATGGCTACACACTTTGCGAAGGAAGAAACCTTATTTGATGTGATTATGGCATCTCCATCTCGCTGGTCATTACCCGACTCAAAGCCCATTGCAACGCCTATATCTGCCGTCTCTATTGCGGCAAGATCGTCTATACCTTCTCCGACATATGCGGTAATACCGCAGGTCTCGGCAATTCGCGTTACGATCTCTGCCTTTTCAGATGGATTGAGTGAATGCTCCGCCGATTCTATTCCGCAAAGAGCGCATATTTCGGTTGCCGCCTGAACGTTATCACCGGTAATAAGAATAATATCTTCTATACCGAGGTTACGTAGAACTCCTACGCTTTCTGCTATGTCGTCCCTTACTACGTCGGCTATCTTTATAGCTCCTACTGCTACCGAGTCGAGCGCAACATATACGGTATAGCTTCCGACTGATGATACATCTATCTTGTTTTCTGCCATCATCCTTGCATTACCTGCAATAATAGTATGGCCCGAAAAGCTTGCCTTTACACCGTTATCGGTACTAACCGCCTGAATATCTGCAGGAACGCTTGGATTTCCTGCAGCTTTTTTTATGGTGCGGGCTATCGGATGATCACTTGCCGATTCAGCTATTGCGGCTAAGGTCAGAATTTGTTCCTCACTCATATTCTTTACGGGTCTTATCTGTGCTACACGAAGGTCTCCTCTTGTAAGAACACCTGTTTTTGAGAATACAATAGCGTTGCTTTCGGCAAGCATCTGAACATATTTTCCGTTACGGATGAGTACTCCGTTTTTGGCACATACACTCATTGTGGAGAAAAATCCCAAGGGCATTGTTACCGCAAGTGATGCGGGAGCAGAAGCTATAAACATTACAAGGGTCTTGGGGAACCAATCCATAAATTTTGCTCCGAATATTACAGGCACGAGTGTCAAAAGGATACCGAATAGTATTACAGCAGGAGTATAGTATTTTGAGAATTTAGACATAAACTCTTCTCTTTCGCTCTTTTCGGAGCCATAGTTTGAAAGAACATTATATGTCTTGGTAGCGGCAGAATTTTCAAAGGAGCTTGTTACACGTATTTTGAGTTCACTTGCTCCGTTTTTGGATCCCGAAAGGATGACCATACCGGGTCTTACATCATAAAGGCTGTTATCTCCTGTGACATCCGAGGAGTTTACCGCTCCCTCTCCCTCAACTACTACACCGTCAAGAGGAACCCTTTCGTTAGGGCGTACAATTATCTCTTGTCCTACGTTTATCGAGCTTGCAGGGACGGTCTGTGTTGTTTTGTCCGGAGTTATAAGATGTGCTTCATCTACAAGGGTATTTTTGATGATATCAAGCTGTTTTCTGCTTCTTGATGTTGCCCAATGTTGCACAAAGCCATAAATTCTATATGCTATCATAAGAAGTGCGGTGGAGATAAAGTTTCCTATACATATAGAAATAATTGAAGAAAGAATTACTAAACAGTTGTGGTCAAACTTCTTATCCAAAACCGTTTTATATGCATTAACGGCGGGATGGATTGCAACCGCTGCAAAGCCCAGAACAGCACATATTGCCGAAAGTACACCGATGCTTGAGGTCAATAACGCAATAAGGGTTAAGGCAATTGAAGAACATAACAAAATGAAGGTCATTTTTTGGTCGTCCTTTTTGCCGAGATGCTTCAGTATACCGTCAAGCTTTGTCTTTTTGGCAAAGGAGTATCTGTCCTCCTCGCGACGTGAGGGTTGTGAACGCATAAGCTCCCTTGATGCAGTACCTACCGGCTTTAATGTGATATTATGGTCGATCTTTTTGATAGCGGCATTTATTTTTCTTATAAGTCCCGCTAAAAGTCCGGTATCAACCGTAACCGTCAAAACGGTGGTGGCAAAATTTACCTTTGCATCGGTAACTCCGATTATTGAACCTACCGCTGTTTCGATATCCTCGGCGGTTTTTGGACAACCGAGGTTACCAAGCTCAAAGGTAAAGGTCTTGGTATCTCCGCTTTTTCTTAAATTCAATGTCTCTTCAACCGTCTGTTCGGTGTTCTCTGCCGATTCTTTTGTATTATCTGTCTGAGAGTTGCTTAATATATCCTTTTCAAATACAAATTCTTCCATTTTTATACCTCTTTATTAGTTGAAATTACGACTTGCCGCCGCAATGATGTTTTTGATGTTTTGATCTGTGAGTCGGTATAATACCGTCTTGCCTGCCCTTCGGCAGTCGGCTATCCTTGCCGATTTCAGCACCCTTAACTGATGTGATACCGCCGATTGTTCCATATCAAGCCGTGCGGAGATATCTCCAACGCACATTTCCGATTCGGACAACAGCATTATCACCCTAAGTCTTGTGGGATCCGAAAGCAGTTTGAAATATGCGGCAAGTTCCGCCTCAGAGCTGCTTTCATACAAATATTCAGTTTTACTGTACTCCAAGGTTTCACCCCGCTTTTTCACCTTTAACTTATGAATTAATATTCATATGTTCATATTAGCAGACATTCATATGTTTGTCAAGGTTTATTATTGGGACAATACATATTTTTTGTAAAAAATATTAATCTATATACTTTGCAAATGCTTATATTTATGGTATACTTTTCATATATTTTGATTTTTGGGCGGTGAAGAAATGGCAAAGATAGTTGCAGTAGCTAACCAAAAGGGCGGCGTCGGTAAGACGACCTCTGCGGTTAACCTTGCAGCCGCGGTAGGTAAGCTTGGTAAAAAGGTGCTGCTTATTGACGCGGATCCTCAAGGAAATGCTACCAGTGGCTTTGGTATTGACAAAAGAAACGTTGCTCTTTCTACCTATGATATGCTTATGTCTCCCTCGCAGGCAAAGGACTGTATTGTGAAGACCGCCTTTAAAAATGTTGATGTCATTCCCTCAAGCATCTCCCTTGCAGGTGCAGAGCTTGAGCTTGTAAATGAGGACCGTCGCGAGACTCGGTTTACTGCGGCGGCGGCGATTCTTTGCGAGGGTTATGATTTTATTTTTATTGACTGTCCTCCCTCTTTAGGACTTATAACCCTAAATTCACTCTGTGCGGCAGATTCTATAATAGTGCCGATACAGTGCGAGTTTTATGCACTTGAGGGACTTTCTCAGTTAATGGCAACCGTAAGACAGGTTAAACGTCTTTATAATCCGTCACTTGATATAGAAGGTGTACTTCTTACGATGTTTGACGGCAGACTCAATCTTACACAGCAGGTGGTTGGAGAGGTCAAAAAGTTCTTTCCTCAAAAGGTATACAAAAGCTTTATTCCCCGCACCGTAAGGCTGAGTGAGGCACCAAGCTTTGGTGAACCCATAATTTATTACGATCCCAAGGGTAAGGGAAGCGAAAGTTATATTTCTCTTGCCAAGGAATTTTTAAAGGCTAACAGATAGGAGGTTTTTGTATGGCCGCAAAAAAAGGTGGTTTAGGTCGTGGCTTAGACGCCCTCTTTAACGAGAATTCGACCGAGGTCGGCGGTGTTACCGAGCTTCGTCTTAATGACATTGAGCCTAACAGAAACCAGCCGAGAAAAGAGTTTGATGAAGAAGCACTTACTGCTCTTGCAGACAGTATTTCAAGATACGGAGTTTTACAACCGCTTATTGTTAGACCCTCGTCATCGGGTGTTTATCAGCTTGTTGCAGGCGAACGCAGATGGCGTGCATCCCGTCTTGCAGGGCTTAAGACCGTTCCTGTAATAATAAAGTCACTTGATGATGAATCCACCGCACATATTGCTCTTGTCGAGAATCTTCAAAGAGAGGATCTTAGTGTTATAGAAGAAGCTCAAGGATATCAGGCACTTATGGAAGGCTATTCGCTCACCCAGGAAAGGATTGCAGAGGCTATGGGCAAAAGCCGACCCGCCATTGCAAACACATTAAGACTTCTAACCCTTCCTGACTATATAATCAGTATGTTAAAGGAAAAGAAGATCACCGCAGGCCATGCAAGGGCTTTACTTGCATTCACCGATCCCGAGCTTCAGAAAAAAGCAGCCGAAATGGCGGTAAACGGTGCTACGGTGCGTATGCTTGAAAAGATGGCAAAGGCATCCGTTTCATCCGTAAAAAAAACCGTTCCCAAAAGACCGCAGATATTTGAAGAGGCAGAGCTTTCTTTAACCGAGGCACTCGGCAGAAAGGTAAGGGTAACGGGAAGCACCAAAAAGGGTGTTATAGAAATAGAATTTTACGGCACCGAGGATCTGAAAAATATCTCAAATCTCGTTGCATCAGATAAATAGGAGTGAATTAATATGTTAGACATCAAATTTGTAAGAGAAAACCCCGAAGTTGTAAAGCAGAACATTAAAAATAAGTTTCAGGATTCAAAGCTTCCTCTCGTTGACGAGGTAATTGAGCTTGACGCAAAAAAGCGTGCAGTTCAAAGCGAGGCAGACTCACTTCGTGCCGACAGAAACCGTATTTCAAAGCAGATAGGTGCTTTGATGGGTCAAAAGAAGTTTGACGAGGCAGAGCAGGTCAAAAAGCAGGTAGCTGACTTTGCTGCTCGTCTTGCAGAGCTTGAGGTTCTTGAAAAGGAGCTTGACGATGAGCTTACCACAAAGATGATGACCATCCCCAACATTATTGATCCGTCGGTTCCCATTGGAAAGGACGACAGCGAGAACGTTGAGGTACAGCGTTACGGCGAGCCGGTAGTTCCCGACTTTGAAATACCTTATCATACCGAAATTATGGAAAAATTCAACGGTATTGATCTTGACGCAGCAAGAAAGGTTGCGGGTAACGGATTTTACTATCTTATGGGAGATATTGCAAGACTTCATTCCGCAGTTATCTCATATGCCCGTGACTTTATGATAAACAGAGGATTTACCTACTGTGTTCCTCCCTTTATGATCCGTTCAAATGTTGTAACGGGCGTTATGAGCTTTGCCGAAATGGACGCTATGATGTATAAAATAGAGGATGAGGATCTTTATCTTATCGGTACAAGTGAGCACTCAATGATCGGTAAGTTTATTGATACCCTTAACCCCGAAAGCACCCTCCCCTACACCCTCACCAGCTACTCACCCTGCTTCAGAAAGGAAAAGGGTGCACACGGCATTGAGGAGCGCGGTGTATACAGAATCCATCAGTTTGAAAAGCAGGAAATGATAGTTGTTTGTAAGCCGGAGGAGTCACCCGCTTGGTTCGATAAGCTTTGGCAGAACACCGTTGATCTTTTCCGTTCGCTCGATATCCCCGTAAGAACACTTGAGTGCTGCTCGGGTGACCTT
>JAFUPP010000034.1 GCA_017481115.1 Clostridia bacterium | reverse complement strand
GCACCTTTTATCGACCATTGTAAAGAGAGCGTATGGAAGTATAAGGGTATGTGGGAGGAGTTTTCTCGTACCGTCGGATTTTGGGCGGATATGGATGATCCTTACGTTACCTACCATAACGATTTTATCGAGAGTGAATGGTGGGCACTTAAAAAGATTTTTGACAAGGGTCTTTTGTATAAGGGCTTTAAGGTCGTTCCCTACTGTCCCCGTTGCGGAACCCCCCTTTCCTCGCACGAGGTAGCTCAAGGCTATAAAACGGTCAAGGAGCGCAGTGCGGTCGTTCGCTTTAAGGTCATCGGTGAGGATGCATACTTCCTTGCATGGACCACTACTCCCTGGACATTGCCCAGTAACGTTGCTCTTTGCGTAAATCCCGATGAGACCTATGTTAAGGTAAAGGCGGCAGACGGCTACACCTACTATATGGCAAAGGCTCTTTGCGACAAGGTATTAAGCAAGGTTAAGCCCGAGGATGCTCCCGCTTATGAAATTCTGGAAAGCTATGTCGGTAAGGATCTTGAGTACAAGGAGTACGAGCCCTTATTCGACTTTGTAAAGCCGGTTTGTGAAAAGCAGCACAAAAAGGCACACTTTATCACCTGTGACAGCTACGTTACCATGAGTGACGGTACAGGTATCGTTCACATCGCTCCCGCCTTTGGTGAGGACGACTCAAAGGTTGGCAGAAACTACGACCTTCCCTTTGTTCAGTTTGTAAATTCTAAGGGTGAAATGAGCGAAGACACTCCCTATGCAGGTATTTTTGTTAAGGATGCAGATTCCAAGATCTTGGTAGATCTTGATGCGGCCGGTCTTTTATTCGATGCTCCCAAATTCGAGCACGATTATCCGCACTGCTGGAGATGTGATACTCCCCTTATCTACTATGCAAGAGAGTCCTGGTTTATCAAGATGACAGAGGTTCGCGATGACCTCATTAAGAATAATAACACCATTAACTGGATACCCGAAAGCATTGGTAAGGGTCGTTTTGGCGACTGGCTTGAGAATGTTCAGGACTGGGGTATTTCACGTAACAGATACTGGGGTACTCCCCTTAACATCTGGGAGTGTGAGGACTGCGGTCACCGTCATTCCATCGGCTCGATTGAAGAGTTAAAATCAATGAGTGACGATTGTCCCGATGAGATCGAGCTTCACCGTCCGCACATTGACAACGTAACACTTCGCTGTCCCAAGTGCGGCAAGCCGATGCACAGAGTTCCCGAGGTTATAGACTGCTGGTTTGATTCAGGCTCAATGCCCTTCGCACAGCATCACTATCCCTTCGAAAACAAGGAGCTTTTCGAAGCACAGTTCCCCGCAGACTTCATAAGTGAGGCGGTCGACCAGACAAGAGGTTGGTTCTATTCACTTCTTGCAATCTCCACCCTTGTATTTGACAAGGCTCCCTTTAAAAACGTTATAGTGCTTGGTCACGTACAGGACGAAAACGGACAAAAGATGAGTAAATCTAAGGGTAATGCGGTTGATCCGATGGAGGCTCTTAACACCTACGGTGCAGATGCTATCAGATGGTACTTCTACACAAACTCTGCTCCCTGGCTTCCCAACCGTTTCCACGGCAAAGCAGTTATCGAGGGTCAGAGAAAGTTTATGGGCACACTCTGGAACACCTATTCCTTCTATGTGCTTTATGCAAATATAGATTCATTTGATCCCACAAAGTACAGCCTTGCCGACTGTAAGCTCTCCACTATGGATAAGTGGCTTCTCTCCCGTCTTAACACCACCGTTAAGGAGGTAGATGCAGAGCTTGGTAACTACTGTATTCCCGAGGCGGCAAGAGCACTCAACGACTTTGTAGACGAGATGAGTAACTGGTATGTAAGACGTTCGCGTGAGAGATACTGGTCAACCGGTATGAACGAGGACAAAAAGGCGGCTTATATGACCCTTTACACCGCCCTCGTTACCATTGCAAAGGCCGCGGCTCCCATGGTTCCCTTTATGGCGGAGAACATCTATCTCAACCTTGTTAAGAATATTGATAAAAACGCTCCCGACAGCGTACACCTCTGCCTCTTCCCCGAGGTTGACGAGGGTATGATAGATAAGGATCTTGAGCAGAATATGGACAAGGTCCTGCAGGTTGTCGTTCTTGGCCGTGCCGCAAGAAACGGCTCAAACAGAAAGAACCGTCAGCCGCTCAGCAAGATGTACGTAAAGCTTGACGAGGCTCTTGACACACTTTACACCGATATTATTAAGGATGAGCTTAATATTAAGAGTGTTGAGTTTGTTGATAATACCGACGGCTTTGTAAACTACACCTTTAAGCCTCAGCTTAAGACGGTTGGTCCGAAATTCGGCAAGCAACTCGGTGAGATAAGAGAGGCTCTGTCAAATCTTGATTCCTCCGCCAAGCAGACGGTGGACGAAAAGGGCGAGATCGTCCTTTCACTCCCCTCGGGTGAGGTTACTCTTCTTGCAGAGGATCTTCTCATCGATGCGGTTCAAAAGGAAGGCTTCTATACCCTTTCAGACAGAGGTATCACCGTTTCGATAGACACCGTCCTTACCGACGAGCTTATCGCAGAGGGCTTTGTAAGAGAGCTTATCTCTAAAATACAGACCATGCGTAAGGAGGCCGACTTTGTTGTCACCGATCACATAAAGGTTGGCATCTGCGGCAACCAAAAAGTAGAAAAGATCGCGGTAGATCTTAAGGACAGTATCGTTGGCGATGTATTGGCAGACGAGCTTGTCACCGAAGGCTTCGACGGATATTCAAAGGAATGGGATATCAACGGCGAAACCGTCACCATCACCGTTAAAAAGATGTAAAAAGTAAAATGCAACACCATCACCGGAATTTATCTGGTGATGGTGTTTTTTTGTATTTACTATGCATTACCAACAAAAATCGGTGCACAATCATAGAGTTCTACAATTATACATGAGTACAAAGCAACAGGTATTTCGACAATATATTCTATTGACATCGTAACATATTATAGTGTAAAATGAAATAAAGAAATATGGGAGGTGTTATTATGAAAAGAATAGTTGTTTTATTAATGATATGTATGCTGCTTTTCAGCATTTCTGCCTGTTCCGATGAATCGGCATCAAGTGGTTCACAGTCTTCTATAAATAACGGCACCGTTACAAGCGATGTTATATCAAGTGTTGATGATGATACCGCTTCAAGCGAGGTATCCTCAACCAGACCGACCATATCATATGAAGGTACAACCTTAACACCGCCCGACCCAACCAAAAAACCGATTGACCCGAGCAAAAACAATGGGCCTACCATTAATATTGTAGTAACCAAGACGGATCCCGAGATGTTCGTGGTCGCATTATCGGTAGAGGCAACCGCTAAGTATAAAAATATAACACCGGCAGTGTTATCGGAATTGTTTGATTTAGATGTAGCAACTGTAGAAAAAGTTACATACTTCGGTGAGGGCGATAAAAAATGGGCTGATGTTTCATTTAAAATAAATAACTTCAGCAACGAGATAATGGGTGAGTTCTATAAAAATTTACCAATGAACGAAAATGTCCTAAACAACAAAAAAACCAATTAATTTTTTTGAAAGGTAATTTTTTAAGTATAAAAAGATAATAAGTATATTATTAGTAATGTTTATGTTGATTGTTCCATTAGCAGTCAAGGCAGATTCCAAAGATAATAACGGCGAAACCGTCACCATCACCGTTAAAAAGATGTAATATAATAAAAATGAACCCGCAAGGCATTGCCTTGCGGGTTTCTCATACCCTGTTTTTATTTATTTTACACTAATTAATATGCCCTTATCGGTGTATTTGATAATAAGCATTTCACCGCCTACAATATTCATCTGTTTTCTGATGTCGTCGGGGATAACTATTCTGCCCGCCGTATCTATTTTTCTCTCAAAGTTTACGGGCAAGGGTTTCGGATCAATTTTCATTTGTATCTCTCCTAAAATAAAAAAGTGTGTGCAACAAGGTTGCACACACAAAAAACGTGCAACTCTTGCTGTAACCACACAAGCATTCACTTTTGGTCAATCAAAGGTGAAACAGAGAGCACGTTTTTTAACAAAACTGCTCTTTGATTGACCAAATATTAAGTTGCTTGTGTGGTTTGATGTTATTCTATCATTTAGGGAATATAAAATCAAGGATGTATGCATCATATTTTGAAAATTATTTTTTGCTTCTTGGCGTATCCTGTCGAATTATGTCCGATACCTGAGGTGTACCTCATATTTTAAAAAGCTTTGTCAATGAAGTGCACCTCATATTTTTAAAAAACTTTCTGTCAATGAGGTATACTTCATATTTTTAAAAAACTTTCTGTCAATGAGGTATACTTCATATTTTAAATTTCACAGGTGAAATATTTGAAAAGGAGCGAACACAGTTCGCCCCTAACGTTTTTGCTTTTCCACTCTCACATCCCGCCTCCTGTGTTTTTTCTTTATTTTATGGTCTCAAATACATTGTGTGGCTTTTGACAAAAAACACCCGAGGTGGTTTCACCTCGGGTGTTTTTGTTAGTTTTTAAGGCTTTGGATGGGGGCGGGGATTCTGCCGCCGCGATGTATAAACTTTGAGGGGTCTGCGGTGTTGACCTTCATAACGGGTCCTCCGCCGAGAAGTCCGCCAAACTGAAGCTCCTCCCCTGCCTTTTTACCGATGGCGGGGATAACTCTGACAGCGGTGGTCTTGGAGTTTATCATACCTATTGCCGCCTCGTCGGCTATTATTGCCGAGATGACCTCTGCCGAGGTGTCTCCCGGAATGTTTATCATATCAAGACCGACCGAGCAGACACTCGTCATAGCCTCTAACTTTTCAATGGTAAGGCATCCGCTTCTTGCGGCATCTATCATTCCTGCGTCCTCGGTTACGGGAATAAATGCACCCGAAAGTCCGCCGACGTGGGAGGAAGCCATAACTCCGCCCTTTTTGACGGCATCGTTAAGCATTGCAAGACAGGCGGTGGTACCTGCACTGCCGCACTGAGAAAGTCCCATTTCCTCTAAAATATGGGCAACCGAGTCACCTACTGCGGGGGTGGGGGCGAGGGACAGGTCTACTATACCAAAGGGTACGCAAAGACGCTTTGATGCTTCTTGGGCTACAAGCTGACCCATTCTGGTTATCTTAAATGCGGTACGCCTGATAAGATCTGCAATATCGTTTACGGTGGCGTTATCGGGAGCCTTTGCTATTGCGGCTCTTACAACACCGGGACCTGAAACACCGACGTTTATAACGCAGTCGGGCTCTCCAACACCGTGAAAAGCACCCGCCATAAAGGGATTATCCTCGGGAGCGTTACAAAGCACTACAAGCTTTGCTGCACCGATGCAGTCTCTGTCTTTTGTAAGCTCGGCAGTCTGCTTTACAATGACACCCATCTTTTTGACGGCATCCATATTGATACCCGCCTTGGTGGAGCCGATATTTACCGAGGAGCAAATATGATTTGTTTCTGCCATAGCTCTTGGGATGGATTCGATAAGTGAATAATCGCCGTTTGCAAATCCCTTTTGAACAAGTGCCGAATATCCGCCGATAAAGTTGACTCCGACCTCGTTTGCCGCCTTTTCAAGAGCATATGCAAACTTTATGGGATCGCTTGACGGACAGGCTCCGCAAAGCATAGCGATGGGGGTGACCGCTATTCGCTTATTAATAATGGGAATACCGAGCTCCTTTTCTATCTGCTCGGCGGTGGGAACAAGCTTTTCGGCATATGCGGTGATTTTATCGTATACCTTGACCGCCGCCTTATTTATGTCCGCATCGATACAGTCGATAAGTGAGATACCCATTGTTGTGGTACGGATATCCAGATGCTCGTCCTGTATCATCTGTATAGTTTCAAGTATGTCCTTGGTTTCGATCATTTCCGTTACCTCAAATTCTGTGCATTGAATTAAAGATGTCCTCGTGCATTACACGTACACTAAGTCCGTTATCTGCACCGATCTTATCCGCCTCGTCTACAAACTCACCGAAGGGACAGTTAAGATCCTTTGTATCACATATCATTATCATACAGAACATATCCTGCAAAACGGTTTGAGTAACGTCTGTAATACTTACATTGTGTGAAGCACAAAAGGTGCTTACCTTTGCCAAAATTCCGACGGTATCCTTACCGACGACCGTAATTACTGCTCTCATTTTATTCCTCCAATGTTAAACTTCTTTTATAATAACACATTTTATTCATCTTTTAAATAGCTTTTTGAAATTTATATTTTTAGGTTGCTGATTGACAAAGCTTTTTTGATATGATATCATTTAATAAAATATATTGATGAAGTTATATTATCAAACAGACGTGCGTCCTCCTCAGAGCTTGCACGTATTACAACGCAAAGACTTCCTCCCATACCGTCATCAATGGCGGTGAGAGAAACAATACCGCTATCGGTGTTTTTGTAGGCATATTTTGCCGGGTTTTCCCCTATGTATCGGTAAAGATAGTTGCTCTCGGTGTCGGTTACCGACAAAAAGCCGTCGCTTCGGGCAAGGTCAATGAGATTTTTATTAAACCCTGCTTCGTTTGGCAGAGCATATCTAAAAAACTCCATTTTCGAGCCATATGTATCGCCGTATACGGTCATTCCCTGCACGGTTGCAGTAAATGGCTCAAAGCAAAAGTCCTCTAACTGCACCCTCTCGGATTTTTGAGGGTAGATCACCGATATTTCGGCAAAAACGCAAAGAAACCAGAGAAATACGGTAATATAAAAAATAAATAGCCTTTTCTTCATATTAAATAATATGCCTTCTTTTCGGGCAAAAGACTTCAGGGGTGGTTGTATGTATAAAAAACTTATCGCAATTATGTTGACTTTGGCGGTTTTGTTCTCCTTTGCGGGATGTTCTGCTGCCGAAACCGAGGACCTTACATCTCATACTCTTACATCCGACAGATCCGGTCTTTTTGGTGAAATAGAAAATACCGAGTCGGGTGATTCGAATAAAACAAGCAGTGTAACTCCGCTGTTTTACAAGGTGACGGATGACGACGGCGATGTTTTGTGGCTTTTAGGCTCTATACACATCGGTGACGAGTCATTTTATCCGCTGCCCGATTATATTCTTTCGGCATTTGACGGGGCAGACACCCTTGCGGTTGAGGTGGATGTCATTAAATATGAAAAGGATATGGATATTGACGATGTTTTTGAACCATACCGTTTGCCCTACGGCTACACCGCAAAGGATTATATGGATGAGGAAACCTACGAAGCGGCCTGCGATATAATAGGCGATGAAATTATCGAATATCTTGATTTTAACAGCTACTCCCCTGCACTCTGGGTGCAGTTTGTCGAAGAGTTTGCATATATGGAAATGGAGCTCGATATGATGATGGGTGTCGACCGTCATCTGACCAACAGGGCTTATGATCAGAAGAAAAAGGTGGTTGATATCGAGGACCCCGACGAGCATATGGACATATACCTCACCTTTTCGGATGAGCTTATAGATTTTATGCTCAAAGATGCCATAATAACCTATGAACGTCAGGACGAATACAAGAAGCTGATCGAGGATATGATGGAATCCTGGAAAAAGGGTGACAAGGAAGGAATAGTCGGACCCAATGTGCCGGATACCTTGTATGCTATGACCGAAGAGGAAAAGATACTCTACGAGGAATACAACAAAAAGATTATGACCGACCGCGACAAGATAATGATAGACTACATAAAGGATGCACTCGATACGGAGGAAGAGGTGTTTGTTTGTGTCGGTGCGGCTCACGTCTTATCAAACGGCGGAATAGTCGACACGCTGAAGGCAGACGGCTATAAGGTTGAACAGGTTCAATAACAAAAACTGCTCGAACAGATATTGTTCGAGCAGTTTTTTTATATTGGTAGTGTTACACTTATTTTAAAGCGGGATTTTGTAAGGGATGCTGAAATTTTGCCCTTATGCGCCTCGACTATAGCCCTTGCCATCGAAAGTCCAAGACCGTACCCCTTTACTCCGTCATTTCGGGATTTGTCCGCACGGTAGAATCGGTCAAACACGCGAACAACATCCTTTTTATCAAGATTCATCGCGGTGTTCTCCACCGTGACAAGTATATTCTTTGACTGTTTTTTTAATGAAGCAGATATCACGTCCTGCTCGGGAGAATACTTTACGGCATTATCCAAAAGCACCGATAAAAGTCTTTCTACCGACTTTTTGTCCGCATGTATAATGACATCCTTTTCGATCTCCGACTCTATCGTTATGCCTTTTATCTTTGCAAGGGATCCGAAGTTTTCTAATGTTTCCTGTGCAATATCGGATATGTTTACCTGACCGAAGGTAAGGGTGAGATTATCGTCTATGCGAGACAAGAAAACAAGATCATCGGTAAGACTTCCCATTCGTTTGGTCTGACGTCGGATATCGTCAAGCCACTCGTTATCCCCCATTTCAAGTCTTAACACCTCGGTATCGGCATCTATTATGGTAACGGGGGTCTTTATCTCGTGACCTGCATCGGCAATAAACCGCTTTTGCTTTTCCTGACTTTCAACAAAGGGACGTATTATCCTTTTGGATAAAAAGTACATTAATATAAATACCGTTATCAGTCCTACAACGGTAATGAGTATGCTTATAAATAAAAAGGTATTAAAGCTTTGCCTTGCCTTTGTGCAGTCCAAAAAAGTGATGGCGGTGCCCTTGTCGGACACGGTCACAAGATACCTGTAATTACCGTAGTTTCCGCGTGTTTTTTCCTTTTGCAGTACCTCGTCGGCAATTTCTGTCGCTGTGTTTTCATCAACGGCGGCGATATGCTCGGTGTTATGATGCACCTTTTTGCCGTCGTTATTGTAAAGAACCGAAAAATATCTTGTTTCGTAGGGCATTTCGGGCGACATATCCCCGGGCCTTTCATTCCTTTCGGGAAGCGGTTTTTTATCCTCTTTACCCGGCTTATTCCCTTCGTTTTCGGGAATTTTGCCCTTATTTTCGGCTATAAGCTCAAGGGTATCATCTGCCGAGTTAATATATGTCAGGTAGTTTGTAATGTTTATTGCCGCCATAATTACCGAAAGCACAACAAAAAGCGTTACCATGGTCATACCAATAAACCTTGCTCTCAGCTTTCGGATCATTTCATTTCCTCCAGGAAGTAACCCGAATTACGCGCCGATTTAATTAATATGTCGGCACCAATAGAAACAAGCTTTTTGCGTAGGTATGATATGTATACCCACACAACACTCATTTCGGTCTCGGTATCATATCCCCAGATACGCTCCATAAACATCTCTGCAGAAATAAGTCTGCCGGGATGATGCATCATCATTTCAAGCATCTGGAACTCCTTATTGGCAAGTCGGAAGCTGCCGTTTGGCCCCGTAAGCTCATTTGTTTTGCAATCAAGCGAAGTATTTCCCAGCTTTAATACCGAAGTATACTGACTGCTTCCCACACGAAGCATTGCACGTATCCTTGCAAGAAGCTCCTTCATATCGAAGGGCTTTGTCAGATAATCGTTTGCACCGAGATCCAGACCCTTTACCTTATCGTCTACCTCACTTTTGGCAGTAAGCAGCATTACGGGTGTAGTAACACCCCTGCTTCTTAAAATTTTAAGCACGGTAAAGCCGTCTACCTTTGGCATCATAACATCAAGTATTATGCCATCGTAGTTTTCTCCCGTTACGTATTCAAGTGCGGTCTTTCCGTCATATACCGCATCCACCATATAGTTATTCTTCTCAAGGATCATAACTATTGCGCGGCTCAGGGACCTTTCATCTTCTGCAAATAACAGTCTCATAGGTACACCTCTCAAACTAGTATATTTGGATTATACCACAAAACCTTAAAATAGTCATTAAATTACGTCGAATATTTTAAAACACGCAAAAGCCTTGCCCTTGCCCTTTTCAGCATCTTGCTGACCGACGCCTTATTTACCCCTTTTATGTCGGATATCTGCGGAATGCTTTTGTTTTCAAAATAGTACATTAACAGTATCTCCTGCTGGTTTTTTGTCAGCTCCTGCCTTATTGCCAGACGGAGATTATTCTTCATTCTTTCTATCTCCTTAGAGTTGTCCCCGCCCGATACCGACGCCTTAAAGGCGGCGATATCAAGCAAAAGGTCCTGAATGTCAAGCGACATCGGTTTTGTCTCCCGACTCGTAGTAGTTCACAAGGTATTCCCCTGTGGAACGAAGATTAATGGCGGTAGTGTAAAGATCTTGTATCCTCATTTCAAGATCCCTGTCCTTTTCCTGTCCCAGCAACTCCCTCAGCTGCCTTATCTTTTCTCTTATCTTTTGTTCTTCCTCTAAATACTGGTAGCCCAGTTGCTGTAAGGTCATTTTTTACACTCCTTTTTACACGTTTCGTGTGATTTACTAATTTCAGATTACCACTTTTTAGGAGACGTGACAAGGTTAAATGCGACACTTTTTGTGCATTTTCCACCCGTTTTGATGCAAAGTGTCATTTTTTGGACTGTGCGACTGATGCCGACAAAATTCGCTTGTTTTCACACACCTGTTCTGCTAAAATATTTGCAGAAAGATATAAAAATAACGGAGTTGAAAGGGTATGTTGGGTAAAAAATTAAAAGAGCTCAGACGGGCAAAGCGTCTGACTCAGGCGCAGCTTGGAGATGTTTTGGGAATTTCGGCAAGTGCGGTTGGTATGTACGAACAGGGCAGACGCACCCCCGATGCCGAAACACTTCAAAAAATAACCGCCTACTTTAATGTAAGCAGTGACTATATGTACGGAAAGGAAGGCTTGGACGTCGGTGTCTTTTTAGAGGACTTTAAAGCAAGGCTCTATACCGACGGTGCACTTATGTTCAACGGAGTTCCCTTAAGTGACGATGAGGCACATAAGGTGCTTTCGGCTATGGAGATAGGTGCAAGGATAGCACTTGAAAAAAATGACGGCAAAAAGCATTAAAAAAACCGTATCGGGTCTTTTGCCCGATCCCTTTGCGGCAGCAGAAGCACTTGGAATTACCGTTTTGTTTCTTGAACTGCCCGACTGCACCAAGGGTATATGCTACGAGGTGCAAAATCACAAGATCATAATACTCAGTAACACCCTTTCTAAAGGCGAGGCAAGATATTTCTGTGCGCACGAATTGGGTCATGCGGTGCTTCATCCCGAGCTTAACTACTCGTTTTTAATGAGCCGCACACTTTTTGAGCCCAAGAAATTTGAAAGGGAGGCGGATATTTTTGCCGCAGAGCTTTTGATAAGTGACGATGCGTTATGCTCTCCCGAGCTCAAAAATATGTCCTCGGCACAAATAGCCTCCCTTCTCTGCCTTCCCGAAAAACTGATACTCTTAAAAACCAACACCCTTGAGCCGTAGCACAAGGGTGTTAATGTTTATTTTGTTTGAGAAGTAAAAACTCTATAAATTTACCGAATAATCCTTTTTGAACCCGTGCGCACCGAAAATCTGCCATTTCCCTACTCCCAAGCGTTGTAAAATTGCATTTCGTTCTTCTAAACACAATTTAGGATCTGTATCAACAGATGTCATTAATATTGGGGCATATTTATTGTATTTCTCCTGTTGGGATGTAAGTCCGTGAGTGTTAATATAAACATCACCTGTAATAGCAATGCGATTTGAATAATCTATTAAAATGATCTCTCCGGGCAGATGTCCGCCCTTTCCTTCATACACTTCAAAGCTCAACTCGCCAAAATTATAAAAACCTATCTGGGTAAGAGGCTTGTCATATGTTTCTTGGCTTTTCCAAGGCTTAATAATCTTTTCGGGGTTTACGGGCTTGTATTCAGTAAGAATTTTGCAGATGTTAATATATGGCTTGTGTAAAGAATTTTCTTCTCGGTACCCGTCGAGTCCGTTATATTCCTTTTCTAAGCATTTTGCCGTTTTTTCGCCGGCAATAACCTCATCAAAAATCGGCAAAAGACCACAATGGTCTACATCTGCATGGGTTATAAGTATCTTCTTTTTTATTGTGTTAAATTCGGGAATGATTTTTTTAAAGATATCAATCATTTCCTTTTGATAACAAGCATATCCGCTATCAACAAACAAATAATCCCCGTTACTCTTGATTATCATTGTATTGCTGCCGCAGGGTGGCTCAATTAAAACAATTTCGGTATTGTCGGCAATTTTATGTGTGCTTATGCGGGGCATAAAGTTTTCTCCCTTGGAGACGCTCAGTAATTCCACAAACTTACTTATACTATCAAAAGTTCTGTAAGGCGATAAGCCCTTTTCGTCTAATGTTTGCATAGCAAGATTGACGTTTATCAAGAGCTCTTGATTTGCATCGGCCGACAATCCCATCATTTGTGATAATCCCAGAACATATGTATTATAAAAAATGCTGTTATCGTAAACATTCTTGGAATGGTTATAATCAATAACCCGTACCTTGCACAGCTTTTCTGCCTGGGTCAGAAAAGAGGATATCCTATCCGAATCGTCTACGTATAATCCCATTTTAAAATACTGAAAATCCGTTCCGTTTTCTTGTGAGCTTATATAAGAAATATTGAAATTAAACTCACTTATAAGCTTTAGAATGTCGGTAACACTTCCGGGGACGTCCTTTAGTCTGAACTCCAACAAAACGATGTTTGATTTATTGTCGTCACTATTGCCTAAGTATCCGATTTTTTCAAGCTCTAAATCTGCTTTTTGAAGTTGTTTCTCTGTGCCCTCTGCATCAATAAACAAAGTATGAGAATCAACAGCCTTATTATAACTTACGCGAGTTATATTGATATTTAATGAGGAAAAACACTCACTGGCTTTTAAAAAAGCACCGATATGGTCGGGCATAGATGTTATATAGGTTTTTTTCATAATCATCACCTTTAAGTGAACAAAATAATTCTTTACATATTATATCACAAGATCAACAAAACTCAACAGAAATCCGCCCAAGAAACCTCGGACGGATAATTTTTTCTGCGTATTATTTCATAGGATTTTCGATCTCAACTGCGGTTTGTTTTATGCCTTCGGGGATTACCTTTTTTCCGCCGTCAAGGATGTTTCTGGGTGTGTAGTAGTCTATCTTTATGCTATCCTCGCTTATATACACGTTTCTCCAGCCCCAAGAGCCGAATTCATCGATATTATGATTCTTTGTGTATGAGAAGTTTCCGCAGTGGAACACCTTTTTCAACCCCAAAGACTTGGGAAGCTGCTCCACCGTATCCACGTGGTCGTGACCCTCAAACAGACAAACTATACGCTTGTTTTTGAGTAAGCTGCGAAACAGGTCAGATTCTTTATCAACATAAAAATAGTGAGCGCAAAGCACGACCGGTAAATCAGGATACTTTGCCATTTGCTCATTTACAAAGGTCATATCCACACCTGTATATATGCCGTGATGATCGTAGTCGGCGTCAAGCTCACCCGCAAAGGTATCCAGCATTAAAAACAGCCATCCGTCAATGACAACCGAATACTGACGGTCGCGACCGGTTATTTTCTTCCAATCGGCATTTGAATACTGCTCGTGATTGCCGGGGATGATATACTGATTTTTAGCGGTCAGCCTTGAAAGGTAATCGTCGATAAGAGTTTTGGTGTTTGACCTGCCCTCTCTGCGATAGCTGCCGCCGTATGTGGTGTTTTCCCAGAAGTCCAGTGAGGTATCACCCAATATAAAAAGGTGATCAAACGGATCTTTCTGATAAAAGTTATTAAGGTCTCCCACCATTTTAGTCATTCTGTCGGGAGAGGTAAGTCCATACCATTTATGATAGTCCTCAAGATGCACGTCGCTCATCATAATAAGATGGGTCGGCTTTTTTTCTTGCGGTTCTTCCGCCTGTGTATTTGAATTTACCGATGAAGCGGCAGATGATGACGGATTTGAGGGTTTTGATTCGGTACTTCCCGATTGTGATGACACAAACTGCACTGCCGAAGATACAGCAGATGCTATGCTCGACACAGCCGAAGAGGATCCACTCGGTACAGATCCCGAAGAAGATACGGTACCGTCAGTCAACGAGCCCCGCTCGGCAGAGGTGTTCGAGGATACTGCATCATCCCCGCAACCCGAAAAAAATACCATTAAAAAACATATAACTAAACAAAAAATGCGTTTTTTCATAACATCACCTCGTTTTTTGAGTATATCATAAACAAAACATAAAAGTAAAGACCTCAAACTAATTTTGAGGTCTTTTATGAAAAATATTTAATTGTGAAATAACTATGGATGCAAATATTACAACGCAGCCGAAGGCGCTCATAAGGGTAAGTGTATCGGTACCTGCTATTACTCCGCCCACCATAGAAAAGACCGACTCAAGCGAAAACACTATTGCCGCAAAGGTAGGGTCGGAATGCTTTTGACCTACGACCTGAAGCGTATATGCAATTCCAACGCTCATAACTCCGCAGTAAAGCAGATCCCACTTTGCCGAAAGAACAGCAGCAAAAGAAAATGCGTCTGCCTCAAAAACAAACATAGAAATTATGCTAAGCAAGGTGCATACCGCAAACTGTCCCCACGAAAAGAGCAGGGAGGGGTGATCCTTGGCGTAGCGGTCGACCGAAATCATATGAAATGCCCAGAAGAACGCCCCTATTAAAAGCAGAAGCTCTCCCTTGCCGAACACCAGTCCTTCATCCCCCTTAAAGCAGAGAAAGGATAACCCCGTTACCGCCAAAACAGCACCTATCCATATTTCTATTCTTGTTTTTCTGCCGAAAATAAGTAGATATAAAATGGGTGTAAGTACGGTATATATTGCGGTGATAAATCCCGCAAGACCTGCACTTGCCGTTTCTTTTATGCCTATTTGCTGTAAAGATGACGCACAAAACAGTACACTTCCGCAGATCATACAGGCGGGTATCATTTTTTTATAATTGACCCTTTTTTCAAAAATATTTTTCCTTTCAAAAAAGAGTACGACGGGAATCAAGGACACCGTACCTATCAGAAACCTTGTGCCGTTGAAGGTGAAGGAATTAAGCTTTTCGGCTCCTTGTGCCTGAAATACGAAGGCGATTCCCCATATAAGTGCCGTCAAAAACAGACAGCACACCGATATTATCTTTTTTGTGTTTAAAGTACGCATCTTAAAAATTCTTTTGTTCTGTCGTTTTTGGGATTACCGAATATCTCGTCGGGGGTTCCCTCCTCAACGATAACTCCGTCGCTCATAAATATGATGCGGTCGGCAACCTCTCTTGCAAAGCCCATTTCGTGAGTAACCACCGCCATTGTCATTCCCTCTTTGGCAAGCTCCTTCATAACATCTAAAACCTCTCCTACCATTTCGGGATCAAGCGCACTGGTGGGTTCGTCAAAAAGCATAACCTCAGGCTCCATACAAAGTGCTCTGACTATTGCAACACGCTGCTTTTGTCCGCCCGAGAGCTGACTTGGGTAAGAGTTAGCACGGTGGTCAAGACCAACCCTCTTTAGTAGCTCCATGGCTCTTTTTTCGGCATCCTCCTTGCTCTTTTTAAGAAGCTTTGTGGGTGCGATGGTCATATTTTTTAGCACCGTCATATGCGGGAAAAGGTTAAAATGCTGGAACACCATACCCATTTTTTGACGGTGAAGGTTGATATTCACCTTGGGATCGGTAATATCTACATCATTAAAGAGTATCTTACCGTCGGTGGGAAGCTCAAGAAGGTTAAGGGAACGAAGGAAGGTGGATTTGCCGCTTCCCGACGGGCCTATGATAACTACGACCTCGCCGCGTTTTATGGAGCAGTCTACGCCGTCGAGTGCCTTAACAGCACCGCCGTTATAATGCTTTTTAAGTCCTTCGACCTTTATTATTACATTATCGTTCACTCTTACGCAGCCTCCTTTCAAGCTTACCTACAAGCCAGGTGAGAATAAGCACTATTGCAAGATATATGAGTGCTACCGCAATAAGCGGCATAAAGTTTGAATAGGTTATGGAACGGATCTTAAGTCCTCCCTGAGTAAGATCGGCAACACCGATGTAAAATGCAACCGAGGACTCCTTCAAAAGGGTTATAAACTCGTTTGCAAGGGAGGGTAATACCGCCTTGAATGCCTGCGGAATTATAAAATGGATCATGGTCTGTGCAAAGTTAAAGCCCAGACTTCTTCCTGCTTCGTTTTGTCCCTGATCTACCGACATAATGCCGCCGCGGACGATTTCTGCAACATATGCACCGGAATTCAGTCCAAAGCATAGCACTGCAGATATGAATTTTGGTACTCCTATGGGAAGCAACAGTACAAAATAAATTATAAGAAGCTGTACCATTACGGGGGTACCTCTGACCACCGTAAGATAAAACTTACATATTGCGTTAAGAATGCCGAAATTACCGTTTGAATCGTGTGTGCAACGAATTATAGCAACAATAAAACCGAGTATAAGTCCCATAATACCCGCACATGCAGTAATAGCAAGTGTGGTACCAAGTCCCTGTGCGAGATAAAGCCACTGATCGTTGGCAACAAAATTGCGCTCAAACTCGTCCGCAAGCTCTCTGAACCATACCACTATCTTATTTGATGTGTCGGGCTTTGATGAGTCGTAGTTTGAAAGTGCAAGGCAATCCTTAATGCCTGTGCGGACGGTCGTGGAATTGGTTATATCTACCGTTTCTCCGTTATAGGTAGCGGTATTAATGGAATTTATCAGACCCTTTGCGGTAATAAGTCCGCCTGTTACGGTATCCACCGTTGTATCATCAAGATACAACTGCAAACTACCATCGGTGATTTCGTAAAGTGAAAGGGTGATCTCTCCCGAAAGCATTTCTGCCGCATTTATATATCCCAGCATATCCTCCGATAAATACTGCTTTATCTTGGTAGCATTAGGTTGCTTTACACTTTCGGCAAAAAACTTATATGTACCGTCAATAATGGCATTTTTATTGTCGGTAACCGCCTTTTTAACGTTGGGCACCGAGTATTCGCAGGAAAGAAGAATATTCTTTTCATAACCGTATTCAATATCCTTTACGGTTATCTGCATTTTGTCCATTATAGCCTTTGTACCGGTTGCGGTGCTGGGAATAATGCTGTCAAAGGTATCATCAACTATTACCTGTGCCTCGGCTGTATCTATTTTTACAGAGGTCTTATTTTGCGTAATGCTTACAATTACCGTTGTTGCAATTCCGACAATTACCGCCGCTAATACACAAAGAGCTATTATTCTTTTCTTTTTTGTTGTATTTCTATTCATAATAACAATCCCTTTGGCGTAAAAAGGCAGGAATGAAGCATCATTCCTGCCGTCCTACTGCAAAATTAAAAGTTATTTAATGTACTTGTCAACGATCTTGTCGATAGTACCGTCTGCAATAAGCTGATCGATTGCCTGATCTACAGCATCAAGAAGCTCCTTGTTGCCCTTTCTGATGCAGGCTGCATAGTCTTCGTCTGCATAGGTGGTGTCGAGGATCTTAAGACCCTTGTTGTTTGCTACGAATG
>JAFUPP010000033.1 GCA_017481115.1 Clostridia bacterium | reverse complement strand
CGGGTGCTTTATGCAATTTTAATACCCGTCCCCGCCTTTCACGCAGGGTATTTAACCTATGCAGGCACATTTTTGTTTTTACTCAGCGGCTTTTTTTCCGAGCCAAAAGATACTTTTAAGGGAATAAAAACACGCGCAAAAGTGCCGGCGATGATACCGGCTCTGGTCATCCTTGCGTGGGGTGTATGGAATACGACAAACGGGCATAGCGTTCTTTCACAATTATTATTAATTCCCGTCGCGTTGACCTCATATTACGCATTTTTAGGATTGCTTATTCCGTCAAAAGCCGGTGAATATGCCTATGCTATGCGTGTGTATCATATTGTTGTCTTGCTCTTCTGTTTGATGCAGCCTATTATGTTGGTGTCTATGCTCACTCGTGAACACACGACCTTGCCGATCTTGTTCCATTCGGTGTTATCGGCGGCCACGGTGATAACCGCTTATTGGGGGTGCAAACGATGGTCTATATAATTTTCATTTGCTTTGCTGTTCCCTTGGCGTTGATGCTCCCGATTATAAAGGGGCAATCTCGTTCGTTGATTTTGTTTATGCTTATCGGTGCTTTTATGGCGGTGAGCGCGTCCGAAATCAACAGCGTGTTGGGCTTGTTGTTTCGGCTTCCCGTTTATGATATATCGTTGAGAATCGCACCTGTAACCGAAGAATGTATGAAGGCGTTGCCTGTGCTGGCTTATGCGTTTCTGTTCAGTGATGATAAAAAAATTGTGTTACCGCTTGCCATGTCATTGGGAATCGGATTTGCAATTTTGGAAAACACCTACTATTTAATCAATTCTTTTCAACAAATTAATCTGCTGTGGGCGTTGATACGCGGAATTTCTTGCAGCCTTGTTCACGGTTTATGCACCTATCTGGTAGGTTGCGGCATTTTATATGTGCGAAAAGAAAAAAGACTGTTCTTTGCAGGAACGTTCGGTTTGTTAACCGTTGCCATTACCTTTCACGCAATCTACAATTTATTAGTATGGTCAAAATGGAACGTGGCGGGCGTGCTGTTGCCAATAGTTGTCTATGGATTTATATTACCGTTTATTTACAGTAAAAAATTAAAACAACTTTTGTTTCGTTCGGAATAAACCGCCATGCATATGGGTGGCAGAGTTCCTTCTCCGCCAAAAAGAAAAGTCGCACAAGCGGCTTTTTCTTTTTGTTCTATTCATTTTTCTCTATTCGTTCTTCTCTTTTCTCTAAAATTGTCGTTTCCAGAGAAAAGATAAAAGAAAAGGTAGCTTTGCTCTGCAAAGCAATAAATCATCAAATTTTCGAAAATTCAAAAACTTATATATAGATGTTTATTTTGCCAAAAGAGATTCGAACAAGCAGGTCGGACATTTCCTTAAGTCATGAACGATTGATAGTACTTTACATTTACCTATACTTGACTTTGATAGTTTTAAAATATATAATCTTTACAACACGGAACATAAGCGCAGGTCAATTATCATTGGCACCGACAGCGAGTCGCGGTCGGGACAGCAATATCAGTATAGTTTCGCTTTGCTCAAGCGAATCTGTTTAAGCAGTATTTAAGCCCACATACATGGGCTCAGTATACAGCTACACATCTTCGTATTCACATTGTTTTGTTCCGTAATTTTCAAGGGAGGGAAAGTTATGATTACATATAAAGAAATTTCTTCCCTTGAAAATGATTTAGGGGTATCGGCAAAAGCATTATACACCCTGACTAACGAAATTCACCGTCACTACCGCACCGTTATGATACCAAAAGATAACGGAGAGCTTCGCAAACTCAGTGTGCCCGACCCTTTTTTAAAATCTGTTCAACGAAAAATTGCTCATAACATTTTATTTTTTGAGGAAATTTCCCCCTATGCTACAGCATACCGACCGGGTGGAAGCACACTTATAAATGCCCTGCCCCACGTATCAAAAAATACTGTTATGAAATTGGATATAAATAAGTTTTTTGACCATATTATTTATCCAATAGTCAAGGAGAAAGTTTTCCCCGCGCATAAATACAGTGAAGCCAACCGAATTTTGCTTACTTTAATTTGCATTTACAAGGACTCTTTGCCTCAGGGAGCGCCCACCTCTCCCGTTATCTCTAATATTGTGTTAAAGGATTTTGACAATAAGGTAGGAGAATTTTGTTTTAAGCGAAATGTAACCTATACAAGATACTGTGACGATATGACCTTTTCGGGTGAATTTGATCCGCAACAGATAAAGCGTTTTTTGCAAAATGAATTAAAAAAACTGGGGCTTTATCTTAACAGTAAAAAAACCGTAATACTTAAAAACGGTCAGCAAAAGAAGGTTACGGGTATTGTAGTAAACGAAAAGCCCAATGTTTGTGCAAAGTATAAACGAAAACTGCGTCAGGAGATATACTTTTGCCAAAAGTATGGTATAAAAAACCATCTTGATAAAACAGGGTCGTGCCTCACCGAAGCTCAATATAAGGCGCAACTTTTAGGCAGAATAAACTATTGTTTATCCGTTTCACATAAGGATAAAAATATGCAAGGTTTCAAAGAATGGTTAATAAATAATAAATAATTTTCAAAAAAGACTTGCATTTTCGGACAAGGTAGTATATAATCAACCTTGTTCCAATAAGGACGCTTAGCTCAGCTGGTAGAGCATCTGCTTGACGTGCAGAGGGTCAGCGGTTCGAGTCCGTTAGCGTCCACCAAAAACAAGACCACCCAATAGGGTGGTCTTGTTTTTAGTAGTTAACGGACGAGAACCCGGCGTGGAGCAAGCCCGAGCGCAGTGACGGTCGAGCGACAAGGAAAACAGTCCGGTGGACTGTTTTTAGCCGTTTAAACGAACGCAGTGAGTGCGACCAATCAATAGCTTACCGCTCCCCAAATTGCGAATGGCAGTTTACGTACGAGCGTTCCATAAAGCGCCAATAAATTGATTATGTGAAATATTAAAAATCCCGTTTTGCTATGAAGTGGACCCCAAAAGTCAGAACTTTTGAAGGTGCATATCACTAAAACGGGATTTTTATTATTTATTCTTTACAACTTTTGTGGCCTTTTTTACCTCTTGGATGAGGGGGCTATCGGCAAGTCCCGTTCCCTCGCACATTGCGGTGGCGGTACCCGATGCCGCAGAAAGTGCCAGTATTTCGGTGTATTCCATACCCAAAATTACACCTGCCACAAAGCCTGCAACTGCGCTGTCTCCTGCTCCGACGGTACTTTTGGGCTCTATCTTTTTGGGAAAGACAAGATACTCCCCGTCTTTATTTCTGACAAGCATACCCTTTTCTCCAAGTGTGATTATCACATTTTGGACACCCGCTTCATAGCATTTGAGTGCGGCGGTATTGAGCGAATCGGTCTCACCGACAATGTCGGTTATCTCGTATTCATTCGGCTTTATCATAAAGGGCTTTATCTCGTTTATCAACCTCTCGTCAATATCGGTATCAAGGACAATTCTTGCACCCTTAACATCTAATTTTTTGCAAAAATCACAAAGCCTTGATTTATCGTAGCCGATGGGCATTGAGCCCGAAATCACCACAATATCTCCTTCTTCAACAAAGCTTAAAACCTCGTTTTCAAACCCTGCCAGGCTTTGCTCCGATACCCTTTCGCCCTTGCGGTTTATCTTCATACACTCATTGCCGTTACGCAGGGTAAGGTTTTCACGTGTCTTGCCCTCTCTTTTAACAAGTCGGAAGTAGTCCCCCTTTAAAAGAGAGCCGAATTTGTCGGCATCATCACTTCCCACAAGACAAAAGGCTACGGTATTTACACCCAGATTATCAATAACTCTGGCAACGTTTATTCCTTTGCCGCCCGCCTCGGTTATCTCGTCAAGCACCCTGTTGGCTTTATCACGGTGCAATCCGTCGCAAAAAAGTGTGGTGTCAAATGAGGGATTAAAGGTAACTGTAATAGCCTTCATTATGCTCTTCTCCATTTTGCACCCTGAGGAGTATCCTCAATGATAATACCCTCTTTGGTGAGCATATCGCGGATCTCATCCGCCCTTGCAAAGTCTCTTGCCTTTTTAGCCTCGGCACGTTCACTTAAAAGCTTTTCGATTCTTTCGTCCTCTTCGGTTTTCTCGACAACGGCTTCCTCTTTTATGAGGTCAAGGCTTAATACCTGGTCAAAATCGGCAATAAGAGCCAACTTTGTTGCGCCGTTTACGTCCGCCTTTAATACATCGTACAGGGCGGTGACGGCAAGGGAGGTATTAAGGTCGTTATCAAGAGCATCGGTAAAGCCTTTTTTAAGAGAATCGAATTTTTCCTTTTCGATCTCGCCCTCATTCTTGATAGCCGAGATCTTTGAAATAAGCTTATTATAGGCAACCGCGGCGTTATCAAGATTTTCATAAGAGAAAACAAGTGACTTTCTGTAATGAGACTGCATACAGAAGAAACGGTATGCGAGGGGGTCATAGCCCTTTGATTCCAAAAGACTTACGGTTAAAAACTCGCCCTTACTCTTACTCATTTTACCGCTGTTTGTATTAAGGTGAAGCACGTGGAACCAGAAGTTACACCATTTGTGTCCAATATATGCCTCACTTTGTGCTATTTCGTTTGTATGATGCGGGAAGGCATTATCTATACCGCCGCAATGGATATCAAGGCTCTCTCCCAAATGCTTCATTGAAATGCAGGAGCATTCAATATGCCAACCGGGATATCCTACACCCCAAGGGCTGTCCCACTTTAACTCTTGATCGTCAAACTTACTCTTTGTAAACCAAAGCACAAAGTCGCACTTGTTACGCTTGTTTTCGTCCTCTTCCACGCCATCTCTTACACCTACGGCAAGATTTTCCTGCTCGTGTTTGTTAAATACGTAGTATTCATCAAGCTTTGAGGTATCAAAATAGACATTTCCGCCTGCAATATAGGCGTAATCCTTCTTAAGAAGCTCTGTTATAACCTTTATAAACTCATCTATGCAGCCTGTTGCGGGTTCGATGATCTCAGGAATTTTTATATTAAGCTTTTCACAGTCGGCAAAAAAAGCGTCGGTATAAAACTTGGCTATCTCCATAACCGTCTTTTTTTCACGCTTTGCACCCTTAAGCATTTTATCCTCACCCGTATCGGCATCTGATGAAAGATGTCCTACATCGGTGATGTTCATAACTCTTGTGACCTCGTATCCGGAGTATGCAAGGTATTTTTCAAGCACGTCCTCCATCATATAGGTACGAAGGTTGCCTATGTGTGCAAAGTGATAAACGGTAGGTCCGCAGGTATACATACTGACCTTGCCGGGAGTGTTGGGAACAAATTCATCCTTTGAATGTGTAAGTGAGTTATATAAAAGCATTTATTTTTCCTCCAGTATTTTCGTAAGTTTTTCGATTTTTTCTTCAAGCTCTGCAATCTTTAATGCGGTGGGGTCGGTTACGTGTATCTGATCAAGCGTGGTGCTTTCGGCGGGTTTCATACCGTCTCTGCGTACCACCTTTGCGGGAACACCGACGGCGGTACAGTTATCGGGAATCTCCTTTAAAACCACCGCACCTGCGGCGATACGCACATTATTTCCCACCTTAAAGGGACCCAGCACCTTGGCACCCGAGCCAATAAGCACATTGTTTCCGATGGTGGGGTGACGTTTACCCGTATCCTTACCCGTACCACCCAAGGTTACGCCCTGATATACCGTTACGTCATCACCTATTTCGGTGGTCTCACCTATTACGACACCTGTGCCGTGGTCGATGAAAAATCTCTTTCCTATCGTTGCACCGGGATGTATTTCTATACCCGTTTTTCTTACCGCCCTTTGTGATATGGCACGTGCTAAAAAGAAGAGCTTATGACGGTAGCACCAATTTGCCTTGCGATACATTCTGATTGCCTTAAAGCCGGGATAAAGAAAGTATATCTCAAGCCCGTTTCGTGCCGCAGGGTCTCTGTCCTTTACGGTGCGTATATCCTCTTTTAATCTGTCAAACATATTTCCTCCAAAAATAAAGCCCCCGACGGAATGATCCGTCAGAGGCGTAAAACGCGGTTCCACTCTGATTTATAACTTTTAAGCCTTTAACGGAGCCGTCCGCAAGGGCATTTCCTCCCTTGGCTTATGGGTGCATTCGCCTTACAGCCTACCGACAGGGCTTTCAGCCGATGGCCCCGACTCTCTTTTGCAGCTTATAAGGGTACTCCTCCCAATCAACGCTTTCTTACATTATATTAAAGAGTGATAAAAATGTCAAACCTTATTTACGGTGATCAATAAACTCTCTGTTCTTTGAAAGATAGTTTATACCCGAAATAACGGTAAGAACTGTGGATGCCCAAAGTATCACGTTATATGCGATGACCAAAATATCGACAACGCTCTCGGGCAGGGCAAATGCGGCAATAAGCCCTTCAACAAAAAGCACCGCAACTACCGCAAACATCTGTAATACGGTTTTGATCTTACCGTATTTGTCGGCGGCGACCACCTTGCCCTTACCTGCGGCTATCATTCTGATGGATGCAACCGCAAATTCACGGGTGAGGATGATAAAAAGTATCCAAACCATTCCGTAGCCGTATCTTAATCCCGGGCCGCCAAGTGCCAAAAATCCGACAAAGGCGGAGGTTGTGAGTATCTTATCTGCAATAGGATCTAAAAATTTACCAAAGTCGGTAACTAGTCCCTGTTTTCTTGCAATATTGCCATCCAGCATATCCGTAAATGATGCAATACCAAACACCGCAAGTGCTACAAAAAGATGATATTTAAAATCAATAATAAGTGTTGCCAAAAAAATTGGGGTCATAATCATTCTGGCAATGGTAAGTTTGTTGGGCAGATTCATTACTGTCTCCTTAAAATCTTAAATAGTTTTTCCTAATAAATCATACTCCATAATTTCGGAAATTTCAACCTTAACTATGTCGCCTTCTTCACATTTTGTACCGCTTGTGAAGAAAATTTTACAATCTATATCGGGTGCATCGGCGGTGGTTCTGCCAAAATATACCTTATTGTCCCTGTCATAGCCCTCTACAAGCACGTCGACTACGCTGCCGAGTTTTTGCTCGTTTAGCTCCTCCATTATAGCGTACTGCATCTCCATAAGGATGTTCTGACGCTCGGTTCTCACCTTTTGGTCGACGCGATCGGGCATTTCACCCGCAACGGTTCCCTCCTCTTCCGAATAAGCAAATGCACCCATTCGGTCAAAGCGGCACTCCTCAACACAGTCGCAAAGCTCGTTAAACTCCTCCTTAGTCTCACCGGGGAAGCCTGTAATAAAGGTGGTTCGTATGGTTACACCTTGCACCGTTGAACGTATCTTCTTTATAAGTGCGGTAAGTGTTTTTTTATCTCCTCTGCGGTTCATTCGTTTTAAAACGGTACCGCTTGCGTGCTGAAGGGGTATATCTATATATTTAAGCACCTTGGGATTATTTGCCATAACCTCTAAAAGCTCATCGGTGATAAGGTCGGGATATGTATAAAGAAGTCTTATCCACTCTATCCCCTCTATTTTAGAAAGCTCGGTAAGAAGCTCTGCCAGACGAAGCCTTCCGTATAGGTCCATTCCGTAACGGGTTATGTCCTGTGCTATAACGATAAGCTCCTTGACACCGCCCATAGCCAATCGCTTTGCTTCTTCTATTATGTTCTCAAATTTTCTTGAACGGTATGAGCCTCTAATCAGCGGAATTGCACAGTAGGTGCATTTATTGTCACATCCGTCGGCAATACGAAGATAGGCATAGTATGGAGGGTTTGCCAAAATTCTGTCACCCTCAAGCAAAAGATGCTCTTTTTGTGCGGGGAAGCTCAGTGTACGGTCATTTGTCAACGCAGTTTTTATTATGTCGGCAATGTTTTTGTTTGCGCCTATACCAACAACCGCATCAACCTCGGGAAGATCGGATACGATATCATCCATATACCTTTCGGCCATACATCCCGTAACAATAAGCTTTTTGAGTTTGCCCTCTTTTTTTAATGAAGCAACATCCAAAATTACGTCAATTGCCTCTTTTTTAGCCGATTCTATAAAACCGCAGGTGTTGACTATGATAACATCCGCCTCGTTTTCTTCGACGGTAAGCTCATACCCTGCATCGTATAATTTTTTAAGCATTATTTCGGCATCGGTCTGGTTCTTGGGACAACCGAGGGACACCATTGCTATCTTTACTGCCATACTAATCCGTATACTCTCCTATTACCCTTTTGATATCCGAAAACGAATATCCTTGTCTTAAAAGGTAGTTTATCATTCGTCTTTTGCCCTTTTCATCCTGAGGTATGGGCGAAAAACGCTTGTTTATTATTATTTCTATCTGATCGGCGGGGTCGGTCTGATACTCCGACAATGCCGTTTCGATAAAGGAATCGCATATACCCTTGATTTTCAGCTCACGCTTTATTCTTGCGGGGGAATAATGCTTTATCTCGGAAAAAAACCTCGTTTTGTTTCGGGCAAAGTCAAGATCATCCGTAATACCAAGTCTTGACATTTCTTCGAGTGCATATTCAGTCGACTCCTCATCATATTCTCTTTTTAATTTATCCTTGAGCTCCTTCACCGAGTGGGAACGGAACTCCAAAAGTCTTAAGGCTCTTTCTTTGGCCTTGTTCATTTGTGAAAGCCGTGAAAGACGGAGTATCTCATTTTCGGAGATATCCGTCTTTTCGGTTATACCTTGCTGTTTTACCACCGTGGTATCAAAAAGATAGGGTTCTTCCCTACCGTCTACATAAACGGCGGTGATATATTTTCTGCGATGACTGATTCGGGTTATACGCATCAGTCATCTACCGTAATGTCGATGTTTACCTTAAGTGCATCATCAACGATGGGTGACGGCTCGGTTGAGGGAGGAGTTAAGGTTTCTGAAACGGTCTCAACAACCTCTTCACCCCTTAATTTTGCACGGATCTTTGCTTCGATCTCGTCGCTTAAGGGCTTGTTCTCGGTGAGAAGATTCTTTACGTTATCTCTGCCCTGACCAAGTCTTTCGCCCTGGTACGAGAACCAGGCGCCACTCTTGTCGATAATGCCGAACTTTACGCCCATATCAACAATCTCGCCTACCTTGGAGATACCCTTACCGTACATGATATCAAACTCTGCATCACGGAAGGGAGGTGCAACCTTATTCTTTACAACCTTTGCTCTTGTTCTGTTACCTATCATCTCACCGTTTGCCTTTAAGGTTTCGACACGGCGGATGTCGATTCTGACACTTGTGTAATACTTAAGTGCGCGACCGCCTGATGTGGTTTCGGGGTTGCCATAGAGTACGCCCACCTTTTCACGAAGCTGGTTGATGAATATTACAAGGCAGTTTGACTTTGAGATAGCACCTGCAAGCTTTCTTAGGGCTTGTGACATAAGTCTTGCCTGAAGTCCGACGTGACTGTCACCCATATCTCCCTCTATCTCCTGACGGGGAACGAGCGCTGCAACAGAGTCGATTACTACGACCTCGATTGCCCCCGAGCGAACAAGTGCTTCGGCAATTTCGAGGGCTTGTTCACCCGTATCGGGCTGAGAAACGAGAAGTGAATCTATATCTACGCCAAGGTTCTTGGCATAAATGGGGTCAAGTGCGTGTTCAACATCTATAAATGCAGCATCGCCGCCAAGCTTTTGAGCCTCTGCTACTACGTGAAGTGCGATGGTCGTTTTACCCGATGATTCAGGTCCGTATATTTCAATGATTCTTCCTCTGGGAACACCGCCGATTCCAAGTGCGACGTCAAGTCCTATTGAGCCTGTTGAGATGGCTTCAACATTCATTGCGGCGTTTTCGCCAAGCTTCATTATTGAGCCTTTTCCGTATTCTTTTTCTATCTGCGCAATGGCAGTTTCAAGTGCTTTTTTCTTATCAGCCATTTGTTTTCCTCTCCTTTTCGATTGTTATTATATTAGATAAAGGACACCGTTTCAAGTTTTGAGAGTCCCAATAATCACCCTGTCATTTTGGCAGGTATCACGAATACATTTGACCTCGCAAAAACCTGCATTTTCAAGCATTTGAGCCACATCTTCAGCCTGATCATAGCCTATCTCGACAAGCATTTTTCCGCCTTCTTTAAGCAGAGCCTTCCATTTATTAAATATTGCTCTGTAAAAGGTAAGACCGTCGCTTCCTCCGTCGAGTGCCATTATAGGCTCGTTTTGAACGTTTTTATCGAGCTTTTTAATGTCTTCAGATCTGATATATGGCGGATTTGAAACTATGACATCGAACATTCCGATAAGCTTTTCATCGGGGTCTTCAAGCACGTCCGCCTTAATTATTTCAACATTTTCAAAGGGCTCTAAATTCTTTTTGGCGACAGCAATTGCCTTGTCCGAAAGCTCCACCGCCGTAACGCTGCAGTCGGCATTACCGGCTATTGCCGCAGCAATACATCCGCTGCCTGTGCAGATGTCAGCTACCCTGTCACCCTTTTTTATTACCTTTAATGCTTCATCAACCAGTGTTTCGGTATCGGCACGGGGGATGAGCACATTTTTATTGACGGTTAAATTTATTCCATAAAACTCCCATTCACCAAGCAGATGCTGAATTGGGGTGCCTGAAGCTACCATTTCGGCATACTTTAATGAAAGGATAACAAGGTTTTGGTGAACCTCTTCATCCGCCTTTAAGATAAGGCCTGTTGAATCGGTACCAAGGGTGAGCTTTAAAAGCAATGCGGCATCCGTCTTTGATACCCTTTGCTCTATAGACGCCTTAAGCTGTCTGACCGTCATTTTCCTGCTCCTCACCGATTACCGCCTCGATGCTCTTGATCGCGACCTCAAGCATATCATCCTCCGGCTCCTTGGTGGTAAGACGCTGTACCCAAAGGCCCGGTGCGGCTATTATCCTTGTTGCAAAATTATCATGCTTTCCGCATACCTTCAAAAGCTCATAGCCTACTCCGCAAAATACCGGAATAAGAAGTATCTTAATGGTTACCCACAACCATGTTATTTTAGTGACATTTGGTGCAAAGATTACAATTACGGTGGAGATTAGTATACCAACCGCTATCATAAGGAACATAAATGAGGTTCCGCAACGGGGATGAAAACGGGTCATTTTTCTGCAGTTTTCAACCGTAAGGGGAAGTCCCTCTTCAACACAGAATATGGTCTTATGCTCTGCTCCGTGATACTGGAATACCCTTTTGATATCCTTTTCGAGAGAAACTATAGCAACGTATCCCACAAAAAGTGCAAGTTTCATAACACCCTCAATAAGTGCTCGGTAAAGGTCAAGATTGCCCTTTTCAAAGCCGTGGAAGATGGTGGACCAGCCTACCGCAACATTCGGAGTAACGGCGGCATTAATGAGATTGAATATGCAGGTGGGCAGGAACATAAACAGTACCACCGCGAGTGCTACGCCGAGTATACTGCCGATTATCATAATTATTGAGGTGAGAAGTGTATCGTCCTTTTTCTCCTCGCCCTTCTCCTCACGTTTTCTCTTATCCTCTTCGTCCTCAAGATCGGTAAAGCCCGAAATATCTGCCGAACGCATAAGGCATTTGTATCCCGTTATCATAGAGGTGACAAAATTAACTACGCCTCTGATAATGGGTATTTTTGTGATCATCTTACCTGCAAGGCGGGAGGGCTTTACATCCTCAACCACTATTTCGCCTTCGGCATTTCTTACTGCAATGACGGTCTTCTTGGGACCCTTCATCATAATTCCTTCTATCAGAGCCTGTCCACCGATAGAAGCCTTTTTACAGGGTGTGCATTTTTCTTTACTCATATGTTCTCCTTTTCAAACGGCAGGGATATGCGGACAAGTGTTCCGACACCCTCCTCACTCGTAATAGTGAGTAATCCGTTATGTGCTTTTATTATTTCATCGGCAATGGCAAGGCCTATGCCCGAGCCTCTTACCGTTTCATTGGCTGATGATTTGAAAAATTTGATCTTAATTTTATCAAGATCCTCTTTTGGAATTCCCTTGCCGGTATCCCTTATAAAGATATCGATATATTCGTCGGAAAGTTCCTCGTAAATAATTATTCTGCCGCCCGGTTCGGTGTTTTTGATAGCGTTATCTATTATATTTACAAACACCTGTTTTAGTCTTATACCGTCTGCCGTGACTTCGGGCAGGGGTAACGGACGGTATTCCATTGTAAGCTCTGCGTGATGCACCGCTTCGGCAAATGCCGTTACGACCTCCGACAACGGAAGGTTGACATCACAGGGGGACATATCATATTTAAGTGCCCCGTTTTGTATGCGGGAGAAATCAAGAAGGTCCTCAACTATGGTGTTGAGTCTTTCGCTTTCAGAGGCAATGACCCCCATTCCCTTTTGGACTATCTCGGCATCATCGGTGGCATATTTTACGGTTTCGCTCCAGCCTCTTATTGCGGTAAGCGGTGTGCGAAGCTCGTGTGATACGGTGGATATAAAGTTGTTCTTTAATTCCTCTGCGGAACCAAGCTCGGTTGCCATCTCGTTGATAGCCACACAAAGCTCCCCCATTTCGCCCTTGCCATCGGTCTCTATTCGTGTCTTAAAATTTCCCTGTGCTATCTCTTTGGTGGCGGTACTTATTTTTTTAAGGGGTATTACTATTGAGCGAAGGAAGAATACACCTGTGAATACGATTGCTAAAAACAGCACCATACTTATCGAAAAAACAAGAAGTATTATGCGGTGTACCTGTTCGTCGGCACCCTCCATAGAGGTTATCATTCTGACGGCTCTGCGACTGGTGTTACCGAGTGCCACCGTTACCGCCATAACCTTTTCTCCGCTTGAAAGCTCACCCTTGAACATTCCCTCGCGGGTGCCGTCTTCGGCTATTGCCTGTTCATAATCGGGAAAGCTTTGTTCTCCCGGTGTAAAGCCGGTGGTTGAAACCAGCATTTTTGATTCGTCAGAGAATATCTGTACCTCGAAAATATCCTTATTTTCGTAGGTTTCGGCAAAATTCAATGCCGCTCGGTCAAACTCTTCATCGGATGCTCTGACATATGAATGAAAGCTTTCGGATATCAGTTCAAGATGTGTCTGCATGGTCTGATAAACCGAATTATAGTAGTAGTTTGAGGACAACCAGCCCACCGCTACATTGAGCGCAACAAGAAATATAAATATAGTAAGAAGCACGTTTAAAACCCAGCGTTTGGTTAAACTGCTGACATACTTTTTCACTCCTGTTGCCTCCTTTTTATTGCTTTATCAGGTTCTCCACTTATATCCGTGTCCCCATACCGTTATGATGTGCATCGGACGGGAGGGATCCTTTTCTATCTTCATCCTGAGTCTTCTTATGTTGACATCGACTATCTTGTCCTGACCGACATAGTTTGCTCCCCATACCCTTTCAAGCAGCTCGTCTCGTGTAAACTCCTTATCGGGATTTGAAAAGAAGAACTCTAAAAGCTGATACTCTATCTGCGTAAGCTCCATCTCAACACCGTTCATTGTAAGTCTTCTGCGTCTTAAATGAAGCACAAGATCTCCGCTTGTAAGTGTTTCGGGGGCTTCGTTTTGCTTTTCGGCATTTATCATACTAAGCTCCACCCTGCGATAGAGTGAATCCACCCTGACCATAAGCTCGGGCGGTGAAAAAGGCTTGGTTATGTAGTCATCCGCACCCTGATTAAATCCGCGTATCTTATCCACGTCCTGAGTTCTGGCGGTAAGCATTATAATACCTACATTTGCGTCCATCCTTCTTATCTCGCGGCATACCTTGATGCCGTCAATGCCGGGCATCATTATATCTAAAAGCACTATCTGAAAATCGCGGTCGATAGAAAATATCTCAAGTGCAGATTCGCCGTCCTGCGCCTCCACCGTTTCATAGCCTCTGCGTTTAAGATTGATTACAATAAACTCTCTGATAGAGGCTTCGTCCTCCACAACAAGTACCCTTTTATTCATATCAATTCTCCCTGTATATAAAGTTTCGTCTTATGGTTTCGGTTGTAATATTGAGTGTATTTTCATCCGATACGGTAAGAAAATATGCACTTATATCACCCGTTTTTATTCTTACCGAGTCGACATATTTCTCGGGATCATCTACATCGTTGGTTTCCTCCAGAAGAGCAACCTCGGTGATTTTAAATGCCTCGTTCATCATATCCTTGATGTCATAAAAGATAAGCTCCTTGGTTTCGGTATTGTAGGAACAGCTGAGCCTGTTCTCCCACTCCTCTTCAAACATTATCTCATAGCTTCCGTCAAGGCAGTAGTAGGATACATAATCGGTAACAAACTCTTCTCCGTTATAGTAGCACCAATCAATAATACTGTGCTGTGCCGTAAGCTGAGGCAATCGCTCCCCCTCCTCGTTCATCGCTCTTACGAAGGGAATGAGAAGCTTACCGTCCATATGCTTTATCTTGGCTTCAAAGGTGCGGTAGGTTTTTGAGGGAGTTTCGTTTGAGGAGTTATCAATAATGTTTAAAGCCTTATTATCGCGGTACAATACCCCCTCGGTAATAACTATGCCGTTACCCATAAATCCATCGGCAAAATAGCACATACCGTCCTCCGCCTCAACCCCGTATATTTCGGAGTATGATGTGACGGTGCCGTTAAACTGACAGGATGCCTCTACCGTAGTCTCATTTGCGGTAAGCTTATAAAAAAGCATCTGCGAGGTTTTGGCATCCGAATTCAAAAGCAGCAAGACTATCTCGTCATTTTGATCGCCGTTATAGTCGCTTACCATAAACTGTGTATACTTTTCGGTCATTCGACGGGTTACCGACTGCTCGTTAAAGCTGAACACCGCAAGTTCGTAGTTTTTGGAGTCATACACGCTCCAGCCGGTGATTATCTCAACGCTTCCGTCACCGTCAAGGTCGCAAAGCTCCACCCTTTCAAGCATCGATCCGACCGGCTCTATATCGGCAACAGACTGCCACCTTCCGTCAATGCTTTTAAGTATGTTAATGTGGGTTGCGGACACGCTTACGGGGCGGTAAAAGGCAAGTATCTCACCCTCGCCGTCACCGTCAACATCACCCGTTGTAAAGGCGGCACTTGTGCCCTTGCATTTTGGGTACTGCATAGTAATATCCTCGTCAAGTGCTAAAATAAGTGCCTTTTGTATCTCCTCATACTCACCCGTGGTACGGGGAGCCTTGATCGTATCGTTGGGAAGGGCAAAAAAAGGAGTACAACCCGCCATTACCGTCAAGGACAGTAACAGTAGTAACGCTATTAGCCTTTTCATACCCATTCCTCCTTATTTTACTGCATTTTCTCCTGCGGTAAGACCGCTTATCCAGGCAAACAGCAGATTAAATCCGCCGCAGTCACCGTCTACGTTTAATATTTCACCCGTAAGGTAAAGTCCCTTACAAAGCTTGGATTCAAAGTTAAATGAAACATCCCTTGTTTCTACACCGCCTGCCGTCACCTGTGCCGAGTCAAATCCCTTTTTAGAGATTATTTCAACACAAAACTCCTTTACCGAGTTGGCAAGTTTTTTAATATCGGCATCGGTAAGAGCCTTTACGGATGGGCGATCAAACTCTTTACAAAGCGTCTGACCGACACGTTTATTTAAAAAGCCGTTCAAAAATTCCAAAACCGGTCTTTCTTCAAGCTTTTTTCTTCTTTCAAACAAAATATCGCAAACCGTCTGATAGGGAATATCGGGGCAAAGATCGATCACAGCCACGTCGCCCTTTTGAGCATCCCTTGATATCTGCATTACCGCAGGACCTGATATTCCGTACTCGGTAAAAAGCAGCTCATCGGTATAACGGGCAAGGATTTTACCCTGTCTTTTTACCGAAAGTGTTGCATCCACCTTAATGCCCTTCAGGGCTTTTATCCTTTGGGTATCGGTTTTTAACTGAACTATTGCGGGGGAAAGCGGTGTTATTTTATGACCGAAGCTTTTGGCTATGTTATATCCCGTTTCAGCAAGATTGGCCGCCGCCTTGCCGCCCGTTGCCAACACAACGCTCTTTGCGTATAGGGTGTCGGTCTTGGTCTTGATTATAAATTTACTTCCCTTTTTTGAAACATCCAAAACAACGCAGTCGCATATTACCTCCACACCTGTTTTTTCCATCTCAAACCGAAGTGCATCCAGCACCGCCGATGCCTGTCTTGAATACGGATATACCCTTCCTCTTTGGTCCTCAAAAAGCTCGACCGAAAGAGAATCAAACAGGTAATTTACTCGGTTTTGTGCATTTTTCAGGGTGGTTAACGCAAAATCGGATGAGCCGTGATAACGATTATCCAGCACACCCGAATTTGAAAGATTACACTGACCGTTGCCGGTTGTAAGAAGCTTTTTACCCACGCGGGATAATGCCTCTAACACCACAACCATTTTTTGCGGTGCGGTACGCTTGGCGGATATTGCCGCCGTCATTCCCGAAGCGCCGCCGCCTATGACCGCAACATCAAAAATTTGTTCCATTATCAAAAACCCTATTCAAGAATAAGTTCGCCTAAATTTCTGTAACGGTAGTCGCCGCCCTTTGAGAAATACTTTGCATTGCCCAAAGCCACACCCGTTCCTCTTGCTACGGTGTTGATGGGATCGGGCACCGTTTTTATCTTGGTAGAAAGCTCCTCACCAAGTCTTTTTTCAAAGCCGTGAATGAGCATTCCGCCGCCGGTAAGATATATACCGTCATTGGCGGCATCCGAAACAAGCTCGGGAGGTGTTCTTTCAAGCACCTCGCGTATTGCCTTGACCATAAGGGAATAAACATCCTCACAGGCCTCGCAAACCTCATTTGCGGTTATCTCAAAGCTTATGGGAAGACCGGTATAGATGCTGTTGCCCTTTACGGTCATTCCTATTTCAATGTTTCTTTTACTGATGCAACCTATCTGTTCTTTTATTCTTCGGGCGGTCATTTCACCAATGACTATGTTGTGCTTTTTTCTGACGTATTTTACGATCGCATCATCAAAATCACAGCCTGCGGTTTTAGCACTTGCACACTGAACAAGTCTGCCAAGGGAAAGCACTGCAACATCGGTAGTACCTGCGCCGACATCCACAACTACGGTGCCGTGCGGGGTGGAAAAGTCAAGATCCAATCCTACCGCGAGGGCTATGGGAGATTCTATAAGTGCAGCCGTTCTTGCACCCGCCGCCTTTACTGCACGTATTATGGAACGCATCTGAACCGCAGAAAGACCGCTGGGCATACTGCAAAGCACCTTGGGCTTTATCATCTTGTTTTTACATACTCTGCCCAAATATTCCTTTATAAGCATAAGTGCCTCTTCGTATTCGGTTATGACGCCCCTTTGAATAGGATTGATAACGGATACATTTTCACCCGTTTTACCTATCATATCCCTTGCCTTTTGCCCGAAGGCAACCGGCTCACCCGAATAGACCTTGACGGCTATGCAGGAGGGTTCATCAAGCACGATTGAATGACCTGAATATATACGGATCCTGTCGGAGCCTATGTCTATTCCAATGGTTGCACGCAAAGGTTTCACTCTCCAAACTCATTAATACATAAATTATACTAAATATTATCTTAAAATACAAGGGTGTAGATGTTACAGTTTTGTAACTTTTAGGGGTTTATCTGCCCCTCCCTTAAAAGACCGCAAAGTGCGGTATATCTTAAAGTCTTTCGGTCGTTTTCAACCATTTTCTCAAGCACCGATGCACTTCCGACAATGATAAGATGCTTTTTTGCTCTTGTAACGGCGGTATAAATGAGGTTGCGAAAGCATAGCGGAGTAGGTACCGCCGTAAGCGGAATAATAACGCACGGGTATTCGTTTCCCTGGCTTTTGTGCACCGTTACGGCATAGGCAAGTTCAAGGTCGCCCGTCTGATCAAAGGCATATTTTGCGGTGCGGTCATCAAACTCCACAAAAAGCTCTCCGCTTTTCGAATCAAATCGGCGTATAATTCCGATATCGCCGTTAAACACTCCGCTTCCTTCACTTCCGTCGGGTCTTACAAAGGGTATCTCATAGTTATTTTTGACCTGCATTACCTTGTCACCCAGACGGAGTGTATATCCCTCGTAGTTTAACTGGGGTTTGGTTTCGTATGGGGGATTAAGCTCTTTTTGGAGCTTATTGTTGACGGTAAAGGTGCCCGTTCCAAGCTTTTTGGAGGGACAAAGCACCTGAATATCCTCAAAGCTGTCATATCCGTATGCCTTGGGCAGACGGTTTACACAAAGGTCGGTGACAAGTGTTGCGGCGGCGGTGGGATTTGGCTGTTCGATAAAGAAAAAGTCCTTGTCCCTAACCGAAAGGTCGGGCATTATGCCCTTTACTATCTTGTGAGCGTTAGTGATTATGGCGCTTGTCTGCGACTGACGGAATATGCTTTGCAGTGTGACTACGGGGATACGGCAGCTGTCGATTATATCACCGATGATATTACCTGCACCCACACTCGGAAGCTGACAAATATCACCTACCAAAATAAGTCTGCAGCCAAAATTCATCGCCCTCAAAAGAGCCTCGAAAAGACGTGCGTCCACCATTGAGATCTCATCGATAATTACCGCATCCGCCTTTAAAAGATTATCCTCATTTTTGGCAAAATACTGTCTGTCACGCTCATCCCACTGTACCTCTAAAAGACGGTGAATGGTCTTGGCTTCCCTGCCTGTTAGCTCCTGCATACGCTTGGCGGCTCTTCCGGTAGGTGCGGCAAGGGCTACCTTTAAGCCCTTTTGCTCCATTATGTCGATAATGCCCTTTAATGTGGTGGTCTTACCGGTTCCCGGTCCGCCCGTCAGCACCAAAAGGCCCTTTTTGAGTGAATATTCTATTGCCTCTTTCTGAAGACTCTCGTAGTTTATTTCAAGCCGTTTTTCAAGCCTTTCTATCTCTTTTGATACACTGCCGATATCCGAAAAGGGGAAGTTCATAAGCATCAAAAGACGGGTGGCAATATACCTCTCTGCCCTGTAGTATTCGGTAAGTGCCACAAACTCCCTGCCCGATATATCAAATGCCGTAAGCTCATCACTTGCAACCAGATTATCTATTGCAATATCTATATCGTCATTATTGACCTCTAAAATACCGTTGGTTACGGTAATTAGCTTATCGCGGGGAATACAGGTATGTCCGTTTGTGAGGTTGTGACGCAGTACATACTGCACCGCACTCATAACCCTGTAAACATTATTGGACTCTATCCCCTCTTTCTTTGCTATCATTTCGGCTATATCAAAGCGTATATCGATAGGTTCACGGCACAAAAGATACGGATTTGAGCGTATAATTTCGGGGGCATCCACCCCGTAGACCTTAAAGATACGAGCCGCATCTATGGGAAGTATTCCGTACGCCGAAAAGAAGTTCATAACCTCCCTTAAGCCGTACTGACTGCGAAAGGCTTCGGAAATTTTTTCTGCCTTTGACTCGGAAATACCCTTTATCTGTGCAAGGCGTGAGGGCTCCTTTTCTATCACCTGCAGGGTATTTTCGCCAAAACGCTCGACGATCAGCTGTGCGGTTGCTCTGCCGACACCCTTTATTACACCCGACGAAAGATATCTGAGTATTCCTTCTATGGAATGAGGCGGTAATATCTGCACACTTTTTGCCTCGAACTGCATTCCGTAGACCTTGTGGGTCTTCCATCCGCCCTGCAATACAAGCTCGTCACCGCTTGAAACACCCGACAGTATTCCCGTTACGGTCACCGTTTCGCCCTCGCATTTTATAAGCACTACGGCATAGCCGTTTTGCTCGTTTCGGTAGGTCACCGACAGCACGGTACCCTTTAATTCTTCATACCCTTGCATACCGACCCACCTTTCATAAATATCTTATTAATTATAAAATATATTATATTTAAAGTCAATAAAAACACCTCAAAGCAAAGCTCTGAGGTGTTTAAAATCAATTTGCGGTTACATCGGCGGTATAGCTGCCGACGGTGAGTGAATAGGTCTCACCCGACTTTATGTTGGGAGAGGAAAGTATCACTATTGCGTAGTTTAGTGAGGGGGTATGGTCGATTATGACATTTCCCTTTTTATCCTTGAGTGTGATTTTTGTTGATGCCGCACCGTTGCCGACCGAAACCGAAATAACTCCCTGTGAAGATTCCGAGAAGGTCTGCGCCATTCCCTGTGCGCCCGTTCCGATAAACGTTCCGCCCGAGATGGTAGCGGATCTGTCGTAGTCAAGGGTTGCTGTATCACCCTGAGTGGGACCCGTAACGGTGGTCGTACCACCCTTTATTTCCAGCGTTCCGTTGGCATCTATTCCGTCACCCGATGCGGTAATGTTAAGCGTTCCTCCAGAAATGACTATTGAACCGTTGCCGCTTGACATTCCTCCCTTGCCGCCGAACATATCTCCGCCGCGGTCTCCTCCGAATCCGCTTTGATCGGTACCGCCTGCGGCATTAAGACCGTCATCACGTGCAGTAAGGGTAACGCTTCCGCCCGAAACGGCAATATGCAGTCCTTCAAGACCTTCATAGCTTTGGGTAATGGTGATGCTTCCTCCCGAAACGGCAAGTGTCTCGTCCGAATGAACTCCGTCGTCACCCGTTTTTATATTGAAGGCTCCGCCCTTTATGGTGACCGAAAGGTTTGAATGTATTGCATCGTCTGCGGAGTTTATAGTAAAACTGCCGTCGGCAATAAGTAGGCTTCCTCCCGCCTTTAATCCCTTGATGGAATCGGAGGCATCGTCGGTGGTGGTTTCGGTGACGGTTGCCGCGGTGGGCTCTGCGGTACGGGGACCGGGACGCATTCCGCCGCCCATATGACCTCCGCCCATCTGTCCTCCGGGCTGACCCCAGTTGTCAGAGGTCTGTTTTTGTCCGTTTTCATATCCGCCGCCCGTAACTATATTGAAGCTTCCCTTCATTATCTGCAGGTAGTTGGATGCGGATATTCCGTCGCCCTCGGCG
>JAFUPP010000032.1 GCA_017481115.1 Clostridia bacterium | reverse complement strand
TTTCGGAGCATGTATGAAGCAGCTTCGCGGAGCAGGTGACCCTGCCGTTATCAAGCAGATACTTGATACCAAACTCAATAACTGTTAAACGTATAACGGGAGTAACCTTTGATTACTCCCGTTATTAAATAAGGAGAATTATGAAAAATATTCTGCTGATACTCACAGGCGGTACCATATGTACCGAGATTAACCAAAAGGGCAGACTGGATGTTACCGAAAAGGCAAAAACCGCAATAATTCAAAGCTTCTTGGATTCATCCTCACCTTATAAAAATACGGTAAGATTTACTCCCACCGAAAACCTTGGCATATTAAGTGAAAATATGTCGGTAAATGGGTACAACATTATTATTGATACCTACAAAAGATATATAAAAAGCCAAGCCTACGACGGAGTAATAATCGCACACGGCACCGATACCCTCGCATTTAGCACCTCTCTTTTTTCGATGCTTCTTCACAATACCGACATACCCGTTTTGTTTGTGTCGGCAAACAAACGCATAAGTGACGAAAGCTCCAATGCCGCAGACAATTTCAGATATGCGGCAGAGTGTATTGCTATGGGAATTACCCCCGGTGTTTATGCCGTATATAAAAATATATCCGACCAAAAGGTGTACCTGCACCTTGCCTCCCGCCTTGAACAGTGCAAAAATTATTCGGAGGATTTTTACAGTATGGGTGCGGTGGATATCACCGATATAGATATGCAAAACTGCAAAGGGTATTTTGATCTTGTAAATAAGGGTACAAAAAGCCAAAAGGCATACCTGAATATTAATAATGTCAGACTTAGTGACTGCGTTTTGTGCATCACCCCGTATGTCGGAATAAACTATTCGGCAATAGACTATTCTCGCTTTTCGGCGGTGCTTCACGGCACGTACCATTCGGGCACTGTATGTGCCGAAGGTGAAAATTCGGTGTTTTTAATGATAGATCGGGCATTAAGTGCAGGTGCCGATGTCTATTTTTCTCCCTCAAGGCTTTGCGGCGAGATATATGAATCCTTAGGCAAGGTAGGGGAGTATGCAGGCTTAAATAAAGACAGGATATCCTTTTTGTACGGAACCACCATTGAGACGGCTTATGCTAAGCTTTTGGTGGCATATTCCTGCCTTGATGATAAGGATAAGATAAAAGAATTTTTGTCTGATGAGATAAATTGCGAAAAAATACATCTTTAAACAAAAAAATGGCAAAAAACTGTTGCCCTCAAGACGAATTTATAATATAATAATTGGGTATATTTAAACTTATTTTCGGAAAGGTCTTTTGTGTATGGAAAAGTTAGCTTCTTTGTCGATTGACGAGCTTTTACGCTTAAAAGAAGAGTACAAAAAGGAATACGAGGACTTTAAGGCGCTGGGCCTAAAGCTTGATATGTCCAGAGGAAAACCCTCGAACGAGCAGTTGAACCTTACAAACCCTATGCTTGATATTATGGGCAGCGATGTGGATTTCGTGGGCGAAGCAAATATGGATTACCGTAACTACGGTATTTTAAACGGTATTCCCGAGGCAAGGCGTTTCTTGGGCGAGATACTTGATATGGATGAAAAGAACATCATCGCAGGCGGAAACTCCTCCCTTACAATGATGTTTGATACCGTAAGCCAGGGTATGACAATGGGCTTTGGCGAAGGTCCCTGGATGCTTAACGAAGAAAACATATTCCTTTGTCCCGTTCCCGGTTATGACCGTCATTTCAAGATCACCGAGTATTTCGGTATCCGTATGATTCCTATTGAAATGACCCCCGACGGACCGGATATGGATGAGGTTGAAAGATATGTAAATAACGATAAGAGGGTAAAGGGCATCTGGTGTGTTCCCATGTACTCAAATCCCCAGGGTCTTACATATTCGGATGAAACGGTACGCCGCTTTGCAGCACTCAAGCCCGCCGCAAAGGACTTCAGAATTTTCTGGGATGATGCATACTGTGCCCACCACTTCCGCACCAAAAAGGATACCCTTTTGTCACTTTATGACGAGTGCGTAAAAATGGGTAGTGAGGATATGGTCTTTATGTTTATGTCCACCTCAAAAATATCCTTCCCCGGCGCAGGTATTGCGGCTATGGCTGCAAGTGAGAATAACATAAAGATGTTGAACTCACGTATGAATATTCAGTCCATCAGCCCCGATAAATTAAATCAGCTCCGCCACGTAAGGTTCTTTAAGGATCTTGCAGGTGTTGAGGCTCATATGGAAAAGATGGCTACCTTTATAAAGCCCCGCTTTAAGATAGTTATGGAAAAGCTCAAGACCCTTGACGGAATGGATATAATCTTTTATTCCGAGCCCAGAGGCGGATACTTTATAAGCGTAGATACACTTGAAGGATGTGCAAAGAGGGTATGTCAGCTTTGTAAGGATGCAGGTCTTGTCCTGACATCTGCAGGCTCCACCTATCCCTACGGTATCGACCCCAAAGACCGCAATATCAGAATCGCTCCCACATATCCCACCTGTGACGAACTTTCAAAGGCAATGGAGCTGTTTTGTGTCTGCGTAAAGCTTGCTTCTGTCGAAAAATTGTTAAAGTAGGTAATTCAAGTTACATATTTGTTGACTTTTATGGTCAAATCTTCTATAATCATAAGGTGAAGTGGAATTTTATATCCGCTTTTACCTGTTAATTCCATTAAAACGGAGGAACGTTAATGAAAAAGGCAAAGAAACGCACCTTAATAATAGTCGTTCTTCTTATCGCACTGTTTAGCTATGCCTCATTCTTCGGCTTTAGCTCATACTACGGTGCTAAGGGGACCATCTATACTAAGAGTGCAAACGATATCCGCTGGGGTATCGACATTCAGGGCGGTGTAGAGGCAGTATTCACTCCTGATTATGATATCAGTCTTGTTACTGATGAAATGATGAATTCTGCAGAATCTGTCATTACCACCCGTCTTGTCGGTGCAAATATTACCGACTATGAAGTCTATACCGACAGTGAGGAGAAGCAGATAATCGTTCGCTTCCCTTGGCAATCAGACGAAGAGGATTATGATCCCACCAAGGCGGTAGAGGAACTTGGCACAAGCGCAGTTCTTACATTTATCGAGGGTTCGGAGTACGACGAAAGCAAGATCATCTTAAAGGGTGATGATGTTGAGGCGGCTGTTCCCCAGGTAAATCAGGAGGACGGAAGCTATTGTGTCGGTCTTACCCTTTCAAGTGCAGGTAAGTCAAAGTTTGCTTCTGCAACCGAAAGACTTGCTTCATCAAAGGGCACCATCTCAATTTGGATGGATAAGAATATGATCTCGGCTCCCACCGTACAAAACGCAATTACCGACGGTCAGGCAATCATTACCGGTAACTTTACATACGAAGAGGTATCCACCCTTGCAAACCAGATTTCATCCGGTGCTCTTCCCTTCGCACTTACCGTTGATAATGCTTCACTCAGAGTAGTAAGCCCCACACTCGGTGCAGACTCACTTAACAGTATGCTTATTGCAGGTGTTATCGCTTTTGCAGCTATCTGTCTTATGCTTATTGTTCTTTACAGACTTCCCGGTCTTATCTCCTGCATCGCACTTTTAGGTCAGGTAGCAGGTATCATTGCTTGTACCTCAGGCTTTGTTTCGGGCTTTGATTCCTTCACACTTACCATCCCCGGTATTACAGGTATCATCCTTTCTATCGGTATGGGTGTTGACGCTAACGTTATTACCAATGAGCGTATCAAGGAAGAGCTCAGACGCGGTAAGACCGTTGACGGAGCTATAACCACAGGCTTTGGCAGCTCCTTCTGGGCAATCTTTGACGGTAACATCACCACCATCATTGTTGCAGCCATACTTATGGGTGTATTCGGTCCCACAGGTGGTATCTGGTCAAAGATACTCTGGCCCTTTATGACCCTTTACAACTACACAATCGGTCTTATCCCCGGTCTTGCCATCGCTAACAACATCACAGGCTCCATCTACTCATTCGGATTTACCCTTCTTATCGGTATTATCTTTAACTTCGTTATGGGTGTCTGGGCTTCAAGAGCAATGCTCAAGAGCGCTACAAGGTATAAATTCCTTCGTAAATCATGGCTTTATGGAGGTGCAAAATAATGAAGGGTATTAGTTTTATCAAAATCAGAAAGACATGCCTTATAATTGCGGCAGTCGTAATAGTTGCAGGTCTTCTTTGCAGCACCGTAATTTTTGGAACCGACCTTTCAATCAACTTTGCAGGTGGTACCATCATCTCCTATAACTATACCGGTGATATTAACGATGCAGATGTAAAGGCTCTTGCAGAAACCACCTTTGGTTCAAGCGTAAGAGTAACCAAATCCTCAAATGTTGCGGGTGACACTCAGGTGCTTACCGTAGAGCTTGTTCAAAACGCAGCAGTTTCTAATGATAACGTTTCAAAGTTCAACGATGAAATGGAGAAAAAGTATGAGGCAAACGGTATAAAGGTTGCACAGTCCAATGCTGTTGACCCCACCGTTGGTAAGGGCTTCTTCATCAAGTGTCTCTTTGCAGCAGGTCTCGGTGCGATATTTGTTACCATCTATGTTGGTCTCCGCTTCAGAAAGATAGGCGGTGTATCGGCTGCAGGATTTGCACTTTTGGCACTTTTACACGATATCATCATTGCCTTCTGTTGTTACTCGGTATTCGGATTTGATATCGACGATAACTTTATCGCAGTTGTACTTACACTCTTCGGTTACTCGCTTAACGGTACCATCGTTATCTACGACCGTATCCGTGAGAACAAGCGTATGTACGGCAAATCAAAGACCCTTGAAGAGGTTGTTGATATATCTGTAAATCAGACATTTATGAGAAACCTCATCACATCTGCTACCACATTTGTGGCAGTCACAGTTGTTTCGGTGGTCTGCTATATGAGAGGTATCACCTCCATTATGTCCTTCACCGTACCTATGGCTATCGGTATCGTAGCAGGTTGCTTCTCATCTGTTTTCCTTGCTTCACCCCTTTGGGCAGGTTACAAGACCAGAAAGGCCGCAAAGCAGGCAGCAAAACAGGCAAAATAATTTCCTACAAAATAAAAGCGAAGTCTTTTGACTTCGCTTTTTTTATTCCTTAATATCACATTTTATTATTGCATCGGTGATGGGGGCAAATATGAAGGAAAATATCATTACTGCCGTTGCACTGGTTGAAAGCTCGGTAGATACCGAAAACGGAACATCACCTAAAAATGATAAATTACATATCAAAAGGGCTAGTATGTAAAGTATCAGCGATAGCTCAAGTCCCACCGTTAAAAGCAAAACACTCATATTTGAAAGAGAGTGGTAGTAGCTATACAATTTTTTAATAATTTTCATAATAAATCACCAATTGTTATTTTTTCTACCTAATTATAGTCCTTTTAGGTGGTGATTTGGTGTTGAAAATCCTGCAATTTTTAGTAAAAAAGCACAAAATATAGTCCAATTTCACCCAAAATAACCAGAAATTGTAATTTTATCACAAAAAACACTTGCAATGAAAAAATACAATATGTTATAATTACAAAAGTAACTTTAGGAGAGTGATTTTTTTGAAGTGTCCGTATTGCGGTTTTGAAGAAAGCAAGGTTATTGATTCCCGTCCTACCGAGGAGGGCGAAAAGATTCGCCGTAGAAGAGAGTGCCTTGAATGCACCAAGCGTTTTACTACATATGAAATTATCGAAAGTCTTCCTTTGGTAGTTGTTAAAAAGGATAAATCCCGTGAGGTATTTGACCGTAACAAGTTGTTTAACAGTATCCTTCGTGCTTGTGAAAAGCGTACCGTTTCGGTCGATCAGATCGAAAAGGCAGTAACAGAGATCGAGACCTCCTTACAAAATTCCCTTGACCGTGAGATCACCACTACAAAGATCGGTGAGCTTGCAATGGAAAAGCTTCGTAATCTTGATGAGGTCGCATATGTCCGTTTCGCATCTGTTTACCGTCAGTTCAGGGATGTCAGCTCCTTTATGGAAGAGATCGAAAAGATCATTAAATCCAAAAACTAAATTTAAAAGCACCGATTTTTTAAAATCGGTGCTTTTGTTTTGGGAGGGGAGGGCCTCCCGAAGACAGAACTATGATTAGATAGTGTGTGTATTAATATGGTCTTTATGACGGTTTATAAAGTAAACGGCAAGATCAAGAACCACCATGGTGACGTTAAGCATATAAACTGTTGCTACAAGACCCGAAAAACTGTGTGAGATAAGCTTTGCCGCAATACCGGAAATATATCCCGTAATTATAAGGAGTATAAACATCAGGCTCATTCCCTTTGCGGTTTTTGCTTTATAATGCTTTATAAGTGAAATAGGCCAGGAGATGCCAAAGCATATAAGCATCACCGTTTCAAAAAGACTGTTCATAATCTCGCCTCCAAGGGTATTATACTCTTGACAATGGATAATGTCCAATATATAATTTGTTAAAAATCAATAATTTAGAGGTTATGAATGGAACTTACACAGATACGATACTTTTTAGAACTTGCAAACACCTGTCACGTTACCAAAACGGCAGAAAGATTGCATATAGCCCAACCCGCCCTTACACAGTCGGTGCGCAGACTGGAGAAAACACTCGGGGTGCCGCTTTTTGAAACATCGGGAAGAAACATAAAGCTAACGCCCTACGGAGTATATCTTAAGGATAAGCTTTCAAAGATACTTCAGGAGTTTGACTCTATACCCGAAGAGCTTGAAAAACTGCGGGGCAACGAAAATAACACCATCAGAATTTCCGCAAGGGCGGCATCCTACACGGTTGCAAAGATGCTTACCCGATATAAAAAGCAAAACCCCGATATAATATTTAAAATGTCGCAGGGCGATAACGATGCGGATGCGGACATTATTATTTCCACCGAAACCTTTTCAAAGAACATAAACCAAAAGGGCAGAAGAGAGATCATAACCGAGCGCATATTTCTTGCCGTGCCGATAGACTCCCCCTTTTCAGCCAGGAAGAGTATTTCACTTGAAGAGGTGAAAAACGAGGACTTTATATGTCTTATGGGATCAAAACAGTTAAGGTACATCTGCGATAAATTCTGTCAGCAGAGCGGATTTGTGCCAAAGGTGGTATTTGAAAGTGACAATCTTGCGGCGGTCAAAAATATGATATCCGCTAATATCGGCGTTGGCTTCTGGCCGGAGTTTTCGTGGGGAAGATTAGACGGCGAAAATGCTGTGCTTTTAGAAATATCCTCACCCGAGTGCAAAAGAAATATAGTCATAAGCGAAAAGGAGGATTGTTCTCCTGCGGTGCAGAGCTTTTTTGATTACCTCGGTAACTCCTTTAAAGATTTTACACATTAAAAAACAGGACGATAAAGGGAGTTGCGGTTAGGGATAAACCGCCTAAAAAAGCAAATTTTTGCAGTCTAATGTGTTAAAAACCTGCGGTACGCGACAGCGTTACCGCAGGTTTTTGCCTTTTATACTACTAAAAATTTATCTTTTTTAGGTGTACACAGTTTTGTAACCGAAAATTTTGTTCTATTCGCAAAGCCTGGAACCCGCAGTAATACTTTGTGTCTTACAAGGGTGAAGGCAAAGCGGTAGGACAAAATTTGGTTCCAAAACCGATTTCGTCCCTAATCGCAAATCCCTAAGCTTCGTCCTGCTTTTTGATTTATAATACTCCGCGGTAGTAAAGACCGTGGGTGAATTCGTCACGGAGGGTGTGACCGTTTTTCCAATCGGTCAGCTCTTTTTGTATTTCTGCTTCATTTTCAAAGGTGAAGTAGAGCAGAACAAAATCGGTGTCAAACTGCGACTGCTTATTGCACATTTCAAGCGGAACACAGTTAAACAGCTCACTTACACCGTCACGGCATTTCACAAAGAAACGCTTGTCCTTGCGGTCGGTAAGATGATCTCCGTTACAGCTTTTACAGTCGCGGCTGTTTTTTAACGGACAGCATCTTGTCATCATAAGCGGTATATATCCGTAGCCTACATATCCGACGGATACGGGAGAGCAAAGGGAGTTTATCTGCTCCACGGTTGCCTCGAAGGAGGCAATAATACTTGAAGCACCCTGATTTTTTGCTGAAAGACAGGAGTAGGAGTTCATTATCTGACCGAACATTCCCAGATCGCACTCAAAACCCAAGCTTTTTGCAAGTGTCAGTTGAGCCATACCCTCACACAAGGCAAAATTTACACCCATACTTTTAAGATGCATAAGACGGTCTTTGAGGGCATCGTTATTTCCAAAAAGTGCTCGTGGAAGCTCTACACCCGCTGCGACACCGCTTTCTGTCAGCTGCTTAAAAAGGGTGTCACTGCTTGAATACGGTAGATATGCCCTTGAAACACCCGAAAGGTCCTTCGGTAAAACATTATTAAACCTTGCTCTGATTACGGGTGCGCTTTTTTGATGACCTTCGGGTCTTGAAACGGAATCCTTAATTTCCAAAACGGGAATCTCCGACCTTTTTGCCGACAGTTGTTCTATTGCCTGTTTTTTTAAAGCATTTAAGGACGAAATGGGAAGATACGCCCCCTCTTCAATGTTCGCAGCAAAGCTTTTTACAAAATAGGGGGTACCGCCTAGCTTCGACAGCTTCTCTTTTGCAAGGTCGGGTGTTAACGGACGTGTATTACTGTCCTGTGCTATATCACCGTATACCGTAACCGTAAATGAGCAGTCGGATGCGGTAAGTATTGCGGCGCTGTTTTTTTGACAGACAAATGTCATATCCACACCGATGCGTTGAAACTCGCGTCGGTAAAAATCGTGTATAGAGTTTTGAACCTCTTTTGTAAGGGCGGTGTCCCTTTCGGTACGTATTCCAAACATATTGATACGTTTGCCGGTGAGATATCCTTCACAAAATCCCGACCTTGAAAAAGCCGAGCAAAGCAGGGTGTTCATTTCATCCGAAACGATTCCCGTATCTCGTGACATCCTTGCCGCCGTTACCGCCGCCGCCACATATTCGGCATCCTTCATCCTGCCCTCTATCTTAAAGGAGCAGACACCCATATTTTCAAGTTGGCGTATTTGGTTTAGATGGCTCATATCCTTTAATGACAGGGAGTATTCATATCCCTCTGGTGTTTTAAAGGGAAGACGGCAGGGCTGTGCGCAAAGACCTCTGTTACCGCTTCTGCCTCCTATCATTGATGAAAGGTAGCATTGACCCGACATACACATACAAAGTGCGCCGTGAATAAATACTTCAAGCTCAATTTCTATCTCTTTTGCGGTCTGACACAGGTCCTCGATCTCCTTTAAGGACAGCTCGCGTGAGAGTACCACGCGATCAAAACCCATATTTTTGGCATACAGTAGTCCGTCCTTTGAATGAACCGTCATCTGCGTTGATGCGTGTAACGGAATTTCGGGCATTCTTTCCTTTAATATAAGGGCAAGACCCGCATCCTGAACAATAAACGCATCGGCACCGTGCTCTGCGGCAAACACCGCAGTTTCAACCGCCGACGGTATTTCATCATCCTTTAAAAGGGTGTTTAAAACAATATGGCTCTTTACTCCGCTTTTTTTACAGTATAAAAGTGCCTCGCAAAAATCATCTTTTGTAAAGTTGTCGGCGTTCCTTCGTGCGTTGAAATCCGTTGCACCGAAATACACCGCATCCGCACCGCTTTTTATTGCCGCTTCAAGTGAAGCTCTGTCACCTGCGGGAGCAAGTATCTCCATATTTTCACACTCCTTTCGTTGCTAAACATTATATAACAAAACTTTGGTTTGTTCAACCGTCAAAATTATTTGACAGTTGTATATTGTAAGTGTATAATATCTACATTACATTTCAGGAGGTTTTATATGCAGGAATTACTACATACCGTGTGGCATATCGTTTTGCATTCACTTGTTGATACCGCAAAGCTTATACCGTTTTTGTTCCTTGCCTATCTTTTGATGGAATTCATCGAAAACAAGGCCTCCGAAAAAATGGAAAAGACAATGAAACGTGTAGGCAGGGCAGGGCCGGTCATAGGCTCGGCACTCGGACTTTTTCCGCAGTGCGGTTTTTCTGCCTCCATTGCAAACCTGTACGCTACGGGGCTGGTTTCGGTAGGTACGGTCATCGCCGTCTTTTTGTCCACCTCCGATGAAGCGGTTTTGCTTATGGTGTCAGATCCGCAAAGCGTCGGGCAGGTCTGGAAGCTGCTTTTATCCAAATTCATAATAGCTCTTGTCGCAGGTTTTGCGGTTGATGTCGTATTAAAGCTGACAGGCTTTAAGAAAAAGGAGATTGATCTTTGCGAAAACTGCGGATGTGATGAAGAGGGCGGAATATTCCGTTCGGCAGTTTACCATACCGTAAGGATCGTAATATTTATATTCGTTATAAACCTGATATTTGGTGCTGTATTTGAAACGGTAGGGGAGGAAAGGGTATCATCCCTTCTTTCAGATATCGGTTCAAGCTGGTATATGCCCTTTATCACGGCGGTTGTCGGATTTATTCCGAACTGCGCCTCCTCCATAATACTTACCGAGCTTTATATTGAGGGTGCGTTATCCTTTGGTGCTGCGGTCGCAGGATTATGCTCGGGTGCGGGTATAGGTGTTGCGGTGCTGATAAAAACCAACCGTTCCAAAAGAGAAAACCTTATGATAATCGCAATACTGTATTTTACAGCGGTAATATCGGGAGTAGCACTACAGCTTCTCGGAATATGATATAAATTCCCATAAACTTTTTATGGGAATTTGTTTTTTTGACCCTTTTTTGTCGTATTTTGAGGTTGAATTGGTTTTAATTTGTATAAAATAACAAAAATACTCAACAAGAATTATTTTACAGGGTAAAATTGCCTAAAATCCATTGACTTTATGCTTTTGTTTTGTTATTATATTTGTGTATCGGGAGAGGTGTCCAATACCTCTTCGATGCTAAAGGATATGCCCGATTTTTTGTCGGGTCCTAGGTGTATGCATTTATTGCAAATGGGGCGCATACGGGGAGAGCGGCCGGAGCCGCTGGGCGTCCAAAGCAGGCGACTGCGGCGGCTTAATCCTCGTTTTTGCAGCGTCATCAGGTCAGATGTTGGCGTATGCCCGCCGAAACGGTAAACACAATGGACCCGAGAATAAAAAAAGGCGTGTTAATTTGAAAGGAGAAAACAATCATGAAAAAAGCGTTAAGCTTAATTCTCGCAGTATTAATGGTAGTAAGTATGTTTGCTATCACCGGTATTGTATCTGCTTCAGCAGAGACCGAGTCAACCGGCTATACTGCATTCACCACAAATGAGCTTACTTGGACTCCTAGGTATGACGCTGCAAGTGTTGATTTCCAGTTTGTCAGCAAGGATGATGATCCTTCTGTAAACAACGGTTATGCAACCGTATTCAACACAGGCGCTCCTGCTGCAGGTACCCTTGGAACTCATACTCTCAGCACTACTCTTGATACTCCTATCGATATGACCAACGGTTACATCGGTTTCTGGATCAAGGCAACTGACTTCAGCCAGTTGGGTAACTTCGCACTTGATATTTCATCAAACGGCGCACCCAACAAGCAGGCAATCAGATTCGCATTTGGCCCCCAGGCAGCCGGCAGATATCTTATCAACGATCAGTGGAACTATGTAAGATTCATTATTCCTACATATGATATCAACTGGCACATCGACACAAGAGAGCCTAACCCCATGGGTTACCGCGTAGGTTGTGCAGATACTTATGAGAACCCCGATTACACCAAGATCAACTACTTCCAGTTTATCTTCAACCCCGGTTCAGACATCGAGATCGGCATCAACGATTTTGCATGGTATCCGTTTGACAACGGCGTTAACTACTCAACCGTTCAGAACGACAGCGTAGTTAAGAACTCTGCATACGTTAACAACACTTCAAAGGTAAACATCTCAGCAGATGCTGACCTTGCAAGCGATGCATATCTTGGAACCGAAGGTGTTGCAAGAAAGGCTGTACTTCCCAACGTAGTTAAGGCTGGTGTTGTATATCCCAAGATCTATGCAAACGCTAACGTTCCCACCGGTGAGACCGATGAGTACTATTTAGATGCATGGGTATATCTTGGAGATATGAGTGCACTTCACATTATCCAGCTTCTCTCACTTGAGACACTCTTTGCAGCATATTCACATCCCGCAGGCGGTGCTCAGTCATGTATCGAGACCTTCTCATATGGTAAACTTCTTACCGAGGGCGGTACTTCAAGGTGCGATATAGATGATCTTACCGAGGGTACACAGTCTGCACAGCAGGGTTGGAACCACCTCCGTATTTACCTCAAGAACCTCGACAGAGACTACGGTACAAACATGAACCACCCCGCAAGATACGGCTATGAGAACATGCTTATCACCAACACCATCGGTGGTATGACCCTTTACAGCCACCATGCAAACGAGGGCGAAGTAGTAGCTATTGCAGACTTCTCCATCCGTAACGCAGAGGGCGAGTATGATCAGGCCGGTTATGCAGGTGACATCACCGACGCTACTGCTCAAAAGAGCGTTGACGATATGTTACCCACACTCATCAATGACGAAACAATGGCAGATATGAATGCTGCTATCGTTAATACTGCAGATCTTGGCACAGGCTTCGGTGGACAGAGTGCAACAGCTTATGCTGCAAAGTTCACAGGCGCAAGAAAGTCAGGTTTCGGTGTTCCCATGAAGAACTACGCAATCAATCCTGATAAGCTTGCAGCAACCGAGTATTTTGTAGATACCTGGCTTTATGTTGATGATCCCGCAAAGCTTTCAAACTTCTCCATGCGTTTCTATGCACCCGGTGCATACGGTAATGAAGTATCTACCTTTGCAGAAGAGACCTGGGTATACACAACTGAGATTACTACAACAACCGATATTGACGGTGTTGCAGCAGGTACTCAGGTAATGCAGGCAGGTTGGAACCACATTAAGCTTTCAACCAGACGCTTGAGCCTCTCCAATAACGATTCCAACAAGGGTAACGTTTATGGTAAGAGTGTATTTGATTATCGCTTACAGTTTGGCGGTGTAACATTCCATAACAATACCGCTAATGCAGAAGGTCCTTACATTGCAGTATCCGAGCTTAAGATCACCGACAAGCAGGGCAACGACGATTGGCGTACTTCACCTGCAAAGGTTGTTGATCTCAGACTTGAGAACGCAAAGGTTGATTTTGCAACCGGCGAGCCCTTCAGCGTTGGTAACCTTAAGGTTACTGCTATTTATGATGACGGTTCAACCGTTGAAGTAGCTGCAGACGGCTACACTGTTGATTCTTCAGCAGTTAACACCACAGCAGACGGCTTCTATACCGTTACCATTACACATGCAGGTGTAGATAAGTCATACGAAGTAACCGTAGCTTCTTACACCTCAGACAACGTATTCTATCCCGAAACCG
>JAFUPP010000031.1 GCA_017481115.1 Clostridia bacterium | reverse complement strand
TCGGCACATATGACAAACATTATATCAATAATGAAGAAGGTCACCGACCGTTCACTCATACTGCTTGACGAATTGGGTGCAGGTACCGATCCGGTAGAAGGTGCAGCTCTTGCGATAGCAATACTTGAACGCTTACAGCTTATGGGAGCAAAAACGGTTGCTACCACCCACTATGCCGAGCTTAAGGCGTATGCACTTCGCACCGCAAGGGTGGAAAACGGCAGCTGCGAATTTAACGTAGACACCCTTTCCCCTACCTACCGATTGCTTATAGGCATACCCGGAAGGAGTAATGCTTTTGCTATTTTGGACAGGCTTGGTATGGACCCATCGGTTGTTGACAGAGCAAGACGGATAGTTCCCGAACAATCCACTGTTTTCGAAGACGTTATAGATAAGCTTGAAAAGAAACGTACCGAGCTTGAAACGGAGCAAAAAGAGGCGGCAAGAGTCAGGATAGATGCCGAGAAAAAGGCAAAGGCAGCCGAAGAAAAGACCGAACGCTTTGAGGCTCAAAAGGAAAAGGAATATGAACGTGCCAAGGAAGAAGCCCGTCGTCTTGTAGACAAAACACGTGCCGAGGTAAACCGTCTGCTCACCGAGCTTGAAGAGTTGAAAAAGCAGGCAAATAAAGAAAATGCCGCAGAGATGCTCTCAAAGGCAAGGGCGGCAGCCAAAAAGGGTATGGACTCGGCCGAAGGTGAAGCCAATCCCGTAAGAGAGAAAAGAAATGACGGATACGTTCTGCCCCGAAAGCTTAAGGTCGGCGATACGGTTCTCATTGTGGATATAGACAAAAAGGCTACCGTCACAAAAATACCCGACGGAAAGGATACCGTTTTTGTTCAGGCAGGTATCATAAACACTCAGGTTAAGATAAACAATTTAAGACTTATTGAAAACGAAAAAAAGGTGAATATCCCCGCCCAAAAAAGTATCAATCGCGGTGTTGATGCGAGGGTACTTCAAAACGTCTCCACCACCCTTGATATAAGAGGTAAAATGGTGGATGAGGCATTGCCGGAGGTTGATCTGTTTTTGGATAATGCCGTTATATGTAAACTCGAAACGGTCACCATAATTCACGGCAAGGGTACGGGAGCACTTCGAAACGGAGTGCGTACCCATTTAAGAAAGCACAGATGTGTTAAGGCCTTCAGACCGGGTATGTACGGTGAAGGAGAAGACGGTGTAACCATCGTTACTATGAAATAGGAGAGATTTTATGAGCGCACCTCTTGCGGATATTATGCGTCCGCAGACCATTGATGATATGGTTGGTCAAGGACATCTTATAGGTAAAAATATGCCGCTTCGACGTATGATTGAAAGCGGTGAGATCACCAATCTCATTTTTTACGGTCCAAGCGGTACGGGTAAGACCACCCTTGCGGGTATTATTGCCCATCTTACCGATAAAGCCCTCTACCGTCTTAACTGTACAAACGCCTCTACCTCGGATATCAAGGAAATAGTTAATTCTCTTGATACCCTTTCGGCACAGGGCGGTGTACTTTTGTATCTTGACGAGATACAGTACTTCAACAAAAAGCAACAACAAAGCCTTTTGGAATACATAGAAAACGGAAGGATCACACTTGTTGCATCCACCACCGAAAATCCTTATTTTTATGTATATAATGCGGTGCTTTCACGTTGCAACGTGTTTGAATTCAAGCCCGTTTCGGCAGAGGATATAATCCCCGCCGTCAAACGTGCCTTTGATCATATTGCAGAGCAAAAAAACTGCAAAATAGATATCGACGATAACACCCTTTACGCCATAAGCTGTGTAGCGGGCGGCGACGTAAGAAAGGCTATAAATATTGCCGAGGCGGCGGCTCTTTGTGCCGAATACGAGGGTGATACAAAGGTCATTACAAAAGATACCGTATCTGCCATTACGGGAAAATCCGCAATGATATATGACCGTGACGGCGACAGTCACTATGATATACTGTCAGCATTTCAAAAATCCCTCAGAGGAAGCGATCCCAATGCCGCTATTCATTATCTTGCAAGACTTTTGGAGGCTGATGATCTTGCGGGTGCTTGCAGACGACTTATGGTTTGTGCCTGTGAGGACGTAGGTCTGTCCTTCCCGCAGATAATTCCTATCGTTAAAGCGGCGGTGGATGCCGCGTTTCAGGTAGGTCTGCCCGAAGCCAGAATTCCTTTGGCTGATGCGGTAATTTTAGTTGCTACCGCACCGAAATCAAATAGCGGTATAAATGCCATAGATGCCGCAATCTCTGACATCAGAAACGGCAAAAGCGGTGATATTCCCCCTCATTTAAAGGATGCGCACTACGGCGGTGCAGCAAAGCTTGGCAGAGGTCTTACATATAAATATCCGCACTCATATCCCGATCACTATATTCCCCAGCAATATCTGCCCGATATTCTAAAGGATAAAATATATTATGAATACGGCGACAATAAAATAGAACAAGCCGCAAAATCATATTGGGATAAAATCAAGCAAAAATAGTCCTTATCCCTTGATAATCCAAAATTTTTATGGTAACATCTAAAGCAACCGAAAGGTTGCATACGGACGCATAGCTCAGCCGGTCAGAGCGTTCGCCTCACACGCGAGAGGTCTTGGGTTCGAGCCCCAATGTGTCCACCAGAAAAGAACCCACATTTGTCTACGACAAGTGTGGCTTTTTTCAATGATATCCGTTCCTTGTGGAACGGGTGATATATCTTCGATATGATATCGCACTGTCGTGCGATGATATATGCCTTCGGCATATGAAGGAACGGATGTTATATCATATTTGCAAAGCAAATATATCATACGGCTTGCCGTATATCATATCGCGTTAGCGATATATCATTGAAAAACACAACATTCTTTGATATAATGCTGATGAAAGAAGGTGCACTCATGTCCGAAAACAAATTACTTGACTTATCTTTTGAATTTGCTATTGCTATTGTAAATCTTGTTGACGGTGTAACT
>JAFUPP010000030.1 GCA_017481115.1 Clostridia bacterium | reverse complement strand
GCAGCCCCAAAAATGCGTAATATGCAGTCAGCGCAACGGGAATTAATAATAATTGCGAAAGAATGCTATGCCCGTTTGTTGTATTCCATACACCCCACGCAATGATAACCAGAGCAGGTATCATTGCCGGCACTTTTGCGCGTGTTTTTATTCTCTTAAAAGTCTCTTTTGGCTCGGCAAAAAAGCCGCTAAGCAAAAACAAAAATGTTCCTGCATAGGTTAAATACCCTGCGTGAAAGGCGGGAACGGGTATTAAAATCGCATAAAGAACCCGATAGATCACCGCCAACAAATACGAGCCTGCGGAAAATATGACGATTTTATAAAACAACGTAGTTTGTTGCTTAAAAACGGTCGTCACTCCGAATACAACCGCACAAAAAGCAACAATTACAGCAAAAATGTTCACTGTTTTTTCTTGCGGCGAATATGCTGAACTAACAAAGTGCCGCCTATTCCCAATGCAATTCCGATTAACAATGTTGTAAATAAAAGTCCGCCGTTTTCTTTTAACATGGTGATCATCGGGGGTTGCGGAATGAATTCCACATATTGGTCACTGGGCGGAAAACTATTACTGGACGTAAGGATCTCTTCCTGTGCAAATGCAGTTAAAGAAAATATCGTTGTCATCAAGATGGCAATAATGAAGATTAAAGTCGTTTTTAAAATATTTTTCATTTGGTTCTCCTAATTTCTTAAATGTTACCATCATAATATCACAAAGCAAATCAAAAGTAAATACAAACATAAAAATAGCTCGTCGTATGGCTTTTATACGTGATTGGATTTCGCGGTGTCCGTATTTTTATTCGCCTGCGCGGGTCGCTGCGGTACAAAAATCCGATCACTTCAACTCAGTCGCCTCACTGCGTTCGTTTGGAGCACTAAAAACGACACACCGTGTCGATTTTTTACTTATGCGTCGCGTTGCTCCTTTTCGTTCGACCTGCTTGTTCGAATCCCTCTTGGCAAAATAAAAAGACCTCGTATGAGGTCTTTTTATTTTGCGGAAGAGCGACCAAACGGTGTATAAGTGGGGGGGGTAAAAACGACCAAAAGTATTTTTCTTATTCCTCGTCGGATTTTTCCCATAATTGGTAACGGCTTATGTTCTTTATTGAACCACAAAACATATCAAAATGCCCTCGATCTTCCTTGTCAAAAAAGCCTTCCACAATAACATACTTGCCATTATATTCTTTGGCTTCGTCATATGAAATCGCCTTTTCGCCTAATTCTATCCAAACAGAATTGCCTGCTCCGTATTTGTGATCTTCTTTACTCAGTGAAAGATAATTACCCTCGAATTCAAGGTTTCCTACACCGATTACACGGACCAATTTACCATCATATTTTTCAGGTGTGGACAGCAACTGTACCATTGATACCTCGGTGGCATATTGATTTGCTGGGTTGGTGCCATCTTGGTAGCCAAATTCGATCAATATCTTTTCATAATATTGAACGCCGAGCAAAACACATAGCAATGACATAATAACAACACCAATAACAACAAAGGTAGTCAACAACTTTCGCGTTTTCTTAACCTCCTGTACAGTTCCACCTAAAACCTCCGTTGAGTCTATTTCAAGTATTTCCATCAACTTTTGTGTTGTTTCAAGATCTGGTAAGGTTCTACCATTTTCCCATTTAGAGACAGCTTGTTTTGATACAAATAATTTGTTTCCTAATTCTTCTTGCGTTAGATTCTTCAACTTACGATGCTTGCGAATAATTTCTCCGATGTTTTTCATCACAGCACCTCCTTTTATGAATATTTTAATATATGCTTTGGATTTTATCAATAATTCAGAGGTATACGGGATGTATCTTGTTGGTTGACAAGTAGTGCTACATAGAAAAACCTCTCTTGTCTTGGTAGACAAAAGAGGTTTCTTTTTTGGCGCAGAAAGAGGGATTCGAACCCTCGAGGCGGTTATCGCCGCCTACACGATTTCCAATCGTGCTCCTTCGGCCAGCTCGGACATTTCTGCGTATTCGAACAAGTCGCCTTGCTATTATACACAATTGTGCTGAAAAAATCAATAGTAAATTTAATTTTTAGTGCGGTCGATCATATCCGCTATTATTTCACTTCTTCCTGCAAGAAGTGCAAGAGCTCCCGAATATACAAGCTCGGGGTTTTTAATGAAATTATCCTTAACAAAGTTTGCCTGAAGCTCATCTGCTACCAGAAGGCTTACCGAGAAAAGCTGCTCATCCTTATTGTTTACCGAGCAGGTAACGGTATATCCGTTATCACTCTTAAATATCTCAACATCGGTCTCTTTGGCGTTTCTTGCGTGTGAGGTAAGCATAACGGCGGTGTTGAGTGCCTTCTCCCTGACTGAAAAGGGAACCGAAGTTTCTATTTCGGATGCCAAATGGCTTTCTTCGGGAGAAATTTCACAGTAGGTTTCACCGTCGAATTCCTTTTCGATAACGGTTTTACTGTGAGTAAGCGAGGACAGAGCCTCTGTAACGTCAAAATAGTTGGCTAGACCATCCTCAATAATGCTTCTTATAAGATCCGACTTTGGCATGGGTTCACCGATGGACGAAAGTACATAGCTTATGAGCATCTTTATATCGGTGATATTACGAAGACCGCCGTTTTCAATGCCGACGTTAAATGCGTTTTCCATATACCTTCCTCCTTTTTGACAGATTAAAATGACACAAATCATCTGTTTGAGGATTTGTGCCGAAATATAAATCAAATAAATTTTGCTATATTATAATACTTTACCGAAATTAAAAAGTCAATCCACTAGATATTGGTATAAAATTTGATAAGATACAATTTGTTGAAAAATGCCGAGAAAAGTGCAAAATATGACATAATTGTAACCTTATTATACTTGTTTATATGACAAGTTTTTGTTATAATCAAAATGTAAAAACAGCATATACATATAATACCTCAAGAAAACGGAGTTAAAATATGAAGAAAATAATAAGCATATTACTTATACTGGTATTAATACTGATACCGATCGGAGTATCGGCAGAAGAAACCCAACCGCCTGCAGGGGATCAGACACAGACCACCCCCGGCGGTAGCGAGGGAGAGGGGGAACAAACCACTCCTCCCGAGCAAAAGAAGATAAAGGCGGTTGTTTCAAAGACCGAGTTTTTCCGTGATGCCGAGGCACTGGTTACGGTATCGGTTGCATCGAATCCCGGTCTTAAAAACTTTATGTTCCAGATAGACTACGATAAGGAGAATCTGGAATATACAGGCTTTACACTTGATAAGAGTGTCTTTACGGGTGCGACCGTGCTTAATGAGGATCCTATTCAGATAGCCGGAGTCACCACCTCTGATAACGAGGTGACAGGTGTTGTTATAGGTCTTAAATTCAAGGCAAAGGAAACAGCCGCAGTAAAGGTAGGCTACAAGGTCGAAATAAACACCTCAGCATCCTATGTGTACGATCTTACCGACACAAAGGCATCCTTTGATACCGAAGCGGGATATGCAATGGTGGTATGTAAGACCCATACATATGGCGAACCCGAGCGAAAAGAGGCCACCTGTACCGAGGCAGGATACGAGAAAAAGACCTGCACCGTCTGTGCGGAGGTAAACGAGACCCCCATTGCCGCTAAAGGTCATACCGTATTAAGCTGGAACGAAATATCGGTTTCTACCTGTGCCGTTGCGGGTGAAAGAGAGGGTCTTTGCATAACCTGTAATCTTCCCGTAAAGGAGACCCTTCCCTTAAACGATCACGATTTTTCGGAGTGGATAGAATATAGAGCCCCGACCCTTGACAGTCTTGGCGAATCACGTCGTACCTGCTTTTTCTGCGGATTTGAAGAGGTTCAGAACATTCCTAAGCTTGTAACAAGCGTTACCGATGCTCAAAGCGGTGTTACAATGATAGGTAATGACGGGCTTACCTTCTACGGAGACACCATATTCTCTGTAAGACAGGCACTTTTTAAGGATCTTGATGAGAATGAGAAGAACAAGATAAAGGGTCTCGTAGAATCGCTTGTCGGTAAACAGCCATATTCAAAATATTCCGTAACATTTACCGATGCAAACGGTCTTCCTGCAGTTTTAGAGGGAACCGTAACCGTAACCCTCCCCATAGACGAATCGCTTAAGGGTGTAGTTGTGGTAGGTGTTGCAAACTCGAATATTACGGTGCTTAATGCCGCCGTCGGCGGATCACTTGCTACCTTTACTCTCGGCAGTATGCCCGAAGAGTTTTACATTCTTTGTGATGAAGAGGAAGAAAACATTGTAAAGACCTTCCAGAATATTTTTGCAGACGAAGACGGAAATGTTTCTACCGCAGGAAAGATTGCGGGATGGGTCATTATAATCCTTATTGCACTTGTACTTTTGGGACTTTCCGCAACACTTATTCTTCTTGGAGTGCATCAGCAAAAGAGGAAGGAGCGTCTTGCAGCTGCCGTGCAGACCCAGACAGAGTTTAAAATGGAGACGGAGGCGGCACCTGTTGCCCCGATTCCCGAAACCGTACAGGAAGAACAGTCTGCAGAAGGCGTAAGCGAGGACGAGGACTACGATCAAACCGTCAGACAGATGGTGCTTGATTGGTTTGACGGCGACGAAATGTAAAACGCAACCCCCGAAAAGCTTCGGGGGTTTGTTGAAATACAGATAAAGGTGAGAAGATGAAAAAAACAAAGGGATATTTAAGTCACGTTTTTGTAGACGGCTTGTCAGGTATGGCAATCGGTCTATTTGCAACACTTATAATAGGCACCATTATCGGACAGATCGGCTCTATGCTTAATCAGTCCTGGGCGTTTACAAGATATCTTTTAATGATAGCTAACTGTGCCAAATTCATAATGGGTGCGGGTATCGGTGTGGGAATCGCATCCAAATACCGATCAACACCGCTTGTTGCGGTATCTGCCGCCGTTGCGGGTATGGTAGGTGCACAAAGCGTCAATATTATCAATTCAACCATAAAATTTGGAGTATGTGGTGATCCTCTTTCGGCATTTATTGCAGCCTTTGTTGCCATCGAAATAGGCGATCTCGTAGCGGGTAAAACAAATGTTGATATCATAGTAACCCCCGCCGCATCCATACTTTCGGGTGCCGCCGTAGGTCTCATAGTCGGACCGTATGCAAATCAGTTTATGAGCTGGCTTGGCTCTATAATTGAATGGGCAACACGTCAGCAGCCTTTCCTTATGGGTATAGTCATTTCGGTGCTTATGGGAATCTTTTTAACACTTCCCATATCCTCCGCCGCAATAGGAGTAATGCTTCACCTTTCGGGCATCTCGGCGGGTGCAGCGGTTGTGGGATGCTGTTGTCAGATGGTTGGTTTTGCAGTAGCCTCATATCGTGAAAACAAGGTTTCGGGACTTATCGCACAGGGACTTGGCACCTCAATGCTTCAGATGCCCAATATCATCCGCCGTCCGCTTATATGGATACCGCCGATACTTACCTCTGCAATACTCGGTCCCGTTTCCACCTGCCTTGTGGAGATTACCTGCAGTGAGGTAGGAGCAGGAATGGGTACAAGCGGCCTGGTCGGTGTTATAGATACCTTTGACAGCATGTTAAAGACCTCATCGGATACGATAATAACAGTAATACTGATACTCATAATGCTGATAATCGCCCCCGCACTTTTGACCCTTATATTCAGCGAAGGAATGAGAAGGGTAGGACTTATCAAAAACGGTGATATGTCCCTCGACCTCAAAATGTCCAAATAAAACAACCGCCCGTAAGTTTCCTTACGGGCGGATTTTTTTATTCATCCATTTCAAAGCTTTCCTTGAAGGAATGCTCAAGGGGATTGTTTTCGCGGTAATTATGTATTTTTGACTGCGTATCGTAGTCGGTCTGAACATCAATACTGCCTTTAAGACGGATATCCTTTGAGGATGCACCTATAAGCACCTCAAACACGCCGTTTTCAACGTGAAAATCATCCCTTACTACCGAGAAGTAGGCAAAGGAGGATGCGTCAAGAGTGTGGCTGACGGTAACCGTCTCTCCCGCCTTTATAAAGCTTCTTGCAAAGCCCTTTAACTCCTTTTTGGGACGCGCTACCATTGAGAATATATCTGCAATATAAAGCTGACTTATCTCTGAAGCATCCATATTTCCAATGTTGGTTATGTTATAGCTTACGGTGTAGTCGGTCTCGCTGTGTTTTTCGATCTTCAGATCGGAATACTCAAACTCGGTGTATGAAAGACCGAAACCAAATTCATAACGGCAGGGGATGTCCCACTTTTCATAACCTCTGTAGCCTACAAATATGCCGTCGGTGTATTCGTTTACATAGGGTCCGGGAATTACGGTTTTTATAATACCCTCCTCTTCGCTCATAGGCCAGGTCTCAATAAGCTTTGCGGAGGGGGACTGAACTCCCGCAAGTATGTGGGAAAGAGCATGATTGGTCTCCTGACCCAAAAACGGACAGTAAACTATTGCCTTTACTAAATCTTCAAAGGGCGAAACATCAATGGCACTGCCTGCGTGGATAACAACTATAAGGTTGGGATTTATCTTTGCAGCCTCAATTATAAATTTCTCCATCCAGTTTGCAAGACGGATGGTGGCTCTGTCGTAACCCTCACATTCGGTGATGTTATCGTCACCCACTACTATTATTGCCTTGTCGGTGCCGTAGGCGTTTTCAAGATCAATTCTCATTCTGCCGTACTTAATAAGATCACCGCCGCAGGCGTGTCCCTGCTTAAAGGTGCATTTGTCAAGAAGAACCGAGAGCTCATCCTTCAAATTCTTGGGTCTTAAAATAGGCTTTACTCCGCCCGATCCGCCACCCATTGTGGGGGGATTTATAGCGTAGCTTCCGAGTATGGAAATGCTTTCGCCGTTTTTAAGGGGAAGGATGTTATCCTCGTTTTTAAGAAGCACAACACTGTTTTTAGCCGTCTCAAATGCCGCATTGTTTCGGTCCTCCTGAGTCGAGGTGACGACGCGGTCCTTTTTCATCTCATCAAGACGGTTTATCATATTTACAATTCTGTTGGCGGATGCGGTTATTTCTTCCTCTGTGATAAATCCTCTTTCAAATGCCGCCTTAAGCTCGTTTTCGGCATATGATGAATATGGCATTTCAAGATCAAGTGTTGCCTTTAAGGCTTTAGCTCTGTCATATACGGCACACCAGTCACTGACTATTACACCCTCAAATCCGAATTTATCACGAAGCATATCCTTTAAAAGCCATCTGTTTTCGGATGCATATACACCGTTTAAGGGGTTATATGAACACATTACGGTCAAAGGACGTGTATACAAGCTCATCTCAAAGGGACGAAGATATATCTCCCTTAAGGTGCGGTAGTCGATTTCGTTTGAAACACAGTGACGGTCATAGTCAACATTATTAGCGGCAAAGTGCTTGAGGGATGTGCCAACACCCTTTGATTGTACCGCTTTTATGTATTCTGCCGCAAGGATTCCCGTAAGATATGGGTCCTCCGACATATATTCAAACGCACGTCCGCAGTAGGGGGAACGCTTGATGTTTATAGCGGGAGCCAAAAGAATGTCAACATTTCTTTCAATACACTCGTCGGCAATGAGCGCCGCAACGGTCTTTACGGCTTCGGTATCCCAGGATGCCGTAAGTGCGCCAATGGAGGGGTATTCGGTATTGGGATATGTGCCGATACTTCTGCCCTCTTCATCAATAATGTGCTGTCTTACTCCCTGAGGGCCGTCTGAAACTACAACCTTTCTTAACTTTCCGTTAAAAGAATGTGTATTCCAGTTGTTTTCGCCTGTAAGAAGCTTGATTTTTTCGTTTAATGTAAGAATATCTGTTGAGTACATAGTCTGCCTCCAGCGTTTTTTAAGATTTTAACATAAAAATCGCCCCTAAATCAATAGGAGCGATAAAAGTCGATAACATCAATCAATCCAATAGGATAGGTCAATCATTTGAGGTAAGATAGATTCTGTAATCGTGGTTGGTTTTGGCTACCGTAAATGCCAACAGTATGTAGAAGATCAAAACAAAAGGAGCCACCAGCTGTGACGAAAGCATCACGGTATACAAAAATGCAAGAACCAGACAAGCACTTATAAACACCGTCTTTTTGTAGTAGAATGCCGCAAAGGTCATTGCCGCAATTATAAGGCATACGATAACCATAACGGTCATAAGGGTGGAAAACATCGAATTAAGTGCCGGATCATCATAATGTGACAGGAAACGGTTTATGTTAAAGAGTGACGGAAGAGCAGAAAAGCGTTGAGCATCACTCAATATTTTTTGTGCGTGGTTGGGGTCTTTAGGATCTAATACCGTTGCAAATTCAGCGGTAATATCTTCCACCGTTTCAAGATTATAAGAAACATATGAGTGATTGCGTTCAAGCTCTGCAACACCATCATTCCCGAGAGCAAGCTCGGTTATGGGCAAATCATAAAGACTTGAAAAGACGGAAAAACAAAGACTTACAATCACCGCCGCAATACACATGATAACAGCATACTTGGAATATTTATATAAATTTTTGCTTTCTATCGGAGCCTCGGTTTTAAAATAATCGTTTCGGCTTAGCTTTTGAGCTGAAGAAAGGGCAGACGACACCACTGCACTGCAGTTGGGACAAATGCCTACCGCTCCAACCTCTTTGTTACAGTTAGGACAGACCATAAAAATCTCCTTGGTTTAGAATTCGTTTAATTATATCATAAATCAAGCGATTTTGCAAATAGGTGATGAGATACCAAGCTTGCTTCTTTTTGCAAAAGAGTAACCAAACGGAGCAGAATCGAGGTAAAAGTAAGCAAAAGCAGCATTAACAATATTTGGTGCAAAGCAAAGACAACTCTTTGATAAAATCAGGTAAGTATGTTTGATCGATGCTGTTTTCAAAAGTCAGTTTTTGTACAAATCCATTGCGACCGTTTGAAGACAACTGGCCTCTTATACTAATGTGTCCGGATCGATCTGCGCTGAATTCAACTAATTGCCGTTCACCGTAGGGTTCTTGGATGATCGCTATGCCATTTAATGTTTTGTAAAGAGAAGATAAGGAGTTAACAAAGGTTACAAACTCTTTTATATCTATATCCATATCGGTGTTAGCGCAAAACCCATCACTATTAACGGAAATGGTAAGAATTGTGTTGGACGGATATTCAAT
>JAFUPP010000029.1 GCA_017481115.1 Clostridia bacterium | reverse complement strand
CGCCGAAAACATTGAGACGTCGCCGTCTTCATATATGCCCACCCTGTTTTTAGCACTTGGAGAGCCGTTATATATGTCCAAGGACACATCCTTAAACAAGCTACACGTTACAACACCCGAGGACATTGAGATATGCACAGCAATTCTGGAATACAGACAAAAAAAGAAAAAGGAGAACTAAAATGAAGTATCTGTTAGGTATAGACGAAGGCACCACCGGTTGCAAGGCCATTCTTTTTAATGATACCGGTAAACGTATTGCAAGTACATCCACAGAATATCCCTCATACTATCCGAATCCCGGTTGGGTCGAGCAGGATATTGAAGAGATAAAAAACGCTGTTTTTTCTTGTATAAGAGAGACCATAATCAAGTCGGGTGTAGATGCAAAAGATATTGTTGCACTCAGCCATTCAAACCAGGGTATTACCATGGTTTTGCTTGACGAAAATGAGCAGCCTGTATTTGATCACACAATCGGTTGGCAGGATCTAAGATATGTTGATATGTTACCCGAGCTTGAAAAGGAGATTGATCTTGACGAATATCTTAAAATTTCGGGTATGCAGTTTGGAACATACAACATTCCCGTTCTTCGTTGGTTACAAAAATACGAGCCTGAAAAGTGGAGCAAGGTAAAACGCATCTGTTCACATCAGGACTGGTTCTTAAGACAGTACGGTGCTGACGGTTATTACATTGACGAGGGCTGCACAAACTTTCTTTCAATGGCAAGAATGACCGACAACGAGTGGGACGAAAGACTTATGAAGGTGTATAACGTCACAAAGGATATGCTTCCAACGGTTGTTCATACTCCCGGTAAGGTGGTTGGTACCGTTACTGCAGAGGTCGCCGCACAGACCGGTCTTACCACCGATTGCAAGGTTTGTCTTGGAAACCTTGATGCCAACTGCAGTGCATTGGGCGGAGGTGCCTCTGAGGTCGGAACTCAGCTTCTTATTATGGGTACTGCAGGTGTTTCGATATTCGTTACAGATAAGGATAAGCTCGATCCCAACGGAAGAATCACCGTTCGTTCAAACCCCGGTTTCAACAACTGGCAGAACTACATTATGACCAACACCGGTGCTTCTGCATTCAGATGGTTCAGAGATGCTCTTTGCACCATGGAGGTTTCCACTTCAAAGCTTATGGGTGTTGACCCTTATGATCTTATCACAACCACTGCGCTCACATCAAAGCCCGGTGCAAACGGAATAACCGTTCTTACCTGCATTCAAGGTTCACATACCCGACATAAAAACGAAAAGGCACGAGGAACCATCATCGGTATCACTCTTGGTACTACCAAGGCAGATCTTGCTCAGGGTATATTAGAGGGCATCTGCTACGAAATGAAGGACATTATGGCAATGAACCAGGAGCTTTCGGGTGAAGTAAAGCATATTCGTCTTTGCGGCGGTGTTGCAAAGAGTGATATGTGGTGTCAAATGTTTGCAGACATTTTCGAAAAGCCCATTGAGCTTACAGAAGAGTCTGAGCTTTCGGCTCTCGGTGCTGCAATGTGTGCGGGTATCGGCGCAGGGGTATTTACAGACTGTTTTGATGCCGTAAATAAATGTGTTAAGGTTACAAAGGTTTACACACCGGATGAAACAAAGGTTCCTGAATACAGAAAAGCCTTTGAGGTTTGGGAAAAGCATTATAAACTTGCAACACAAGATATGTATATTTAAAGACAAAAACAGCAGTTCATTTGAACTGCTGTTTTTATTTATTTTTGACCGTAATAAGCGTTTTTACCGTGTTTTCTTTCGTAATGTTTATCCAGCACATACTGAGCAAGGGATGCCTCCTTATTAAGTGAGAAGGTCTTAATTGCCATATCTGCAACATTTTCCAGTACTACGGCATTATATACCGATTCCGCTGCATTTTTACCCCATGTAAATGGACCGTGGTTTTTAACTACTATCGCAGGTATCTTCATAGCATCCTTCACCCTTTGGTTTACGGTTTCTACGATCACCTTACCGGTATTTAATTCGTAGGCCTCGTTTACCTCCTGCTTTGTCAGTTCGCGTGTGCAGGGTACGTCACCGCAGAAATAATCTGCGTGGGTGGTACCAAGTGCCTTGATATCCACACCCGCCTGGGCAAAGGCAACGGCATTTATTGAATGGGTATGTGTTATACCGCCTATTTCTTCAAAGGCTCTGTATAGTTCGAGGTGTGTGGGAGTATCCGATGAAGGGCGCCATTTACCTTCAACAGTTTCACCTGTATGAAGGTCGACCACTACCATATCATCTGGTGACATACCGTCATAATCAACACCTGAAGGTTTGATTACAACAAGACCTTTTTGGCGGTCTATACCGCTGACATTACCCCAGGTGTATATTACAACACCCTTTTTAACAAGGTCAAGATTTGCGGCACATACCTCTGCTTTTAGTTGTTCAAGCATATTACTACCTCTTATCTGTTGGAATACATCTTTTCGTAATAATCTCTGTATTCACCGCTGATTATGGTCTCCCACCACTCGCGGTTATCGAGATACCACTGAATTGTCTTTTTGATTCCGTCGACAAACTTGGTTTCGGGAAGCCATCCAAGCTCACTGTGTATCTTTGTGGGGTCGATAGCATAACGCATATCGTGACCCTTTCTGTCTGCCACATATGTGATAAGGCTTTCGGGTTTTCCGAGTTCCTTACAAATTATCTTAACTATGTCGATATTCTTCATTTCATTATGACCGCCGATATTGTAGACCTCACCCACTCTGCCTTTATGAATGATAAGATCTATTGCTTTGCAGTGATCCTCAACATAAAGCCAGTCACGAACATTAAGGCCCTCACCGTAAACAGGAAGAGGTTTGTCATTAAGGGCGTTTGCAATCATAAGAGGAATAAGCTTTTCGGGGAAATGATATGGGCCGTAGTTGTTTGAACAACGGCTGACGGTCACGGGCAGACCGAAGGTTCTGTGATACGCAAGAACCAAAAGATCGGCACCCGCTTTGGATGAGCTGTAGGGACTTGAGGTATGAATTGGTGTTTCCTCTGTAAAGAAGAGGTCAGGGCGGTCAAGCGGAAGATCTCCATAAACCTCATCTGTGGAGACCTGATGATAACGCTTGATGCCGTATTTTCTACATGCATCCATAAGCACCGCTGTTCCCATTATATTTGTCTGAAGAAATACACCGGGATCCTCAATAGAACGATCAACATGACTTTCTGCGGCAAAGTTCACAAGGATATCGGGCTGTTCCTCTTCAAATATCTTATATATACCCTCTCTGTCACATATGTCGGTCTTGCAAAAACGGAAGTTTTTATTATCCATTACGGATGCAAGTGTTGAAAGGTTTCCCGCATAGGTAAGTTTGTCGATACAAACTATACGATAGTCGGGATATTTATTTAACATATGGAATATAAAATTTGATCCTATAAATCCGGCACCGCCGGTAACTATTACTGTCATTTTCTGCTCCTTAACCGTGTCTTATCTTATCCATAGCAACCCGTCTTAGATGCTCTCCGTAGGGCGATTTACCGTAAAGCTCTGCTGATTTAAGCAGACCTTCTTTATCTATCCACTTGCGGTAATATGCAATCTCTTCGGGTGCAGAAACCACCACTCCCTGACGGTTTTGAACCGTCTGAACAAACGAAGCGGCATCCATAAGAGAATCCATTGTTCCCGTATCCATCCAGGCAAAGCCTCTGCCCAATATCTGCACCTTAAGGCTGTCAGCCTTAAGATAAAGGTTATTCAGATCGGTGATCTCAAGCTCTCCTCTTGCAGAGGGGCGAACCTTCTTTGCCATTTCGACCACCCTTTTATCGTAGAAATAAAGTCCTGTAACGCAGTAGTTGGATTTTGGATTTTGGGGCTTTTCTTCAAGCGATAAAACATTGAGATCGTCATCAAACTCAACTATACCGAATCTTTCGGGATCGGGAACATAATATCCGAATACGGTGGCTATTCCCTCCTGGGCATTTTTAACGGCATCCTTAAGATAACTGGTAAAATGTGAGCCGTAAAAAATATTGTCACCAAGCACCATAGCACAGGGTTCATCGCCTATAAAATCTTCACCAATCAAAAACGCCTGTGCAAGTCCGTCAGGACTTGGCTGAACGGCATATGAAAGCTCAATTCCGAACTGATGTCCGTCACCAAGCAAGGATTGAAATCTTGGGGTATCCTCAGGGGTAGAAATTATGAGAATATCGCGTATACCCGCGAGCATCAACGTTGAAAGCGGATAATATATCATAGGTTTATCATATATGGGAAGCAACTGCTTAGACGTAACTTTAGTAAGCGGATAAAGGCGTGTTCCCGAGCCACCTGCAAGTATTATACCCTTCATTATTTTCCTCCTTTTAGAGCCTTGTACTCCTGTTTTAAAACTTCCCTTTCTTCAGGGGTCATTGAATCTATAATATTTAAAAGACGACCGTATTTTACGGCTACACTTTCATCAAAGTTTACCTTGCCTTCCCTTTTTTCCTTTTCGCCAATATACCAGGCGTGTAAAAATCTGTCGGAAGCCTCATACAGTTCCTCTTCGTTGGAAGGTAATTTGCGTTTCGCCTTTGATGTATATAAAAAACCGCTGTATGCGTTGCAAACGATTTTGGTAGGGCCAAATGCTATCTGTTTGCCGTGGTCAAGCCACAATACCTTATTACACAGTTCCCTTACCTGTTCCACAGAATGAGATACCAATATTCCGGTAACACCACCGGCAAGTATGCTTTTTATACGTCTTGCGCTAACATCCTTAAAACCTTCATCACCGACGCTTAATACCTCATCAAGAATCAGAATATCCGGTTCAATGAGACAGGCTATTGAAAAGGCAAGACGGCTTTTCATACCGCTTGAGAGCTGCTTGAACATATGTTCCTGAAAATCCTCAAGCTCTGCAAAGGCAATTATTTCATCATATTTATTTACTATAAACTCTTTTGTATATCCAAGCAATGCACCTCGAAGGTAGGTGTTTTCTCTTACCGTAAGTTCAGGGTCAAAGCCAGAGGCAAGTTCCAAAAGTGCGGCAATTTTGCCCTCGGTCTTTACCTCTCCTTCGGTGGGGATCATAATACCGGTCACGGCCTTTAAAAGTGTGCTTTTACCAGCACCGTTTGTACCGACTATTCCAAGCATATCGCCCTTCTCAAGTGAAAAGTTGATATTTTTATCCGCCCAGAATTCGTTAACCGAATAGTTTCCCTTGATTTTTCGCATTACATACTCTTTGAGACCTATTGCCTTGATATCACCGGTCTTGTAGCGTATTGATACGTTATTACACTCGATTACAGCCATTTTACACCTCAATATCAGACATAGTATAAGAACTCGTGGTTGCACTTTTTATAGATAAGACATCCGACAAGCAGAAATACCACCGCATATATAAAGCAGAGTGAATGCAGAGGAAATGACGGAATTACACCGTCTATTACTACCGTTCTGATGTAATCTATATAAACATAAACGGGATTTGCGTGAAATATCATTTCATATTTTCCGAGTATACTGGTTGGATAAAATATTGCAGAAACGTAATTAAGTATGGTTAAAAAGATTCCGTAAAGATACTCGACATCTCTGAAAAACACAAATAGTGCAGAAAGGATCATACCCACACCAAAGGAGAAGAAAAGCAACGTCAACACCGGATAAATAAGGGTGAGCATATGAAAGCCGAAATCTATATCGTTAAATATACAGAACACGAAAAATATGATAAATGTAAGTAAAAAGTTTATGAATGCCTGTAGGGTTTTGGACATCAAAAACAGGGCTTTTGGCACGTTTATCTTGGTAAATATAGATGCATTTGCCATCAATGCCCTCATACAACCTTGGGTTGCTTCGGTAAAAAAGGACATTACGAGCGTACCGCTGAATATATAGATTATAAAATGATCCTGCGTTCTTCCGAAGAAGTTTACAAAAACCACCATAAGCACCAATACATTCAAAAGCGGTGCGAGTATACTCCACATCACTCCAAGTACGGTGCGTTTATATTTTTTCTTGAAGTCACGCTTGACAAGTTCTTCAAAAAGGAACTTGTACTGCTTGATCTTTTGAATCATTTAAAACCCTCTTTCTATCGGCGGTCGTCTAAAAGTGCTTCCACCGCATCTACGCCAAGCGTATATATTCCGTATGCATCACGCATACTCTTTCTCTCTGCAAAAGAATCGTCCACAAATAATGCTTTTTTTGAGGGAGAGACGTGGTCTATCTTTCGTTCGCTGCGAGGCAGACATATTATTCTGTCAAAAAGCTCGGGATATATTCTTTTTGCCTTTAGATCGGCAATAATGTCGGTTTCGTGTCGTGTAAGAAGAATTACGGGAATATTTCTTTCTACACACTGATATATAAACCTTAAGACAGTAAAATTAACCCTATCATGTACTATGACGGTGTCGTCAAAATCCATATACACCTCATCATAGTCAATATTCAGTTCAAAAACATTGTGCAGTGCTCTGTCAACCTCGACAAAATCTAATCTTTCGGGAATATCGACATCATAATCAAGGGCATCAAAAACCGTAAGAAGCGGTAAATTTACACCTGCGGCTCTCTGAACACACATAGTACCCGCTACCCTTGTTGCACACTCTAAAAGACGGTATTCACCCGCAGCGTTTTTCTTGAGTTGGAAAAACCACACTCCGCGAAAACGCATTTTTTCATTGATCTCGTTTGCTATTTTCAAAACCTCTTCATCGGGTGTCTTAAGGGTTGAATTAACACTTATGCCGTTCTTTATTCTGTGTCTGTCGCGGTGGGCAGCATAACGCAGAACACCGTGGCGGTCGGTAAAGCAGTCAATAGTGTACTCCTCACCCGGAAGATACTCGCAGATGACCTGCTCCTTTGTACGTGTCGAAAGTTCATACAAAAGCTGCTCTTTATTATCGAGTATCATAAAGCCCTGAGCCCCTTGGGATTCTGCCGGTTTAATAATGACAGGATACTCTTTGATTTCATCCGCACAAGAATATGTTTTGGGTAAAAAATCACATCCCTCAAGTGCCTTGTAGGTCTTAGATTTACTACGGCAAAGCTCTACGGTTTCATTAGGACTTGTAAGCACTTTAGCGTGTAATTTCTCGCTATTTTGGCAAAGTGCAAGTATTACGCTGTCAAATGCCGGAAAAATGAAATCTATATTATACTTATCAATATACGCATTCAAGACATCAACAAAATCAGGGGCATTTATAAAAGGAATGTCTCCGATATAATTTTTATATACAAATTTACCGTGATCATCCACACTTGAACCGCCGAAAAGCGTAATAAAGCGGATATCCTTAAGTGCTCTGTGCAGTTCAAGACCGATTTCAGATCCGCAGGGAAACACCAATATGTTTATCTGTTGCATATTTTCACCTTAAATTTTAAGACGTCGTTTTATCTCCTCGACTATTCTTTTTGAGTTGTCGGGTCCGTTGACATCAAGATCAAAGAAGTATTTAAGCTTTTCTTTTCTGAATGCTTCGTCCTTTGAGGGATCCTCTATATACTCCTTGACGCATTTCAGAACATCATCCCAATTATCTACCATCGGACCGGGTATACTGTTTTTGAAGTCAAGGTTAAAGCCTGCCTGCTTTTCGCTGAACCATTCAAAATCGGGGCAAAAATATATACTTGGTCTGCCGAGCAGTGCAAAATCAAGAGAAATAGACGAATAATCAGTTATTACGATGTTATAGGTTCCGAGTGTTTTATAAACATCCTTTTCGGTATCAAGAACTATATGTTCATACCTTGAAAGTACACTCTTTATTCTGGACTGATAATTTCTCCATGTGTGCGGATGAAGTCTTACCGAGAAGGTTCCGTTTATGCTCTTCATAAGGGATTCTATATCATCAAAGGCTTCCACACAGTTATCAATGAGCTCCAGTTCCTTTTGGGCATCGTACCTGAAGGTCGGAGCAAACATAATTTTAGGATTGTTTTTATCAGGAGAAAGCTCATATGAACGGATATCTCTCGGATGACCCGCCATAAACATACTTTCCTCGGGTATATTCCAGACCTTACCTATCATTTCAACACGCTCGGTACCGGGGCATACCAGCATAAAATATCTTTCAAAAAGCTCACGGTGGGGCGCATAGAAGATAAACTTTATACGCTTTTTAATTCTTTTAAAGAAGCCGTCGCCTTTCTTGACAAGTATGTCATCCGAATAGACGACACCCTTTTCACTTACGAGTTTTACGTTTTTACCGTCACCCATCGCCTTAAAGCCGACACCGTGCCAAAGCTGTACAACCTTTGCTCTGTGATTAAGACCCAATGAACCGTAATAGTCGGACATAACATTATGGTCGGTAATAATTACACCTGCACGGGCAAGTGCCTTTCTGCCCTTACGGGAATTCATTTTTGCAACGGGTTTTCCCTCTTTTGAAAGCATATCAAGTATATCCTGCTCTTTAGTAAGCCAGGTTATCTTGATTTCGGGATAATTTTCAAGTATATACTCATAAAAATACTTGGAGTTATCCATATAATTTCCACCGCGAAATCCCGTAATTACCCAATTATTCTGCTTTTTGGGAACCAAGGAATACATCCAATAGGATATTCCGTAGCAAAACCTTGCTACGCCCTTCACCGCGGCCTTCAATGCATCCTTTACACCTTCTGCAGTTCTGCAAAGAAAGCCGTAAAGACGCAGTGCAAGTCTATAGCGTTTTTTATCCACCATAAGCATATATCCCGGCCAGGTGGCTGCATTTATCAAGGTCTTACCCTGCGCATAGAAAACAAGATATGCATTAAGTGACATCTTTGCGGCGGTTGGGTATTTATTGAAATAATTCAGCACCTCGTCGTAACAGTTATTATTTATGGCTGTACGAAGGAAGTTAAAGGATTCGTGTTTTATTCTGTTTTGCAAGGACACCTCGGGATATTCATCCAGGTTATCCTTATACCATTCGAGCATTCCGCTCATCCATCTGACGTGATCGATACGGGTACGCATAAAATGTTCGTCCATATCACTACTCATAAACACGCCAACATTACTACGGCGATAAACGGCGGTAATATCCTGTAAAAAACCAGCCTTACCGTTACCGAGCTGCATCATAAAAATGGGATGGTCACCGATTATACCGGTATAATACCAATCGGGAATTTTAACATCATAGTTCCAACGATAAAAAACCGTGGCTGTATGTGCAGGAAATACCCATATACAGTCCTGAGCGGTAAGCGGTCTTGTCAAAACCTTATAGGTAGGCTCACAGTCGGGGAAAATAAGTCTTCCTTTTTTATCCGCCTTGAACCAATCACGTAAAAACCAATCGTCCGGAGCTTCTATTTCAGCACGGGAATAGCAAACTCGCCAATCGGGATTTTGCTGCATAAGATCATACTGCTTTTGAAGCTTATATTCATCTACCCAATAGTCATCGCCCTCACAAAAAGCAATGTATGGGCTGTGTGCGTGATTGCAAAGATCTATAAGGTTTGCCTGTGCACCCATATTCTTCTCACGAATAAAGGGCACGATAATATCAGGATACTTTTCGGCATACTCACGAACGATATCTGCAGTACCGTCAGGCCCGCAGTCCTCTCCTACAAAAACCTTATACTTAAAGTTGGTTTTTTGCATTAAGAAGCTGTCAAGCGCACTTCTTATAAACTCCTCGTGCTTGTATGTTATGCAACAAATAGTTACCGCACAGTCGTCTGTATTATCATCATAACGCTTTTGGGTTTCAGGGCCCATTACCAATCCCTTTACCGAAGCATCTGTACAATATTTGCCGTTTTTTTCATTCAGCAAAACGGAATATTTAAAATCATTTTTTGTCTGCATTTGAACTTCCTTGTTAATTTCCTTTTAGTATCTCTACAGTATTTCGTACCCCGTCTTGAACGGTGTATCTTCCCTTCCAGCCTAAGCCTTCAAGCTTTGTACTGTCAAGCACCGCATAGGTTATTGGGGTATCATTATCATTTTTCCTGCAATCGAACACCAGCTTTGTGTCTGTTACATCCGCTATATTCTGAGCAAGACCTGCAATAGTCACTCTGGCATCGGGATTTGCGATATTATAGGCATTTGCGGTTTCCCCTGAGGTCAGCACCGAAAGCACCGCCGAGCCGCAATCGGCAATATAACAATAAGAACGCATTTGTTTTCCGCTGCTTTGCAAAACTATGTCTTTGCCGCTAATGGCGTTATTTACAAACTGAACACTTGCACGGTTATCGGTGGATGTAGTGTTAGGTCCGTATATATGGCAGGGTCTTACAATTACCGTATCGACACCGTATTGACTTGAATATGCAGAGCAAAGTGTCTCCGCCGCACGTTTGGATGCAGGATAACAGCTTCTCACCTTGGTAGGATCAACATATCCGCTGTACTCCTCCTTAAAGGCGGTAACGGATGCATCACATTGTCCGTACACCTCGCCCGTTGATACAAAAAGGAGTCTTTGTGTGCCGTGAGTTCTTGCGTATTCAAGCAAATACTCGGTCCCCTTTATGTTACTGAGTATGGTTCCTACCGGGTCCTTTTCAAAAGCCGCAGGATATGCATTGCTTGCCGCGTGAATGATATAATCCACCTGAAAATCGAATTTTATAGGCTGATTTACATCCTGTTCAACAAAGGTTATATTATTTGTTCTTACCCCTCTAAAACGGGCTTGAAGACGCTCGGAATTTCTGCCTGCCGCAAAAATACGAACATCTCCGTTTTGTGTATTATTATATTCTGCCAACATATCCACCAAAAACGAGCCGATAAGTCCAGAAGCTCCGGTAATAAGAACCGAGCTTTTTTTAAGCTTATCAAGATTAACCGTGGCAGATAAAGCCGTCTTTATATCCGAGAGATAGGTATTACTACCGTATAAGAACATTGTTATTTCCTCATTTTATCCAATCAGAGCGTTTTACGTGTAAAAGCGCCTTGAAAATATCTATATCATCGGTAGTAGTGAGCTTAATATTCTTTTCGGATCCCGCCGAGAAAAATACCTTTTCGCCCATTTCTATCATAAGTGTGACCGAAGCTACGGAATTTGTTATACCCTTTTCCAAAGCTCTCTTATGCAGATCGCAGATCTTTCCCAAGGTAAAGCCCTGGGGAGTCTGTGTGCGTTTGAGCTGGTCACGTGGATAGCTTACCATTGCCGAATCGCCGTCGTCGGTAACAACCATAGCCTCGGCACAAGGAATTACCGCAATAGCACATCCGTGTGTTTTGGTTTTTGCAATACAGTCGGATATTATCTCTTCCGAAACCATAGGACGAATGGCATCGTGTATCAAAACCACATCATCCTCCGCAAAATGCTTACGGAGTTCGTAAACGCCGTTACGAATGGAGTCCTGTCCGTTTTTACCGCCGTGAACGATGTATTTAAGCTTTGAAATATTGAACTGGTTTGCATATGCCCAAAGCATATTTTCCCAACCCTCAATACATACGACCGCAATTGCATCTATTGCAGGGTGTTTTTGAAACGCCTCAAGTGTATATACAATAACAGGACGCTCGTCTACGGTTAAAAACTGCTTAGGAATATTTTGGTGCATACGTTGACCGCTTCCGCCTGCTATAATTAAAGCAATATTCATATTAATCTACCTCTTTAAACTTAATACTGTGTCGCAAATTCTGTCTACCGTTTGAACATCAAGACCCTCATACAAGGGCAGACACAAGACCGAATTTGATATACGCTCCGCTATTGGAGTGTGATTGATGATCGGTTTATCTTTCAGGCTCTGTAACGAGCTTGTAAGCGGATAAAAATACTTCCTTGCACCTATTTGTTGCTTTGCAAGAGCCTCTATAACATCATCCCTCGTGCAACCGAAGGTTTCGGGATCAAATACTACCGGGAAATAGGCGTAGTTGCTTTGAACATCCTTTTGCAAAGCACTTAACTGTATTCCGTCAACACCGTAAAGGCGTTCACGGTATCTGTCTGCCGCAACCCTTCTTGACGCTATGGATTGTGATATTCTGCGAAGATTACAAAGACCCATAGCCGCAGAAAACTCATTCATTTTTGCGTTTGTTCCCTCATACTCAAGACATTCGCCCTTCATACCGAAATTTTTGAGTTGGTTAAAGCGGTTATGATCCTCTTGATGTTTAAACACCGCGGCACCGCCCTCTATTGTATGAAACACCTTCGTTGCGTGAAAGCTGAACATAGATGCATCGCCAAGTGCCGCAGAGGACACCCCGTTTTTAAAGACACCAAAGGCATGTGCGGCATCATATATGACCTTAAGACCGTGCTTTTGGGCTATTTTTTGTATTGCTTCATCATCACAAAGATTTCCGTAAACGTGAACCGGAAGTATGGCACAGGTTTTATCGGTTATTAGTTGTTCTATCTTTGTAACGTCTATGGTAAAGTCATCGGGATTTATATCACAAAACACGGGAGTAAGTCCCTTTCTTAGTATTGCATTTGTTGTTGAAACAAAGGTGAAGGGAGTAGTAATTACCTCCCCCTCAAGTCCCAATGCTTCGATTATACATTCAAGAGCCTGATGGCCGTTAACACAAAGTGCGGTATTCGTGACATTGAAATAGCTACACAACTCAGCTTCAAGCTGATTGTGTTTTACACCCGAATTTGTAAGCCATCTAGACTCCCAAAGTGGTGATATTTCGTTTATATAATCGTCAAAATCCGGCATTGACGACCTTGTAACCAAAACCTTGTTATCCATTTTACACCGTTATTTCAGTAGAAATTTTTTGATTTTTTTATAAACCGCATTACCTCTTTTACCAAGTACGGAAAACATAAGGAAAACGGTATTGAAGACAAATCTGTTTTTTAAGGGCAAGGAGCGAATATATCCCTTTGCTTTTAGTTTAACCGATTTATCAAAGTTCTTTCGGTATTCGGTAAGATACAGGTGAGCGAGGTGATAATTTATTGCATCCTTATATCGACCGTTCGTAAATTCATCGAGTTTATTAACCCATTCCGTCTCGTTTTCAAGATGGGTATAATCGGTTACATTCTGCCTTTGAGCCGTCCAGGAATCCTTTACTGCAAAACGGTAGACACCCATAACCTCGTCTATATAAAAGACACTTCCCATAAGAGATGAAAGTATTTGAAGCGGATAATCGTAAACATCCGCCATTTCACGAAATTGAGGCCAATTTTCGACAACATCGCGACGAAAGACAAGGGATACGGTGGGACAAAAAAGCCCTCCCCTTTTAATTATCTGTTGTGTAAAAACCTTCCCGCTTTGCTTCAACGGACGAACAACGGTCAATTCTCCGTCACCCGAAAGTTGCTGCACAGCATGAAAACACATGGTACAATCGGAATTTGCAATCATATAATCCAACTGCTTTTGAAGCTTTAAATCATCCGTCCAATAGTCATCCCCCTCACAAACGGCAACATATCTGCCTTTTGCTGCGGGGTTCATATGTTGTTTGTAGATGTTGCATTTACGGTACTGATTTTCGGTTTGAAGAATCGCCCTGATTATATCAGGATGGTTTTTTTCGTATTCGCGGACAATTTCCGCCGTGCCGTCGGTCGATGCATCATCGTGAATTATAAGTTCAAAAGCGAAATCGGTTTTTTGCGACAATATGCTTTCAATAGTCTTGGAAACGGTATCTGCATGGTTATATGTCATACAGTAGACCGACACTAAAATATCCCCGTTTTTTTGGGTTAAAACACTACTCATAATTCAGTTACCGCACCGTTTCTAAAAAACGGCATACTTCTACATATAATTATTTATTGTATTTTACCATATACTATATTAAAAATCAAGATAAACCGCATATAATTAAGATTATATTGTATTTTTTATTCAAAAAATCAAAAAAACAAGACAGATAACACGGTAGTTATCTGTCTTTGATTTTATTGCTTTTTCTTTTTTCTTGATACGACCGAAAGTAGGCTCTTAAAAAGCTCTTTAAACATTTTAGTACGGGCAAATATCACGATCATTATTAAATTAAATACTACCGTAACAAGCATCACACGAATTATAACACCAATCCAACCGCCTATATTTATAAGGGAATTAAGATACCAGCAAACAGCTCCTATTCCCGTAAATAACGCAACATATCCAAAATACTGAAGATAATAAAGCATTACATTTTTCTTGAATATACGTCTGTAAATAAGCACAGGATCTACTATTCCGGTAGTAAGCATTCTGGCTATGGGAGTTGCTATAAATATACCCGCAAGACCTATCCATTTACACATTAACACAGAAAGAACCAAATTGAGTATTGCCGCCGCAAGCGGAGCAACCTTGCCCTGCACAAAAAGTCCCAACGTTGTGCGGTAGGTATATGCAGCATAATGAACTCCGTTCACAAAGAATCCCGCTACTATACCAAACGCGGTAAGGTCATCAAGAAGATATTCGCTACCTATCCATGCGTTTATAAAGGGGGTAGTAACGGTGAGAAGACCCACCGATGCAAAGCCGTAAAGCCAGGAGGTTATGAAGAATATTTTATTAAAGACCTCATACTTTTTGCTATCGTCCCCTATTGCGTTAAGGTTTCCGATACTTGCAGTAAATCCCTCTGTAATTTTGGATAAAATCGTTTTACAAGAGGCATTTAAAAGTGTGTAGTTTGAAACAAGGCCTACCTCGGTTACGCCGACAAGCGCAGAAACAAGTATATTATCGGTTCCGTTCAAAATTACCGAACCGAATTTATATACAGCCAAAGCCCGAACATTTTTGAAGATATTCTTTGACTCGGATTTATCCAAGGGCTTTGACCTGTTTTTCAAGAACGGATACAGTCGGTTAGCAATTACCGAAGCAATAATATTATTGATCAGCGTACATAATATCTGTGTCACCAAGAACAAAACAAAATCATTGGTCAGGTACAAAAAGACAATTTGTGCCGCAACCTGTAAAATATGTACGCCCTCGGTAACAATAACGGTTATATAGCTCTTTTGATCAGCAATTATAATGGATTTTTTATACACAAAGAAGTATGAAGCAACCGTATTAAAAAGGAAAAGCAGATACAAAAGCGTCATATTTTCGGCTATATCAGGCTTGTCCTTTATAACATAATCCAAAAACGGTGCAACACACAAACCGCAACCCGCTACCACAAAACCAATGGTATTATATGCCTTTTTATAAAGCCTCATAAGTGAACCGAGCTTATCGTTATCCCCTACAGCCAAAGGCTTATACATGCTGAAAACTATAGCGTGGCCGATACCCAGCTCCGCAAAGGAAAGTATGGTGAGAACATTGGCAAAAAGACCGTTGACACCGAGATAATCGGCACCAAGCGTACGAATAAATACAGTTCTTGCCGCAAAGTTTACAAGCAGGTTTATAATCTGTGCAAACAAGGCTACAGCAGTATTTATAGAAACATTTTTGGTTCTTGACCTTGCCATGATCTTCCTCCTTTTCCTATTTTGGTTTGCTCTATTAAAATACCATATTTTCACCCGAGATTCAATATAAAAATGAATTCTGGCAAACGGTTTACTAAAGCTCGACAACACACTCCAGATGTTCTATCATTATCTTGTGTGCACCTGTGTTCTTGACTGTTTTCATATCGACATCTATATATGAAAAATCCTCGTCTGTAAGTATAAACTCTACCCTTTTTGTTTCACCCGGCTTTAAATTAACCTTTTCAAATGCACGAAGTTTCTTCACAAAGGGAGTTATGGGACAATGCATCATTTTTACAAACAGCAATACACTTTCATCAATCTCGTAACTTCCTTCGTTTTCTATACCTACAGTTACCTTAACACTGCCGTTATCGAGAATTTCAGCCTCAAGATCAAAATATCTAAGCTTTGTATACGAAAGACCGTATCCAAACGGAAGCCAGGGCTGCGGAGAGGACAAAACGTAATCCCGACCGGGATTTTGCAAACTACCCGGACTTTTGTAAAAGCCCTTTGATGACACCTTGTAGTTATAATAGCACGGAAGATGTCCGACGGTTTGAGGAAACGAGTAGGACAGCTTTGCAGAGGGAGATTTATCACCAAAAATAAGATTAGCAAATGCGTTTCCGCTTTGCTCTCCGCCACCCCAGGAAAACATAAATCCGTTGACCTTTTCTACCTCATTCATAATCGTATACGGTCTACCCGCATATAAAACAAGCACAGTGGGTTTGCCAAGTTTTATTATCTCATCAAACAGTTTTTTCTGTGAGGGCGGAAAACTAAGGTCATGGGTATCATAACCTTCGCCGCAGGTTATCTGTATATTATTGAACTCTCCGCCGCCAACGCCGCCGCCGGAATCGGTGCAGTCGCCCAAAACAAGCATAACAACATCTGCTTGTTTTGCGGTATTGATAGCTTCCGAAATCATTTGGTCTGTTGAGGCGATGGGATCGCATCCTCTTGCGTATAACACTCTATCATTACCCAGACGCTCTACCATTCCGTTATAAAAATCAACACAGTGCTCAGTTGCACCTATATAATCACCCAAAAAGCTACCCTTTGCGTTGTTACCTATAACGGCTATTTTTTCTATTTTTTGGCTATCAAGAGGTAAAATACCGTCATTTTTGAGAAGTAATATAGATTTTTCATCAAGCTCTCTTGCGAGTTGCACCGATTCTTTGGAATGCATTTTTAATGCAAAGGATTTATCTGCATATGGATCTTCAAACAAGCCCAGCTTAAATTTGAGCTCCAAGATTCCGAGTACTGCCTCATCTATAAGCTTTATGTCTACCTCACCGCGTTTAACAGCATCACGAAAATCCTGCGCATATCCCATAGGATAGGGAGCTTCAATATCTACACCGGCATTTACTGCCATTTTTCCAGCTGTGAGAGCATCCTTTGCAACGAAATGGAAATTCATAAGCATATGCATTGCGCCCCAATCGGATATAACGGTGCCGTCAAAACCCATTTCATCCCTTAATATCTGCCTTAACAGTTTTTTGGATGCGTGAACAGGTTCTCCGTCGACCTCGTTATAGGCAGGCATAACCGACATAGCCCCGGCATCAATACACTTTTTAAAGGGTTCAAGAAATTTTTCTCTTATCTCCCTTTCGCCAACATGAGCAGGCGCAAGATTCAATCCGCTTTCGGGTATTCCGTATGCAACATAATGCTTTAAAGTCGCGGCAACACCCTTTTTCTGAACGCCCTTAACATACATAGCACCCATTTCTCCGACAAGATAAGGATCCTCGCTGTATGCTTCCTGCAGTCTTCCCCATCTTGCATCTTCGGGTACATCGATATTAGGTGCAAACACCTGACGCACACCTACAGCACGGCATTCTTCACCTATGACCTCTGCCATACGTCCGATAAGCTTTTTATCAAAGCTTCCTCCAAGACCTGCACACTGCGGAAATACGGTTGCGTTTTTGTGATACAGTCCGTGAAGCGACTCAAAAGCCATGGTAAGCGGAATTCCAAGCCTTGTGTTGTTCAAAAAATAATGCTGTATCTTATCTATTGCTTTAGGATCATCCAATAGTCCTAAATTGCCAAAAACACCGCTTAACGAGGGCAGTGTTTTTTGCTTGTCGACATTATCTGCCAATGTAGGAAGATGATCAAAAAAGATCATCTGATCAAGTTTTTCATCCACCGTCATATTCGAAAGAAGCAGCTTCGCTCTTTCACGAGATGATAAATTACTATCCTTGTACATACCTTCTCCCCCTTTTGGATAATCCTTTTTAGATTATATCACAAAGCCCGACAAAACACAATGGCTTGGAAGTAGCGCTTCCAAGCCATTTATAGATGATATCTTGCCAAAGGCAATCATAGTTAATTTTCGCCAGGCAAACTTATTCCCACTCGACCAAGACTAAACAATTCTGTTTATGTGTTTTTGCTTCTCGTTAGTCTTGATTTTTTTGATACACGATGTATCTGTATTATCCTGTGTTAAACCGCCCTTGTTATCATTTTGTTATCGACATTGATAACAAGAATAATTTTACCGTGGATAATGAGGACTTAGGATTGAATATATTATAAACTATTTTGATTAGGATTTCAATAGGTTTCGGAAATTTAGAGCAAAGGCGCCGCATTTCTGCGACGCCTTTCGTGTCATATTAGTTTATTCCGGAATCTGAAAATTTGCAGCCTTGCTTGATGTTGTATGGGTTACAGTTTCTTCACTGCCCAATTCCGGTGTCTCATCTTCTTTGCCGCTATCAAACGTGATGTTCACGTCAGCTATCGTTTGAGCGAATGTTATCGTATTAGTTTGCGCATCAATTTCGCCCTCATATACGACTTTGACATATTCACCTTCTTTGATATGACTAGTTTCAAAGTATCTGGATATCCGTATATCATTAAGCGGAACCTTATAGACAATACCTTCCGACGGATCATTACACAAAGAGGAGTCATCAATCAAAACATATTCATCGGTAATGCTCGTCACTTTTCCGAAGATGGATTGCTCATACAGTTCAAACTCCGCTTCTTCCGAGTGTTCACGGGCATATTCAATTATCTTGTTTGCAGCATCTTCGCCAATATAGAAAAGATATCCCCAATTGAATACATTCGTATCTAAATAACCGTCTTCCGTAATCGTAAGAACGTGCTTGTACACACCCAATGCATTTGCGGTAACGGTAAACGAGATATAATTCCTATCGTACTTGCTCCAATTCAGTCCATCTTCTTCGATGAAGGTTGCTTCGTCGCAATCAGATAAAACGTCCCAGATATAGTCATCATTCGTCAGTTTATAATATTTACATTCCGCTCCGCCGTCATCTTCGGAAAATCGTTTCAATGAAGTTAGTTTTGACAAATCCACGTTTTCAAATAGTTCGCCTAAAGTGTTGGGTGGATTGTATTCTTCCTTCTTATACGAATAAAACTTATCCGACAACTTAACAGCAACAAATTCGTCTCTGTTCACATTATCTATTAGATAAACATCCGCATCAACTGTGTGCCGTTCTTCGGTGACATGATCATATCCCACGATAGAATATGTGCCAATCTTTTCTCCAACAAATTCCTCGGAAATTGTTCGACCGCCATTTTTTGTGAATTTGACGCCATCAAGCATCAACTCATAATACCTTTCGGATTCGGATAAATAATCCCACGGCCACATAATAGCAAAAGTATCTTCCGTTACAAGGAACTCTTTATATCTCCCTTCGTTTGCATTGGGTGTTTTTTCTCCGCCGGGCACTTTACCAACATCCGACAACGAAGGTAAAATAAACGTGACAGCAACGGCTACAACAGCAAAACAGGCGGCTACGGAACCCCATTTAAGCCAAAAGTTTGGCTTTTCTTTTCGTTTGCACTCTGCGGCAGCTTCAACGAGGTCATCATCGAGGTTACCGATGGCATTTGAAAATCTCGGTTTCTTCATATTTCAACGCCCTCCTTAATGAGATAGTCTCTTAGTTTGTTTCGGGTGTAGAACAACATATTTTTGACCTTACTCTCGGTAAAGCCGAAGCGCTCTGCAATATCTCCGATGGTATCGAAGAAGAAATACTTTAGAATAAAGACATTTCGTGCCTCTTCTTTTTGATTACGCAAGAACGCACTGATCAGTTTACCAACATCCTCATCACTCACATCAGGAGCATATCGTTCGTCCGGCAATACTGCCGCAAGTTCATCTAAGGATAGAAGCACCTCTGCCGTCCGTTTTTCACGTTTCATAAGCTCAAATCGCTTCAAAGATAGATTTCTCGCAATCTTACAGACAAACGACATAAGATTGTTAGGACGTGTGGGAGGGATTGCATTCCACACACCAACGTATGTATCGTTTACACACTCCTCCGAATCTTCGTGATCGTGTAAAACATTGTAGGCGATGCTATGACAGAGCTTGCCGTACTTTGCATCCGTCTCCTTGATAGCCTGTTCGTCCCGTTCAAAGTAGAGATCTATGATTCTCAGATCATCCATGTTGTTCACCTCCCTTGTCTGACCTAAAAGCGCTTTCACTTATTAAGTACGTTTTTTTCGGCGTTGGTCTTAAAAAGTAGCTAACTTTTTTAAAATTATATCATAAAGAATAAAGTTTTTCCACTATACGCAAAAATGACGGCAGAGAGATGTTTCTCTATGCCGTCGTTCTTCGGTTAGTTGTAAATAATATCGTGATTTACGATTTCGGTGGCTCTGTTTAAGATAACAATTGCACTCGAAATAAT
>JAFUPP010000028.1 GCA_017481115.1 Clostridia bacterium | reverse complement strand
CGGAGCATCCTGCAGTAGAGATGCTTTTAAGATATAGAACCCTCGCCAAGCTTAAATCCACCTACTGCGACGGACTTGAAAAGGTTGCCGACCAAATGGGCAGGATACATTCAACCTTTAATCAGACCGAAACAAGAACCGGCAGAATAAGCTCTTCGGAGCCGAATTTACAAAATATCCCTGTCAGAAAAGCTGAGGGTAAGGTTTTAAGAAAATTCTTTACCGCAAAACAAGGACACCTTCTTGTTGATGCCGACTACAGTCAGATCGAGCTTAGGGTATTGGCTCACATTGCTAATGATAAAAACATGATAGATGCTTTTTTATCTGGCGAGGATATACACACCTCTACCGCTGCACAGGTATTCAATATGCCCAAGGAAATGGTTACTCCCTTGATGCGTTCACGTGCAAAGGCGGTAAACTTCGGTATTGTTTACGGCATCGGTGCATATTCGTTGGCTCAGGATACCGGCATATCCTTTGGTGAGGCAAAGGGTTATATTCAAAGCTATTACGACACCTATTCGGGTGTAAAGGCATATATGGATGAGGTTGTCGAGTCCGCCAAAGAAAAGGGGTATTGCGAAACACTCTTTTTAAGGAGAAGATATCTTCCCGAGCTTTCATCCTCCAACGGTATTACAAGAGCTTTTGGGGAAAGAGTTGCACGAAACGCACCCATACAGGGCACCGCCGCAGATATAATCAAGGTGGCTATGGTAAAGGTTTTCGAGCGTCTTGAAAAGGAAAATATGAAGAGTAGACTTATACTTCAGGTACACGATGAGCTAATAGTTGAGGCTCCCGAAAACGAAGCGGACAGAGCCGCCCAAATAGTTAAGGAGGAAATGCAAAACGCAGTTTCCTTAAAGGTGATGCTTGAGGCTGATGTTCATATAGGTAAAACCTGGTTTGAGGCAAAGGAATGAAAAAGGTAGTTTTCGTCTGCACGGGTAACACCTGCAGAAGTCCGATGGCAGAGGGTATTTTAAACCGCATATCTGCCGAAAAGGGATTGGATATAACAGCAGAAAGTGCGGGTGTTACCGCATTTACGGGTGATGCCGCCAATAAAAACGCTATTTTGGCACTTAAAGAAATAGGAATTGATATTTCGAATCACCGTTCAAGAAAGGTCTCAAATTACATATTTGAGGAGGCGGATATTGTGGTTCCTATGACCGCAGATCACGCGGTTTATCTTATACAGCTTGGTTGTCCCAGAGAAAAAATATATCTTTCGTCCGTCAATGTAACCGATCCTTACGGTGCAGGTCTTGATGTATACAGAAAATGCCGTGACATACTTACAGACCTTTGCAATGAGGTTGCGGAGGTATTAAAATGATTATACGTCATTTCAAAAAGGGCGACGAAATTACTATCGCAAAAATAGAAAACGAATGTTTTTCTTCTCCCTGGAGCGAAAGTTCCATTTGCTCTGAAGCAGAGTCAGGCTCGGTGTTTCTTGTTGCCGAAGAGAAGGATATAATAGGATACATCAGTTGTAAAATCATACTTGATGAAGGTTATATAAATAATGTAGCGGTAACGAATAGCTTTCGGAACAGGGGTGTTGCCCGTCTCCTTTTATCCTCTCTTATTAAAGAGGCAAAACAAAAAAATGCTGACTTTTTAACGCTTGAAGTCAGACGGTCTAATATTCCTGCACAAAATCTTTACCGTTCTTTTGGATTTGAGGATGTGGGAGAACGAAAAAACTTTTATAACAATCCCACCGAGGATGCCTTATTACTTACACTTAATTTAGGAGATAAAAATGAAAATTCTTGCAATTGAATCCTCCTGCGATGATACCGCAGCAGCGGTGGTCGAAGGACGAAAGGTATTATCATCTGTTCTGGCAAGTCAAACCGAAGAACACGCAAAATACGGCGGTGTTGTTCCCGAAATTGCATCACGCAGACACAGTGATAATATTGTGTGTTTAACCGAAGCGGCTCTTAAAAATGACGATCTTACTCTGAATGATATTGATGCGGTTGCGGTCACCTTTGCTCCTGGTCTTATAGGTGCTTTGCTTGTTGGCGTCAACTTTGCAAAGGGTCTTGCCAAAAGTCTTGAAAAACCGCTTATTCCGGTCCATCATCTGCGTTCTCACATAGCCGCAAACTATCTATCTCACCAAGAACTTAAACCTCCCTTTCTTGCACTTGTGGTTTCGGGCGGTCACTCCCATATAGTAAAGGTTTCCGACTACACCAGTTTTGAGGTGTTGGGACAAACAAGGGACGATGCTGTGGGTGAATGCTTTGACAAGACTGCAAGGGCTATGGGTATGCCCTACCCCGGCGGTGTTTATCTTGATAAAGCGGCCGAAGAGGGTGATCCCAATGCCTTTAGTTTCCCGCATCCAAAGGTTTCGGGAAATGCTTTGGATTTCTCGTTCTCGGGATTTAAGACGGCCGTTATAAACACCCTTCACAACGCTTCACAAAAGGGTGTTGAAATAAACACAAAGGATATGTCTGCAAGTATACGACGTGCCGCCGTTGACATGCTTTTGAAAAACTTTCTTGCAGCTTCAAAGGAGCATAATATCAATAAGCTCGTAATTGCGGGCGGTGTTTCGGCCAATCTGCTTCTTCGCAGAAAACTTACGGCTCTTTCGGATAAGGGTTATGAGGTTTATATGCCCGATCTTAAATATTGCGGTGATAATGCGGCTATGGTCGGAGCCCAGGCTTTGTACGAGTTTGAAGCGGGTAATATTGCCGATATGTCGCTTAATGCAGTTGCTACTATGCCCATAGAAAAGGTGGATTTTTAGCATTTTGTTCAAAATTGTTAATTTTTTAACAAAACACTTTAATCATTATTACCATTTACAAAGTAGCTACTTAATGTTAAAATTTGGTTGAAAATAAGAAATTCGGAGGTATAAAGAATGCTTTATATTATCGACACGGCCGACAGAGATGAAATACGCAGATTAAACGAGTATTATCCCATTGACGGCGTAACAACCAACCCCACCATCATTTCAAAGGAACATTCGGACTTTTTAAAGCTTGTCAAGGACATCCGTGATATCATCGGACCTGACAAGATGTTCCACATTCAGGTCACTGGCGATACCTGTGATGAGATAGTTAAGGAAGCAAGGCTTTTAAGAACACATGTAGGCGGAAATCTTTATGTTAAGATACCCATTTCACGTGATGGATTAAAGGCAACACAGATACTCAAAAAAGAGGGTATCAACGTTACTGTTACAGCAATTTTCACACAGCAGCAGGCCCTCATTGCCGCAAAGGCAGGTGCTGATTTTGTTGCTCCTTACGTTAACCGACTTGATAACATCGTAAGTGACGGTGTTAGTGTTGTAAGCGAAATAGTAGAGCTTTTCAAAAAGCACAGCATATCAACAAAGGTTCTTGCCGCATCATTCAAGACGGTTGAGCAGATACATAAGATCGCAATGGTCGGTGCACAATCGGTCACACTTCAACCCGCACTCTATGACCAACTTATTTATCATCCTCTTACCCTTTATGCTATTGATGATTTCAAGGCAGACTGGAGCAATGTTTACGGCGATAAGAGTATTGCAATGATGTTCGAAGAAAAGGACAGTTCGGTAATAAAATAAATCGAAGCCCTACGGAAACGCTTTTTCCGTAGGGCGTTTTTTGTATATCTCAGTTTTACAATTTTTCAATTTACTTGACAGGTGGGTAAAAGTAGATATAATGAAAACGAGGTGATCAAATGAAAAAAGTACTTAGTTTTATTCTTTTATTGGCGATCGTATTTACCGTTACGGGTTGCTCGGAGGATGCTGTTTCTTCACAGACCGCATCAAAGCAAGCATTACCGGGAGCAACACAAGTCACCAATCCCATTAAAGAAAAGAGTCCCCCTCATATAGTAACAACAAAATATGAAACGTATGACAATATAGTTGCAGATTTTGACGTTACCGAGTTTGGCGCGGATAATACAGGCAAATCCGATTCCACATCGGCTATAAACCTTGCGCTTATGAACTGTAATAATTACGGTGGCGGAACCGTTTATATGCCTGCAGGAAAATACCTTATCACCTCAAGTATCAATATTCCCGATTATGTTACCTTAAGGGGCGACTGGCAGGATCCAGACAAAGGAAATGAATACGGAACCATAATTATTGCTGATGTTCCCTCTTCCGATTCTGTTACCGACGGTCTTTTTGTTCTTACAGGCAGTTCAGGTGTAAACGGTCTTACCGTATACTATAAAAACCAGAGCATTGACAATGTCGTGCCCTACAGCTTCACATTTTATATGAAGCCGAGTATTCTTGCTTCCATAAAAAACTGTACCATTATAAACGGATACAGAGGAATAGGTACCACAAATTCCGGTGCACATGAACAGCTTACGGTTAAAAACGTTAAGGGTACCCTGCTTAAAACAGGTATTGCAATAAACAACTCCTCTGACGTTGGAACCATTGACGGATTGACCGTTAATTCAAAATATTGGGCCGAGGCGGGCTCGGGTCTTACCCCCGCCGACAAATCAAAGATCGAAGCCTATACAAAGGCAAACGGTGAGGGTATGTATATTACCGACGCCGAACAGCAACAAATGTATAATATATCTGTATCCGGTTTTAAATACGGTATACTCTTCCCCTCGATACAAACGAGATATATGGGTTCAGGATCCTTTTATAACCTGAACATTACAAACTGTGAATACGGCATCTACGCTCAAGAGGGCACCCACAACGGCGGTCGTGACACCATTATAGATTTCCGCTGGGGTTACAACATTGCAAACAGTGTGATCGAGGGCAGTAAATACAGCATTTACAACGGCTCTGTAATGAGAGAAAACTTTACTGCCTGTTTTAAGCTTTCGGGAGTAAAGCTTTCCGGAGACTATTACGGTAACATTATTGGTTATTCATATGATGCCGATCATTCAGGATACAAATTAGATACACTAAAAACCACCAAAACGACCGGAACCTTCTTTAAGCGTATGGGCGACACCGCCACTGAAGATGATATACAGGCGGCTCTTGATGAAGCAGGAAAGGCCGGCGGCGGAATTGTTTATCTTACAAACGGCAGATATACCATAAAAAAAGGACTTACGGTTCCCGAAAATGTACTGCTCAGAGGTAAATGCTCCTCTGCATTACGAATGGGTGCGAAGGGCACGGTTATTATTGCCGATCAAAAGGGATATGATAATGTCGACAAGGCGGTATCCGCAAAGGCACTTATCACTCTTGAGGGTAAAAATTCAGGCGTAAGCGGTATTTTCTTCTACTTTAACGGTAACGCGGAGATACTTAAAAAGAGTCTGGATATAAAGTACTATCCCTACGCCGTCAGAGGCAAGGCAAAAAATGTATATGCCACAAACCTTTGCATCGTTGCCGCAACACACGGTATTGATTTTCTTAACTGTGAAAACTATGTTGTTGAGGGAATTCAGACCACCTGCTTTGAAAACTGTATAAGAGCCGGAGGCGGCGGAATCGTTATGAACTGCTTACAAAACGTTACCGTTCTTGTAAGAAGCAACTTCAGATTCTCGCACGCTGACGAAAAGTTCAATATGTTTGATATTACAAGATATAATACCGATATCGTAAGAATAGAAAACAGCAAAAACGACAGGGTGCTTAACTGCTTTGGTTACGGAGTTAAGTCCACCATATATACCAAAAACGCTAACGATGTTTTATGTGTAAATTTGGGAGCCGATAATATCGGCGAGACCTCCAGTATGCACGAATTCAACGGAGGAAGTGTAACGGTAATAAATTCACTTCGATACAACGGCAACTCCTACATCAACAAGGGTTGTAAGCTTAAGATTTACAACCGAATGGGAATATGGTTACCCTACGAAGAGGATGTAAAATAATATACTAAAGAGAAGCACAAAAAACTCCGCAGAGTGAATACTCTGCGGAGTTTAATTTTATTTATTGGCTTTTGCCCAGCTGTCTTTAAGCGATACCGCTCGGTTAAATACGGGACTATCCGGTGTAGAATCATTGTCCACACAGAAATATCCCTGGCGCATAAACTGGAATTTATCAAGTTTCTTGATGTTTTCCGTAACGCTTTTATCTATCTTTGCACCCTTAATTATCTCAAGAGAAGCAGGGTCGATAAGATCGGTAAACTCCATACCCTCGGGTACATTATTGGGATCGTCGGTGCTGAAAAGTCGGTCATAAAGACGAACCTCACAATCCTTAGCTGCTGCGGCTGATACCCAGTGAATAGTACCCTTTACCTTACGTCCGTCGGGGGTTTCACCGCCGCGCGACTCGGGATCATAGGTTACATGAACACAGGTTATATTACCCTCTTCATCGGCTTCGTGAGAAGCATAACGAACATAGTATGCACCCTTAAGACGAACCTCTTTTGCAGGACAAAGGCGAAAATACTTACCTGGAGGATCGAGCATAAAGTCATCCTGCTCAATAAATATCTCCTTTGAGAAGGTAACGGCAGTCTTACCAAGCTCGGGCTTGTTGGGATTTATCTCTACCTCTATGTCCTCGGTAACACCTTCGGGATAGTTATCCACAACCACCTTTAAAGGTCGAAGAACCGCCATTGCTCTGGGGGCGTTGATATTAAGATCCTCTCTCAGACAATGCTCAAGCATTGCAGTCTCAACGGTGGAATCAACCTTTGCAACACCGACCCTTGAAAGAAAGTCCTTTATGGCTTCGGGGGTGTATCCTCTTCTTCTGAGTCCGCAAAGTGTTGGCATTCTGGGGTCATCCCAACCGTTTACGAATTTTTCTTCTACCATCTTACGAAGGTAGCGTTTACTCATTACTGTGCCTGTAATATTAAGACGGGCAAACTCTATCTGACGGGGCTTATGCTCAAATTCGCACTGCTCTACAACCCAATTATAAAGAGGTCTGTGAGCCTCGTACTCAAGTGAGCAAAGCGAATGGGTTACACCCTCTACGGCATCCTGAATAGGATGTGCGAAATCGTACATGGGATAGATGCACCATTTATCACCCGTGTGGTGATGCGCCATATGCACTATTCTGTAAAGTGCGGGGTCACGCATATTGATATTGGGAGAAGCCATATCAATTTTTGCACGAAGTGTCTTACTTCCGTCGGGAAACTCTCCGTTCTTCATTCTTTCAAAAAGATCGAGATTTTCCTCTACGCTTCTGTCACGGTAGGGGCTGTTTTTGCCCGGCCCGGTAAGGGTTCCTCTGTATTCACGCATCTCATCCTTTGAAAGATCGTCAACATATGCTACGCCCTTTTTGATGAGCTTTACGGCAAGTTCGTAGTCGATATCAAAATAGTCCGAGCCATAAACGAGCTTATCGTAATCAAAGCCCAGCCAATGTATATCCTCCACTATTGCATCTACAAATTCGGTATCCTCTTTGGTGGGGTTTGTATCATCAAAGCGAAGATTACATTTACCGCCGAAGCGTTCCGCCGTTCCGAAATCTATGCAAAGCGCCTTAACGTGACCAATATGAAGGTAACCGTTGGGCTCGGGCGGGAAACGGGTCTGTACGTGATCGTATACCCCCTCGGAAAGATCCTCTTTTATTGCCTCAATTATAAAATTGGAGGGTTCGTTTTCTACCGTTTCAATTATTTTTTCTTCCATTTTAAGCCTCCAACTTTTCAAGTCCGAATTTAAGTCTTTTAAGGGTCTCTTCCCTACCTAATATTTCAAATATCTCAATAGCACCGCCCGGGGTTACGGTCTTACCTGCGGCGGCAATTCTTGCGGGCCACATTACTGTTCCGTTTTTAACCTCTAATCTTTCGGCAAGTGATATAAGTGCATCGTGAAGTGCATCGTGTGTCCACTCGTGAAGCGCTTCAAGCTCCTTTATGACTGCATCGAGCATTACGGGTGCATTTTCAAGATTTGTTTTGCTCTTTTTATTTACAAAAAGCTCCTTATCGTAATCCGGAAGCTGCTTAAAGAAATCCACCATTTCGGGAATCTCTGTAAGCACCGTAACCCTGGCTTTAAGTATCTGTGCAAAAAGCGAGAGGTCAAAGGTATGTCCCTCACCAAAATACTCGTTAAGGATGGGGGTAGCGATATCCGTAAACTGCTCATCGGTCATATTACGGATATACTCGGCATTAAACCATCTGAGCTTATCGTAATCAAATACCGACGGAGATTTGCTTATACCCGCTACATCAAAGTTTTGTGCCAGTTCCTCAAGTGTAAATATTTCGGTATTATCCTTGGGAGCCCAGCCGAGAAGGGCTATATAGTTGATTATTGCTTCGGGAAGATATCCGTCTCTTACAAGATCTTCAAAGCCGGTTGCTCCGTGGCGCTTTGAAAGCTTTGAAACATTACCGTCTGCATCCTTGCCCATTATCAGCGGAAGATGAATATACTGAGGGATCTCCCAACCGAACGCTTCATAAAGAAGGTTGTATTTAGGTGTTGACGAAAGGTATTCACTACCTCTTACAACGTGGGTAACTCCCATAGTATGATCGTCTATAACGTTTGCAAAGTTATAGGTGGGATATCCGTCGGTCTTAATGAGTATCTGATCGGCAAGCTCCTCGTTTTCAACCGTTATTTCACCATAAACAAGATCGTTGAATGTAGTTGAACCTGTAAGGGGCATCTTCTGACGAATTACATAGGGTACGCCCTCGTCCAAAAGACGCTGTATCTCCTCCTCGGGAAGATCGCGGCAATGACGGTCATATCAGCCACCGACCGATTCTTCCGCTATCTCTGCAAGGCGTTCCTTAGAGCAAAAGCATCTGTATGCCTTTCCCTCTTTTACAAGCTGTTCGGCATAGGGCTTATACATTTCAAGCCTTTCACTTTGGACATAAGGACCAAAATCACCGCCGACATCAGGACCTTCATCGTGAAGAAGACCCGCGGTTTTCATTGTATTATATATTACATCGACCGCACCCTCTACAAGTCTTTCGCGGTCGGTATCTTCAATTCTGAGCACAAATGTACCGTTATCGTTCTTTGCGACAAGATACTCATAAAGTGCGGTACGAAGATTGCCCACATGCATAAAGCCCGTGGGGCTGGGTGCAAATCTTGTTACTCTTTTTCCCTGTGGTCTTTTATATGACATTTGTTTGCTCCTTTATTTATTAAAACAGCCATTCGCAGATCTTCTTACTGCGGTCGTCAAGCGGAAGCTTTTGACATATTTCTCGCTCACGGTCAAGGCTGTAATCTACCGTTTTGGGTGTTATCTCACCGTCGTTTATCACAAGATATGAGCCACCCTTTAATACACCGTCGTTCAAAACCCTGTATGACAGGCTGCCCGGATTTAAAAACGCTCTTTTCGAGTCAAGTCCCATATACACACATTGATGTGTATGTCCGAAAACTATTCTGCGAGGCTTATCGAGGTACTTGTCCCCCACCTTTTCCGACCATATCTGTTCAAAACAGGCGGCACTGTTGTGGGAAATAAGGCTCTTTTTATCATAATGCATATCGTGTTCAAGATAGATGTGTGAAAAATAATATACTATTCCGTCTATCTCCATAACCCTTTCTTCAGGCAGGTTCTCAAGGTATGCTAACTCATCTTCACCCAGCATACATTGGTTAAACTGTGCAAAATCGGTGGTTTGGTTTATATCGGAGGGCTTTTCGTTTTCACGGCAGTATTTTGCCAGTGATTTATCGTGATTGCCCTGCACACACAATACATCGTGTGCCTTACACCAATCTACGACTCCCTTTGGATCGCAGCCGAATTCCACAAGATCTCCGAGACAGATTATCATATCTGCACTCTTTTCCTTCTCCCACATAGCATTAAGGCAGGTGAGGTTGGAATGCATATCTGAAATAAGTATTACCTTCACAGTATCCCTCTTTTACTAAAAATTAATATATATTATAATACTTATCCTCTGATTTCACAATATCATTTGCATAAAAATTTACGGTTTTGGCAATTTTTCCTTATCTTTTCACATTTTAGACCGCTATTGACAATTTTATTTTTGTTTGATATACTTTTTACACTTAGGGTGACAACACGAAGGATGTGATATTTTGGATATTTCAAGAACACTTAAATACTACCGCAAGGTCAACGGCCTTACACAGCAACAGATCAGTCTTGCCATAGGCAAAGAAAGGTCCTGCTATGCAAAGTATGAGTCGGGTGCGGCAACACCTCCGCTTGAGACCATAGAAAAACTGGCGGATATATTTAACATTCCCCTTGCAGCCATCCTCAACAACACCCTCACATCCCCTTCTGCAGACGCAGAAAAACCTATGATATTTACTGCAAAAAGCTATCAGGAACAGGAGCTGTTATCACTTTTCAGACAGCTTGATGACGACCAAAAAAAGCAGGTCGTGGATGAATTAAGAAATAACTTTTTAAACTAATTTTCGGCACATTCTGTAAAATGTGCCTTTATTTTACCAATATGCCGGGTCATACGACTTTTCGGTGTAATTTATTGATGGAGACAGTATGGATTTTCAGATCAACCCGCTTTCATATAAGGATGTTTTCACCCTTCCTGCAGAGGTAGTCAACCGACTAAAACTGACGGGCTTTGATCAATTGCGTTTTATTTTGTGGGTATTTGCATCCAAGGAAAATGAATTTTCATTAAAAAGTACAGCCGATGCTCTTGGTATGTCCGAAAGCGATGCAGAAGAATGTCTTTTGTTTTGGCAGGATGCGGGACTGATTTTGTGTGACGGTCAAAAGCCGAAAGGTATCGCATCTGAAAAGGCCTCAAAGACCCGCGTTTCACAAAAAAAAGAGGAGCTTATTAAGCCCACCCGAAACGAGGCGGTTAAACGCGCGTCCTCGGATATAATGCTGACCGCTGCGGTTGACGAGATCCAAAAAAAACTTTCAAGACCTATAAACTCAAACGAGCTTATCTCTTTTGTGTGGATGCACGATAGTTTAGGTCTTCCTGTAGAGGTAATTTTAACCCTTGTTGAGTTTTGCGTAAGTGAAGACAAGACAAATGTCAGATATATGGAAAAACTGGCTAACGAATGGGCGTTAAAGGATATCGATACGCTTGACAAGGCAGAAGATATGCTTAAAAAACGTGCACTGAGCAAAAAGGCTTGGGGCAAGGTCATCCGTGCCTTTGGTATAGAATCGAGAATGCCGTCCGACAAAGAGCTTGTTTTTTCTGACCGTTGGATAAACGAGTGGGGATTTTCCTCTGCTATGCTTAAAAACGCATACAACGTTTGTATAGATGCCAAGGCAAAGCTGAGCTTTGCTTACATAAATCAGGTACTTTCATCCTGGCACGATAAGGGCTATAAAACGGTTGATGATACCGTAAAGAAGCCTCAAAAGGAAACAAGCAATAAGAGTTCCATTGATATTGATGAGTTTTCAAAGCTTCTTGAAAACAGAAAAATCAGAAAGGGGGATAATTTATGAGCAGATATTTCGGCGAGGCATTGAAGCTTTTGGAGAAGCGCAGAAAGGATGCCGTAAAAAAGAGTGAAAAGGCTTATGCCGATGCTGTATCTTCCGATCCCCTGCTTTGTGAGATCGACCGACAGATCCAAGAAAATTCAAAAAAACTTATCGAGTATTTTGGCAGACCAGACGAAAAGTTTTCAGCCATCAATCAAAACATTGACGCTCTTCGTGATGAGCTTTATTCAAGAATGGTAAAGCTTGGCATTGATACAGATGCATTTTCTCCCCGCTACTACTGTGAAAACTGTAATGATACGGGATTTATTAAGGGTAAAAAGTGCAAATGCTTACTTATGCTTGAAAAGGAGCTTGCCTTAAAGCGTCTTGGTAACACCCTTCCCATAGAAAAGTGTGATTTTGAAAACTTTGACACCTCCCTTTATCCCGAGGAGTGTCGCGAACATATGACCGATATTTTCGGATTTTGCAGGGCATATGCCTATTCGCTTCACAAAAAAAGCAGCAGTATTCTCATGACCGGAAATACAGGTCTCGGCAAGACTCATCTTTCGCTTTCGATAGTTAAGACCGCCATTGAAAAGGGGCTTTCTGCCGCGTATGGCTCGGCTCAAAACTTCCTTTCCAAAATAGAAAACGAGCATTTTTCAAGAGGTGACGAGCGTACCGATACTCTTGACACCCTTCTTGACGCTGATCTTTTGGTGCTTGATGATCTGGGCACCGAGTTTTCTTCGGCATTTGTAAATTCAACAATTTATTGTATTATAAACACCCGTCTGCTCGCCCAAAATCCTACCATTATAAGCACGAATTTGGGTCTTGAGGAGTTAAAAAGCCGTTACGGTGACAGAATTTTGTCACGTATTATGGGAAACTATGATATTTTAAAGTTTGACGGCAGAGATATAAGGGTATTAAAGCGTATAGAGGAATTTAACTGCTAAAAACACTTGACAAAAGATGTTACTGATGCTAATATCTTAATGTGAAATGCTTTGACGGAAATTAGATTCAAGGGCGGCTTTCAGAGAGAAGACGGTAGGTGCAAGTCTTTACAGTGCTTTTTAATCGGCCATTCCCGAGCAGCGAACCGAATAAAGTAGGCTTCGACGGTCTCTCCCGTTACAGAGAATAGCGATTTTTCGCTTGTGAGTGCGAGGTAAAACTCGAATTCAGGTGGTAACACGGATTTTATTCGTCCTGATCTTTTGATCGGGACGTTTTGTTTTTCATTGAAACTGATATGGAGAATTTGTATGAAAGAAATTAAAAAAAGCAATAAGATGCTTAATGTCCGATATGAGATAAGAGGTCCTGTTCTTGATGAGGCAGACAGGCTTCAGGCACAGGGTGTTGATATTATTAAGCTTAATATCGGCAATCCTGCACCCTACGGTTTTGATACTCCTAATCATGTTGTTGATTTTGTAACCGGTAACATAAGAAACGCTCAGGGATACTCCGACTCAAAGGGTATTATTTTAGCGAGAGAATCTATACGCGATTACTGTATTTACAAAAAAATAGACAATATTGATATCAATAACATTTTCACCGGCAACGGTGTTTCGGAAATGATAATTTCCACCATGTTGGCACTTTTAAATCCCGGCGATGAGGTGCTTATTCCTTCTCCCAACTATCCTCTTTGGACATCGGCAGTTTGTCTTGCTCAGGGTAATGCGGTGCATTATGTTTGTGACGAAAAAAGCGACTGGTACCCCGATATTGAGGATATTGAAAGCAAGATAACCTCCCGCACACGAGGAATCGTAATCATAAATCCCAACAACCCCACAGGTTCGCTTTATCCCAGAGAGGTGCTTGAAAAAATAGCGGATGTTGCAAGACGTCACGATCTTATAATATTTGCGGATGAAATATACGACCGTCTTTTAATGGACGGTAAAGAACACGTTTCTATGGGTGAGGTTGCTCCCGATGTTCTGACCATAGTTTATAACGGTCTTTCAAAGAGTCATCTTGCTGCGGGATTCAGAGCAGGTTGGATGTGCTTTACGGGCAACACAAAATGTGCTTCAGAGTTTATTGAGGCAGTAAAAACACTCGCTTCAATGAGACTTTGCTCCAACGTTACCGCGCAGCTTATGATTCCTGAAGCCTTGAAGGATGTGGGAAAACCCGATTCCTTATACCTTCCCGGCGGAAGAATGTTTGAGCAAAGAAAAACCGTCTGCGAGGAGATTGCAAAGATAGACGGACTTTCTGCACGTACTCCTGATGCAGCGTTTTACATATTCCCGAAAATTGATCTTAAAAAGCATCCTATCAAGGACGATGTCAAGTTTGCTCTTGATCTTTTACACGAAAAGCAGGTGCTCATCGTTTCGGGAAGCGGCTTCCATATGCACACCCCCGAGTACTTCAGAATCACATATCTTCCCGAATGTGATGTTATGCGTGAAGCAATGCACAGAATAGGCGACTTTTTAGACGGCTATCATCAATAAACAAAACCCCAACACCTTTGTGTTGGGGTTTTATTTATTTCAGTTTGATTTTTTGTACCTTACTTTTGCAAATACTGTTGCTTCTTGAATCGGGCTGATGATTTCCTATGAACAGTTCTATTTCACCGTCAGGCTCTACCCTTGTTCCATCATTTAACACCGCTTTGATCCAGTATTTATCTATACATATGGTGTCTTTTATTTTCTCTGAAGACTTTATATACAGATTCTTTACGGCGCAAAGCTGAAAATTCGGAGTAACTGTTCGACTATCCGTAAACCGTGCATATACCTGCACCTTTTCGTTACCGCTGAAGCTTGACTTATTTTCGACCGCAAAGCCAAGCTTAATGGTTTGTTCATCCTCTGAAAGCACAACCGCATCAGAATAACTGCAATCAAGATAACTTAAACCATATCCAAACGAATACATGGGTTGCTCTGTAATAAATCTATAGGTACGTCCTTTCATTGAATAGTCTTCAAAATCAGGAATACTGTTTTCGGCTTTATAAACGGTTACAGGTAATTTACCTGACGGAGAGACCTCTCCGGAAAGCACATTTGCAACGGCCAAACCGCCCATTGCACCGGGATAAAACACCTGCAATACTGCCTTTGCTTTTTCGGTCAATTCCCTGCCGATATCTATAGCACAACCCGAAGTTACAATAACTATTACGTTTTCACAGTTTTCCAGTACCAATTTTGCAAGCTTCTGCTGTCCTTCAGGCAGTGTTAGTACCTTTCTGTCTCCACCGTCCGAGAAATCGTTTTTAACCGGAAGTTCTTCTCCTTCAACCGTTCTATCCAGTCCAAGACACAGTACCGTTATATCGGCATCAGATGCTACAGCCGCACCGTTTTTCATATGGTTTGAATCCCAGCCGATGTCTCTTGTAATATCTCCGATAATAGGTACCGCTCTTTCTACCTTTATATCGGCATTTGTAAACACTCTTCGAATTCCGTCGGCTAATGTGATGTATTCAGATGCATATCCGTTGTAATTTCCTTCAAGTGCTACAATATTCATAGCGTTCGGTCCTACAACCGCTACGGTCTTTTGCATATTCTTATCGAGAGGCAGAAAATTATCCTTGTTTTCAAGCAAAACCACTCCCTGTTCTGCCACCTCAACATTTAACGCCCTATGTTCTTTGGAATCAAGGACATTATAGGGAACATCAGAGTATGGACGGCACTTTTCAAACTCTCCCAAAAGATATCTTACGGTATATAGTTGTTCTGCTGCTACAGTAATATCCTGCTCGGTAACAAGATCCTCTTCATACGCATCTATAAGACTTTTATATGCCTGACCGCAATTAAGATGGCATCCGCACTTTAACGCTATCGCTGCTGCTTGTGACATTGTATCGACATACTTATGATGATTGCAGATATCCGCTACCGCTCCGCAATCCGAAACATAGTAGCCCTTAAAATTCCACCTGTCAAAAAGTATATCCTGCATTAATGAGGGTGACGCACAACAAGGCTCTCCGTTTGTACGGTTATATGCTCCCATTACACCGATCACACCGCTCTTGACGGTTTGTTCAAAGGCAGGAAGATAGGTTTCCCACAGGTCTTTTTGTGACACCTTCGCATCAAAACTGTGACGTAGTTTTTCCGGTCCGGAATGTGCTGCAAAATGCTTTGCACAGGCTGCCGATTTTAAAAAATCGCCATCACCTTGAAGTCCATGAACATAGCTTTTTCCCATTTCTGATGTAAGAAACGGGTCCTCTCCAAAGGTTTCCTGCCCCCTGCCCCATCTGGGATCACGGAATATGTTGATATTAGGGGTCCAAAAAGTCAAGCCCTTATAAATGTCCCGATCATCGTATTGTACACTTTTATTATACTTTGCTCTGGCTTCATCAGAAACCGCGTCTGCTACTCTTTTTATCAGTTGCGGATCAAATGTTGCCGCCAACGCCATTGGTCCGGGAAAAACCGTAGCCGTTCCCGCTCGGGCTATTCCGTGTGCAGCTTCATTCCACCAATTGTGTTCTTTAATATTTAGTCTTTCAATGGCGGGAGAATTAAAAACAAGCTGAGATATTTTTTCTTCCACCGTCATTTTTGACACCGTTTCTTTTGCCTTTTGCTTTGCCAAAGATATGTTCATATCAACACCTCCGAGACATAGTTTTATTTGATATTATCATCTGTATTTACTTTTTTCAAGCGATTATTAAAACGCAAAACTATTTTTTCAGTGTAATGCACAATATTTGATTTTTCCTGCAATAATTCTTGATATTTATGGCCAATATTTGTCTTTTTTTATTGTTGTTTTGTACGAATTAATTTCTTTAAAATCAATCATTTATTTATTAGCATAAACCCCTTGACTTTTAAAAACACCTATGTTAATATGCAGCCAACAAAACACTGAATAAGAGGTGCTTTTATGAGTCAGAGAAAAAGATTTTATTCAATCATTTCACACACCCACTGGGACAGAGAATGGTATATCTCATTTGAACAATTCCGTATACGGCTCGTCTCACTTATGAACAACCTTTTGGATATTCTTGACAACGATGAGGAATACCGTTTTCATCTGGATGCTCAAACCATTGTTTTGGACGATTATCTTGAAATACATCCCGAAAACAGACAAAAGATAATCGACTACATAAAGGACGGCAGACTTCTTATCGGACCCTGGTATGTACAAAACGACTTTCATCTTACAAGCGGTGAAGCCACCGTCAGAAACCTTATTATAGGTATAAAAAGCGCTGAAAATTACGGAAAATGCACCAAGGTTGGCTATGCAGCAGATCAGTTTGGTCTTTGCTCGCAGCTTCCGCAGATATTAAACGGTTTTGATATAGACACCTGTATTTTCGGCCGTGGCTACGCACGACACGATACACAGTTTTACTGGAGGAGTCAAAACGGCTCAAGAGTGCTTTGCGAACATATGTTCCAATGGTACAACAACCTCCAGCGTCTTCCGGACAATGCCAAAAACTCGTTATCATTTATAAGACAAAAGGGTAACGATTGCGGTGAGCGCACCTCCTCAAGCAGTGTTCTTCTTATGAACGGTGTTGACCATCTTGAAGCACAGGAAAATCTTACCAAGATAATTCACGATGTACGTCCGCTTCTTGACCAAAACGAGACTCTTTGTCAGGACACTATGCCTGAATATATGCAGCGTTTAAAGGAGGAGATAAAGGAGCTTGGACTTGTTCTTCAAGAATTCGAGGGGGAGTTCAGGGATCTCGGCTCAAACAATGTTCTTTCGGGCACTCTTTCATCACGTATTCATCTTAAAAAGACAAATGCGAGAATTCAGTCTGAAATCGAAAGAGGTTTTGAGCCAAACTACGCAGAGCTTTGTATGTTGGGTCTTGCAAAATATCCTTTGGGTTACTCAAACTACTTATGGAAAACACTTATACAAAACCATCCTCACGATTCCATTTGCGGTTGTTCTATCGAGGCGGTACACAATCATATGATGGACCGTTTTATCAGAATTGATGAAAATCTTGATTCTCTTAATTACAATGCAAATGAGAATTATTTAATGCACGTTGACCGCACGGGTATTGACCAGAATGCTGTTTTCGTAATGTGCGTTAACAACTCGGTTTATGCATATAACGGCATTTTTGAGGCAGATATAGAAATGCTTCAAAACGAGGATATTGGCGGTTTCACATTAAAGGATAAGAACGGCAAAAACATACCCTTTGAGGTTATCGATATCAAGAAAAATGTCTCAAGAAGAATACTTTCACCCATCAATCTTCCCGGCGAGGCGGTCGTAACACGTTACAAAATTGCATTTAATCCGGGCAAGGTAAAGGGTCTTTCAAGAAAGGTGCTTATTGCAACACCTGCTGCTAATTCTTTGGCAGTAACCGAAAACACCAAAAAGTATTCCTATCAGATGGAAAACGAGTTCCTTAAGGTTAAAATAAACAAAAACGGTACGGTTGATCTTACCGAAAAGGCCTCCAATAAGACATTTTCCGGAATTTTGTATTTTAAGGATTTTGCCGACAGAGGAAATGTATATATTTACGAACACGGCACCAAAGAAGAGGAATTTGACTCACTCTCACAAAAGGTTACCGTTACACTTTTAAAGGAAACAAAGCTTATCAAATCACGTCTTATAAAGACAAAAATCAAGGTTGACCGCGACATGGCAAAGGGAGAAATACCCATTGAAATGAAGCTTACCTTAAAGGCCGGTTCAAAGCATCTTGACGTTGAAATAAAGGTTGACAACATACTTGAAAACCATCGTCTCAGGATTATGCTTCCTACCGATATTGCAGGTGATATCAACTATTCGGGACAGCCCTTTGACGTTATCGTAAGAAACAAGGTAAGTAAGTATCCTTCGGACGAAAATCATCCCAACACCGATTTTGTCGGTATAGACGGAGACGGCTATGGTATTGCTCTTTTAAACGAGGGTCTTTATGAATATGAGCATATGACCGACAACCGTAACACCCTTGCACTTACTATCCTTCGAAGCATCGGCAGAATTACCGACAGCTGGGAAAACCGTAACTCTCTTGCAAAGGTATGGCAGGTTCCCGATGGACAAATGAAGGGTGAACACATCTGTCGTTTATCGGTTTATCCCTATAAGGGTGATCACACAGCAGCAAATGTCGTAAACGAAGCAGCATCTTTTTTAACTGCTCCATACACCTTTACACAGCACATAAACTACAACAAGTTTATCGGAGGCAGACCCTTTGTTCAAAGCACCGATATTCCCCTGCTTTTCTATCGTGACCTTGAAAACGCTGACATTATTGTTCCGCTTGAAAAGACCTTTGTTACGATGGAGCAAAATGTTGAAAACGCAATGATGCTTTCCGCCTTCAAGGGTGCTGAAAATTCCGACGGTGTTATTTTAAGACTTTATAACACCACCGAAAAAGAGGTTGATTTTACCTTGAAATTTGGATTTACCATAAAAAAAGCATTCATCACCAATATGAACGAGGACGAAAAATACGGTCTTGGTATTTCAAGGGGTAGAAACATCTCGCTTACGGCAAAGCCAAAAGAAATAGTTACTTTAAAGGTTATATTATAACAAAAACCGCTTTCGGAGTACCGAAAGCGGTTTTATCATTTACTTGCAAGTTTAACATACTGGCGGGGGGTTATTTTGTATTCCGCCTTAAAGCAACGTTCAAAATATCCGTATGAGGAAAATCCGCAAAGTGTGGCTGCAGACGAAACACTCATCCCCTTTGATAACAGCCCTTTACTCTTTTCCAGACGCATTATTCTTACATATCCCGACGGGGTCAATCCCGAATCAGCCTTGAATCGTCGGCAAAAATAGGACTTGTCATATCCAAACATTCTGCATAGAACCTCTGTTGATAAGTCACGGTCAAGGTTTTCCGAAATATAGTCAAACACCCTTGAAAACCTCTTTTGAGGAAGCACCACCGTTTCTTTGGATGAATATCTTTCAAAAAGCAAGGACAATATCATATAAACACAACCCTCTATGTATATGCAGGCTTCATCCGTTCTGCTTTGTGAGTGGTCTAAAATTTTGGTTATAAGATCGGTAATATCCGCATCTTTTATATGAGGTTCTATACTTTTATGACCTCTTATAAGTGCCTCCAGCAAATTTATAACAGCAGAGGTTGAGTTAATATATGCGGCAGTATCAAACATCAATACGATGTATTCAACACCCTGCTCACCCGCTACTGCAAAATGCGTGTTTTCCGGACAAACTATAACCGTTTCGCCTTCACCCGCTTTAAAGGTTTTATCACTTACCGTAACGGTCATTTCTCCCCTTGTTATACTAAGTATTTCCATTCGCTCATGCCAATGCTCTTTAAAGCATCCGCATAGCGCATCTACCGTAAAGCTTACAGCTTTTACGGGCATATTACTGTATAACACAGGAGTAAGTTCTTTACGACTGTCTAGCTTCATATTTTCTCCTCGTTGGACAATATTGTTCATACTAAAGTCAATATAGTATTTGTATTTCTGCCGTCGCTATGATAACATATTATATAGCACAAATCAACATATTTTGGAGGTTTTTTATGAAAATCGGAACTTGTGTCTACCTTTCTTCAAGCAGAGAGGATATGAAAAATAAATTTCAGCTTTTAAAGGACAATGAATTTACCACCTGTCAGCTTCTTTCCTGGAATATGGCAGATTTTACCGATGAAAATGCCGCTATGGTAAACGAGCTTTGCGCCGAATACGGCATTGAGATTTCGGCATTTTGGTGTGGATGGAGCGGCCCTGTTCACTGGAACTTCTACGAAGGTCAGGAAACACTCGGTCTTGTTTCCCCCACATACCGTTGGCAGAGAATGCAGGATCTTAAAAAGGGTTCTGACTTTGCCGAAAAGATCGGTGTTACAGATATTGCAACACATATGGGTTACATCCCTGAGAATCCCTACGATATAAACTATGCAGGTTTCTGCTGTGCAGTAAGAGATGTTGCTCAGTATATGAAGAGAAAGGGTCAGTATCTTCTTTTCGAGACCGGTCAGGAGACCCCTGTTACCATGCTTCGTTGCTTTGAAACCGTTGGTATGGATAACCTCGGTGTAAACCTTGACACCGGTAACCTCATCCTTTACGGTAAGGCAAACCCCGTTGACGCTCTTGACGTTATCGGTAAGTATGTCAGAAACTTCCACATCAAGGACGGTTTCTATCCTGTTAACGGACACAACCTTGGCCGTGAAGCAAAGGTTGGCGAAGGCAAGTGCGACTTTGTTGCTCTTTGCAAGAAGCTCAAGGAGCTTGGCTACGATGGACATATGACCATTGAAAGAGAGATTGAAGGTACTCAGCAGAACATTGATATTCTTGATACAAGAAAGTACATCAATGATATTCTTGCTTCACTTTAATTGGAGGAAAATACAATGACTAAGGTTGCTATTTTAGGTGTCGGCGGAATAAGCGGTGCTCATATTGCTGCTTGGAAAAACCAGAAGGATGCTGAGATCATTGCCATCTGCGATATCCGTCAGGAAATGCTTGATAAACACCCCGAATACAAGGGTTATACAGATTTTGAAGAAATGACAAAGAATGAAGAGATCGATATTCTCGACATTTGTCTTCCTACATATCTTCACGTTGAGTATTCATTAAAGGGAATCGAAAAGGGATATCACGTACTTTGCGAAAAACCTGTTTCACTTCATCCCGAGGATGCTCACAAGGTTTACGAAGCTGCAAAGGCAAAGGGCGTAAACTTTATGATAGCTCACTGCGTAAGATTCTGGGACGAGTTTTTACGTCTTAAGGAGATCTACGAGAGCGGAGAATACGGTAAGCTTATAAGCGGTTATATGTTCAGACTCGGTTGCAGACCTTCATGGAGCTGGGACGGCTGGATGACCGATGAAAAGAGAAGCGGACTTGTTCCCTTCGATCTTCATATTCACGATCTTGACTTTATCACATACGCCTTTGGCGCACCCAACAGCCACACCCTTTACCGTGCAAAGAGGGATGATCAGGATTATCTTAACTGTGTATATCAGTATGATGATTTCTTCCTTTCCATCGAGTCCTCCTGGTATGCCGGAAAGTTTAACTTCCAGAGCGGTTTCCGCTTCCAGTTTGAGAAGGCTGTTGTTGAGTATAAGGGCACTCTTAAGGAGTATCTTACCGACGGTAAGGTCATCAACTTCGTTCCCAAGGCGGCTGAAGAAAGCGATATGGAGGGTATTCCCACAACCAACGCTTACGAGAACGAGATCATCTACTTCAAGAAGTGCTGCCAGGACAATGTCTTCCCCGACCTTGTCAAACCCGAAGAGCTTAAAGCAGTTCTTGACATACTTACTTCATTCTAATTACATACCTACGCACCGAGGAAACTCGGTGCGTTTTTTATCTTAATAATATAAAATATTATTAAAATAGTGGAATAATCAAAAAACATTTGTTATAATTACATTCAAGGATGTGATTTTATGAAATATGTAATCTTACTTTGTGACGGAATGGCGGATACCCGCAGTGAAGTCAACTCATATAAAACTCCTATGGAGGTCGCCTTTAAGCCCAACATTGACCGTTTGGCAAGGACGGCTATCGTAGGAACTGCAAAAACGGTTCCCGACACGCTTTCTCCCGGAAGCGATGTTGCAAACCTTGCTGTATTGGGCTATGATGCCACAAAATGTTATACCGGACGTTCACCGCTTGAAGCGGTAAACATAGGTGTTAAGATGGCGGATGACGATATGACGCTCAGATGCAATCTTGTAACACTTTCTGATGATGAGCCCTTTGAGGCAAAAAGAATGGTGGATTATTGCGGCGGAGATATTTCAACCGCAGAGGCCGACATACTTCTTGACGCAATCAGAGAAAATTTTCAGTCTGAAGACAGGGAGTTCTTTACCGGCACCGCCTACAGACACTGTCTGGTACTTCGAGGCGGTAAAAATGAATATGGCAAATTTACTCCTCCCCACGACATAAGCGGTCAGGTTATAGGTGAATATCTTAACGATAATCAAAACGCGAAAGAGCTTATAGATCTTATGAAAAAGAGCTATGAGATATTAAAAGATCATCCCCTGAACATTGAGCGTATTGCAAATGGTGAAAAGCCCGCTAACTGCTGTTGGTTCTGGGGTCAGGGTACCCGTCCCTCTCTTATTCCCTTTGCCGAGCGTTCAAAGGGTCTTAAGGGTGCAATGATAAGTGCCGTCGATCTTCTTTGCGGAATTGCAGGTTGTGCCGAAATGAGAATTTGTAAGGTCGAAGGTGCAACGGGATATATCGACACCAACTTTGAAGGCAAGGCGGATGCCGCAATAAATGCTCTCAACGAGGGTTGTGATCTTGTTTACATTCACGTCGAAGCTCCTGACGAATGCGGTCACAGAGGCGAAGTTGAGAACAAAAAACGTGCTATCGAGCTTATCGACCAAAGGATACTCGGTAAGATTTTACCCGAGCTTGAAAAGATGGGTGATTATAAGATCCTTATTTGTCCGGATCATCCAACCCCTCTTAACATACGCACACATTCAAGAACTCCGGTTCCCTTTGTTTTGTATGACAGCACCAAGCAAAACAGCGGTGTAGAATGCTTTACCGAAGAGACGGCAGAAAACACCGGTGTGTTTATTGAAAAGGGTTATACACTTTTAGATATGATGATAGGAAAGTAATATGGATTATATTTTAGTGGGGCTTTGCTCCGTAATAATTATTCTGCTTATAGTTTTGATTGTCAAAGGCGGTAAAAAGGAAACTTCTGACGGTGTTACAAAGACCGACCTTGCAGATCTTGAACGCAGAACAAGGGATGAAATGGAGCGTTCAAGAAGAGAGACCTCCGACAATATGACAAAGCTTTCGGAAAATGTATCAAAGCTTCAGACCGAAATGCTCAAAAATCAGAGTGAATCAAGCGAGAGGATGCTTACAAACCTTGTGCATCAGACCGAAAAGATGAACTCTACGCTTCAGACTTCGGTACAAAGTATGCAGCGTTCAAACGAGGAAAAGCTTGAAAAGATGCGTGAAACGGTTGATGAAAAATTGACCGCTACACTTACTCAAAGACTTGACTCAAGCTTTAAGACGGTTGGTGAACAGCTTGAAAGCGTTCACAAGTCGATTGGTGAAATGAACAAGCTTACGGGTGATGTCAGCGATCTTAAAAGGGTGCTTACCAACGTAAAGGCAAGGGGTACCTGGGCGGAGGTTCAGCTCGGTAACATTTTGGAGCAGACACTCACCTTTGATCAGTACGAGACAAATGTTTCAATAAAGGGCAATTCCGAAAGGGTCGAATTTGCGGTTAAGATTCCTTCAAAGGAAAAGGACGGAGCATTTATCTGGCTTCCTATCGACTCGAAATTCCCGCAGGAAGACTACATAAGACTTCAAGAAGCCAGTGACCGTGCCGATAAGGATGCGGTAGATGCCGCTGCAAAAGCACTTGAAAGACGCATAAAGGAAGAAGCAAGAACCATTAAAAACCTTTATATTGACGTTCCCAAAACCACTAATTTTGCTATTATGTTTCTTCCCACCGAGGGTCTTTATGCGGAGGTATTACGCAGACCCGGACTTAGCGAAGATATACAAAATAATTATAATGTTATGATTGCAGGGCCCACCACCATAACTGCATTTTTAAACACTTTGCAGATGGGCTTCCGTACCATTGCAATCGACAAAAAGGCAAGTGAGGTCTGGAAGGTGCTTGGTGCTGCCAAGACACAGTACGAAAAATTCGAAGGTCTTCTTGCTAAGGCTAAAAAGAAGATCACCGAAGCTGGTGATGTCATTTCTGAGGCTGAGCATAGGAACCAGCTTATTCAAGGTAAGCTTCGCAATGTCGAGGTACTAGAATCAAACGAAGCAACAGAGCTTTTAGAACTTCCCGAATAATGAAAAAAGAGGTTTTAAAAAACGGATATTTCGTATATACCGATGATGAACACCGTTTCACACTTGATGCCTTGATCCTTGCCGAGCTTTGCCCCCCCTTTAACAGGTCGGCAGAGCTTTGCTCGGGAACAGGTGTTATAGGTTTTTCGGTTCTAAAAAAGGGTAACTTTATTGATCTTGTTGAGATTTCCCCTTTGGCTTCTTCTCTTATAAGCAAGGCATTAAATGAGCAGAGTATTAGTAATGCCCGTTTGTTTTGTGAGGATGCAAGGGTATTTTCAAGTAAAAATCAACAAGAATATGATCTTGTATTATTCAATCCCCCCTACTATAGAATAACCGACGGAATAATTCCGCAAAACGAGGCTATAGCTTCGCAAAAATTCGAACTGCAGGGTACTCTTGAAGAGTTTATACTCGCAGCAAAGCAGCTTTTGACCGACAACGGCAGGCTGCTTTTTTGCATAAAACCATACAGAAAAACCGAAGTGCTGAGACTGATAAAAAAATGTGGGTTTTTCGTTGAACATATCTACGATGTCCATCACAGTGAGCAAAAGGATTCCTTTTTAACGGTATTTTCGGTACTGAAAACACCCTGCGATGCGACTCAAAGCAGTATTTTTCTTAACCAAAACGGTAGCGAAACACCGTTTTACAAAAATTTATATAAATTTGAGGACAAATAATGGGTAAATTATATGTAGTCGGTACTCCGATAGGAAATTTGGGGGATTTTTCTCCAAGAGCCGTAGAAATTTTGAATAGTGTTGATTTTATTGCGGCAGAGGACACCCGTGTCACACAAAAGCTTTTAAACAGATTTGAGATAAAAAAGCCTACCATCTCTTATTTTGAGCATAACCGTCGCGAAAAGGGTGAATATATTCTTTCGCGTATTGAAAACGGAGAAAACTGCGCACTTGTTACAGATGCAGGTATGCCCGCCATAAGCGATCCCGGTGAGGATCTGGTGCAGGATGCTCATATTCGAGGCATCTCGGTTGAGTCGGTTCCCGGGCCCACCGCCTTTGCTACGGCACTCGCAATTTCGGGTATGCCCAGCGGAAGATTCACCTTTGAGGGTTTTGTTTCTCAAAATAAATTATCACGAAAAGAGCATCTTGAAGGACTTATAGATGAAACTCGTACCATGATCTTCTATGAGGCTCCGCATAAGCTTATGAGAACCCTTGAGGACTTTAAAAACACCTTTGGTACGAACAGAAAAATTGCGGTGGTCAAGGAACTTACCAAGATACACGAAAATGTTTTTATTTCTTCCATCGGTGAAGCTATTGAGTTTTTTACCCAAAACGATCCCAAGGGTGAATTCGTTTTAATCGTTCAAGGCAAAGAGAAAATAGAGAAGCAACAAATGACTCTTGAGGATGCGGTTAAGCTTGCAAACGACTATATGAAAGAGGGCATAGGCTCCTCCGAAGCGGCAAAAAGAGCCGCCAAAGTTAGCAAAATCAAGAAAAGTGACATTTACAGTGAGCTGCAAAAGTCCAAATTTTAGTGTATTTTGCATAAAAACTCTCTTTATTTTTGTATTATTTCACCTTAAAACTGTCAAATCGCATAAAAATTGCTTATAATTATTGTATAAGGCGAAATAATTTGGTATAATTTATCGTGTTATTTAGTTAAATTATTCAGGTCGTTTTTGACCAAAAGGAGATATATTATGAAGGCCGAATTTACAATTTCAGAAATTCGCGAAATGATTCAGGCAAAGCTTGTGCATAATTTTGGTATTTCACCCGAAATGGCAAGTAATGAACATTTTTATAAGGCAGTAGTTCTCGTAGCACGTGATATCGTTGCTAAAAAGAGGGCTAAGTTTGAAGAGAGGGCAGAGGTTCAGGGCGTAAAGCACGTAAACTATCTTTGTATGGAGTTCCTTATGGGACGTTCATTGAAGAACACCCTTTCAAATCTCGGCCTTAACAAGACATTTGAAAAGGCTTTATCCGGATTTGATGTAAAGCTTGATAAATTATATGATAACGAGCCTGATGCAGGACTCGGCAACGGCGGTCTCGGTCGTCTTGCTGCCTGCTTCCTTGACGCTCTTGCAACCGACGGATATCCTGCAAAGGGTTACTCCATCAGATATGAATACGGAATCTTCCGTCAGAAGATCATCGACGGATGGCAGTCGGAGTTGCCTGACTTCTGGCTTCCCGGCGGTGAGATCTGGCTTGAGGAACACAAGGAGCAGTCGGTTGAGGTTCATTTTGACGGACATATTGAGGAGACCTGGGACGGAGAGTATCACGGTGTAAATCATGTTGATTATTCCACCGTTATTGCGGTTCCCTATGATCTTTGCGTCGCAGGACAGGACGGAAGAGGCGTTTCGGTGCTTCGTCTTTATGCTGCAAAGGCACAGGAATTTGATATGTCACAGTTTAACAGCGGCAACTATATGAAGGCTCTTGAGCAATCATCAATGGCAGAGGTTATAAGCAAGGTACTCTACCCCGCCGACAACCACTATGAAGGTAAGAGCTTAAGACTTCGTCAGCAGTATTTCCTCGTTTCTGCCGCAATTCAGGATATCGTAATGAATCATCTCTCCAAAAACGAGAGTCTTGATAACCTTCCCGAAAAGGAAATCATTCATATAAACGACACTCATCCTACACTTGCTATCCCTGAGCTTATGAGAATACTTCTCGACGAGTGCGGATTCACCTGGGATAAGGCATGGGATATTGTAACACGCACCATCGCTTACACAAACCATACCGTCCTCAGTGAGGCACTTGAGTGCTGGAGCGTTAATATATTCAAGGCACGTCTTCCCCGTATTTTCCAGATAGTTCAGGAAATCGATAACCGTCACAGAAAGAAGATATGGGATATGACCCATTCTGCAGATATGGTAGAGCGTACCGCCGTAATTTGCGGTGATACAGTTCGTATGGCAAACCTTGCCGTACTTGCATCACATCACATCAACGGTGTTTCTGCTCTTCACAGTGAAATATTGAAGGATTCACTCTTTAACGATTTCTACCGTCTTACCCCCGAAAAGTTTACCTCGGTCACAAACGGTATTGCTCATCGCAGATGGTTAAATCAAGCAAACCCTAAGCTTGCAGGATATATCACCGAGGTTATCGGCAACGGATACATCTATGATGCATCAAAGCTTGAGGATCTTATGGCATTTAAGGATGATGCCGCTGTTTTGGAAAAGATCGGTGAAATAAAGCGTCATAACAAGGAGCGTCTTGCTTCATACGTTAAAAAGAATATGGGTGTTACACTCAATCCCGATTCTATTTTTGATATGCAGGTAAAACGTCTTCACGAGTATAAGCGTCAGCAGCTCAACGCATTGCACATTATTTCGGAATATCTTTACATTAAAAACAATCCCAACGCACCCTTTACCCCCAAGACATACATCTTCGGTGCAAAGGCAGCAAGCGGATATTATATGGCAAAGCAGATAATCCAGCTTATCTGCAACATCTCAAAGATGATTGACAACGACCCTGCGGTTCGCGATAAGCTTAAGGTCATCTATATGGAGGACTACCGTGTTACCCTTGCAGAGCTTATGATTCCTGCCGCGGATGTTTCAGAGCAGATCTCGCTTGCAGGTCTTGAGGCTTCAGGCACAGGTAATATGAAGCTTATGCTCAACGGTGCTATCACTCTTGGTACCGAAGACGGTGCAAACGTTGAGATACATCAGGCAGTAGGCGATGATAATATTCTTATCTTCGGTATGGAGACTCCCGAGGTAAATGCCCTCAGAGCTTCCGGTTACAATCCCTCTGAAATATATCGCAACAACCCCATCATCCGTGCAAGCATCGATCTTATGCGTTCGGGTATTAACGGGGTGAATTTTGGCAGCATAGCCGATTCACTTGTGGACAGAGATTACTATATGGCACTTGCAGACTTCAATGATTACTGTGCCGCACACGAAAAGGCTGCTAAGCTCTATAACGATAAGAAGGTATGGAACTCAATGAGCCTTGTAAACACCGCAAAATCAGGTATTTTTGCTGCAGACCGTGCAATACACGACTATGCTAATAATATCTGGGATGCTACACCTGTTAAGTTTAAATAATTATGATTTTTTCATCTGTAGATAAATTTCATAAATCCGTTATCGGAGCCGTCGCCGAGGGTACTACCCTTCGGCTGCGGCTTTGTTTGCCTTCTGACTGTGTTTCTGCCGCTTTTATCAATCTGACATATAACGGTCAGACCAAAAAGCTCCCCCTTTATTTAGATGGGGTTTACTGGCAGATAGATCTTCCCTTTTACTCTCCGGGTATTTATTTATACAATTTTGAATACTACAATAACGGTAGCGCATTTTTGTATCAGCTTTATATGGGAGATAACTTTGAAGCGGTTCCCTGTGCTTACGGTCCAAAATGGCAACAGACGGTATATTCGGCAGACTATACAACCCCCGATGCCTTTAAAAAAGGTGTTGTGTATCAGATATTTCCCGACCGTTTTTATAACTCGGGTACAAAAAAGGATAACCCCTTCACAGACCGATATATTGCCGATTGGAATGATCCGGTAGCATTTTCGCAGGACGGATCATCTAAAAGACAGCTTAATAACGACTATTACTGCGGTGATCTTAAAGGTATTGAGCAAAAGCTTGATTATATAAAAAGTCTTGGCGCTTCGGTTATTTATATTAATCCTATTTTTGAGGCACACTCTAATCACAGATACAACACCGCTGACTACAAGAAAATAGATCCGCTATTAGGCGATGAAAATGATTTTACATCGCTTTGCAACGCTGCACACAAGATGGGTATTAAGATCGTTCTCGATGGAGTTTTCTCGCATACCGGAAGTGACAGTATATACTTCAATCTTGAGGGCAGATACGAGGGTGGTGCGTATAACGACGAAGCCTCTCCTTACCGCGACTGGTATACATTTGGAACAAACAAGTTTTACCACTCCTGGTGGGGAATAAAAACTCTGCCTGAGGTCAATGAAATGTCCTCTTTTTGCGAGTATATATGCGGTGATAACGGTATACTTGAATACTGGCTCGAAAGGGGTGCAGACGGATTTCGTCTTGACGTTGCGGATGAGCTTCCCGATGAGTTTATAAAAAGACTTCGTAAAAAAATTAAAAGCATCAATCCCAACGCTCTGCTTTTAGGCGAGGTATGGGAGGATGCAAGTAATAAGGAAAGCTATAATACCCGCCGTCAGTTTTTATACGGCAAGGAGCTTGATTCGGTAACCAACTACGTTTTTAAAAATGCAGTTATAGACTTTTGTCTTTACGGTGATGCACATACCTTCAAGCATCGTATTGCACAGGTGGTACAAAACTATCCGAAATGTTCGCTTGACTGTGCATTTAATCTTTTGGGAACGCACGATACCGAGAGAATACTGACCAGGCTTGGTGGTGTTTCCTGCGACGGCAGAAGCAGAGAGTGGCAGTCAAAGATGACACTTTCAACAGAACAATACAAAAAGGGTGTAAGCCTTTTGAAAATTGCAGCGGTTCTTAACTATACTCTTCCCGGTATGCCGCTTTTATACTACGGTGATGAGGTAGGAGTGGAGGGTTATTCCGACCCCTTTAACCGTGCACCGTACCCTTGGGGCAAGGAGGATAATCAGCTTTTACAACACTTCCAAAAGCTTGGTGAGTTGAGATATTTAGCTTCACCTCTTGACTCAGGCAGGTATAAGGAGCTATACTTTAACAAAGGCTGTGCTGTATTTGCAAGAGAGGATAAGACCCACGTGCTTGTTGTAGCGGTTAATGCCGGAAATGACAGACAAGAATTGCAGTTGGCAGCTCTTAAATTAAATCCCAAGCATTTATACGGTGCCGAAGCAAAAAACGGTAAACTAACACTTGATGCAAAGGATTTTTCAATACATCTTATCAAAAAGGTAAACAGGAGAAAATCATGAAAAAGGTATTATCAATCATCACTGCGCTGTGCTTAATATTCTGTCTTGCAGGTTGCGGCGGGTACTCAACCCCTACCGATGTTATTACGACATATTTTGAGTCACATAATAACAATGACTATCAAGCCGTACTTAACTGTTATCCCGAGCAGGCACGAGATTTCTTTATGGAATCCGAGGGCGGAGAAGAGGGCTTTAAGACCATGGTCAACACCCTTCACAACTACGGAACAATAGTTTACGAGATAGTAAAAGAGGAGGATATCACAGATCTTTCTCAGCTTAATCTTTCGCTTGAGTTTGTAGGTAACACCTTTGAAATTTCTGCAGCTAAAAAGGTTTATTTGAAGCTTTATACCAAGCACTCAGACGGAACAACAACTCCGAACGATATCAGCGACCTTGAGGAATCGGTCGTTATTACCGTCTTGGTTGATGATAGCTGGTATATCTTTGATACTCTGGTTTACAGCGAGGATACCCCTAATGAGTAAATTTACAGGTATGACGCTGGGTCAGAAAATCGAACATTTTTGGTTTTATTACAAATGGCATACAATAGGTGCTTTATTCGCCGCCTTTGCCTTGACGGTTTGTCTTGTACAATGCTCTATGGAGGAGAAGGCGGACACTACGATTGGTCTGTATATGGATAGACAGTTTACGGGAAGTGAAACAGACCTACTTGCCGATGTTTTATCCGAATACTGCGAAGATACAAACGGTGACGGTGAGGTCGTTGTTAAAATATATGATTATTCATATCTTGAAATACAGCAGGATCAGTTAAAACAGCTTAACAAGGAAAAGATAATGACCGAGCTTACGGGCGGCACCTGTGTTATGTATATTACCGATGATTATCAGCAGAAATTCTTTGATGAAAAGGACATTCCGCTCGAAACACAGTACGGAAAATACGTTTCATTATCGGAAGAAAACGAGATACTTAAAAAGCTGACCGAAAAGGGATTTAAGAATCCTCAGGATCTTTTATTTCTCATAAGAAAAACCGAAAACACCGTTTTTGAGACTACAAACGGCAAGGATAAGGTTGAGACCCTTTTAAAAAATCCGCAGAAAATTCTTGAAGCGGCGGCAAAATAAATTAAAGCCACAAAACCTTTGTTTTGTGGCTTTTAATTATTTAAGTTTTACGGCTATTGCAACCCATTCGTTTTTAGTGTTGTATTCAACCGTTTCAAAACGTTTAGAAAGGGCGGATACAACATCATCTGCACGGGACGAGATTATTCCGCTTAATATCAAAAGGGTATCCTTTGTCATAAACCTTGCGATATCCTCAAGCATTATAAGAATAACATCGGCTACTATGTTTGCGGTGATAACATCGAATTTTCCCTCTGCCTTTTCGGTAAGGCTTCCGCATACCGCATCAAACTTTTCACCTACTTCGTTGGTTGATGCATTTTCTTTGGCAACCTTTACCGCCTTATCGTCGATATCCACACCAAAGGCATAATCTGCACCGAGAAGCAGACCCGCTACAGCCAATATTCCGCTTCCCGTTCCGACATCAAGTATCCTGTCACCTTTTTTTACATATCTTTCTATGAGTTCCAGGCAGAGTGCAGTGGTCTCGTGTGTGCCTGTGCCAAAAGCAAGACCCGGTTCCAGCGTTAATATTTTGCGGTCGGTTTGTGGCTTTTCCTCCCATGAGGGACAAATAAGCAGCCTTTCGCCTATCTCAATGGGATGGAAATACTTTTTCCAGTTGTTTGCCCAATCATCTGTTTTGCAGAGTTTTACCTCACATTCAAAACCGATATTCATTGCTTCAAAACGTTCCTTAACAAAGGAAATCGCCTCTAAATACGGCTTTTCGACATCTATGTATATATGAATCTTAGATTTTGTTCTGTCGCGATTTTTCAGTTCTTCGTCGATGAGGTCAATATGTGCTATTTCGTCTATCATCTCTTCGAGATTTCGATAGTCCTCAATATAGATGCCGTACGGCACTACCATATTAACTATATCTCCCGCAATATCGGTCTTGTCGCTGTTTACGGTGAAGACTATTTCATTAAAATCGGTTTCTTCAAATTTGTACTGATCTTCGGTCATTTTTATTCACCTAACAAATATGCTGTAAGCTTTTTAAAATTCTGATCAAAATGGTATCCGTCGATACCTGCCTTTTTTGCACCATCCAAATTTTCCAAAGTATCGTCAACAAATATACAATCCTTTGCGTCAAGGTTATAGCGGTTTAAAAACCTTGTGAAAATTTCGGGATCCGGCTTACAAAGTGCCTCTTTAGCTGAAAAAACGAGACCGCTGAAGTTTGAGAAAAGACGGTTGAAGGAGGGAACCTCCATACATCTGTCAGCAAAGGTCATATTAATATTGGAGATAAGATATATATTTTTACCCGCGGCTTTGAGCTTTTCTATGCACTCGTATACTCCGCTTATTACGGGAAGATTGAACATCCAGTTATCAAGCAATCTGCAGGCGGCTTTGGTAAGACGTTCGTCATTGAGCTTTTCGGCAAAATACTGCTTTGCCTCTTCAACACTCATCTTATCCTCATCCATAAGTGCCCAGGGAGCAGGTCTTGAAAAAACGACCTCTTCTACCCTCTTGATATCATCCTCATCAGTAAGATAACATCTTACGATATTGGTGGGATCGAAATGAACTAGCACCTGTCCACAATCAAAAACTATATTCTTATACATTTTTCTCTCTCCCTTAAATATTTTGAGAGTATTATATCACCATCAAAGCACAGTGTCAATCGCAGCACGGTTTAAAAAAATTACGAAAATTTATTATATCCCTTTATTTTACAAAAAATGTGTGGTATAATTTATAAAAATCCGTTAGGAGTGTTTTTTATGATAGATATTAAAAATGCCTTAAAACACAACCTTCGCATTCTCAGAGAGATTTTTGATCTTTCGGTTGAGGATGTTGCACAAAAAATCGGTGCCGCAGACTATGCCGAGATCGAAAAGGGCGAAAAGGAACCCTCTGTTTTGGAGCTTCTTGCTTTGGCAGACCTTTATAACATTGATATGGATAAAATAGTCCGCCGTCCCCTTACAAACTTTTTCTTCAGAGATGCACATTACGATTGCATTGACAAGGGCAGAATCTCTACCCGCCACGAAAACGACTGATAGGAGCATCATTATGACTGATATTCAGAAAAATTTAAAAGCAAATCTTGAACTTTTGAGAGAACTTAGCGATATTTCGCTTGAAGATATGGTAAAAAAGACCGGCCTTGAGGATTATGAGAAGATTGAGAACGGAGATATCGATCCTACCCTTTCTCAATTAGTTGCCATTTCAAACGCACTTGATATAAGTATTGATCATATGATCGTTGACGCAGGTGCAAATCTTTTCTTTAAGGATGCAAACTACGGCAACATTGATCGCTGCCAGGTTCGTTCACAGGGTTAAATTTTTAGCGGCAGAGTAACTTCTGCCGCTTTTATTTTATATTTTCTATTGACAAACTGTGCAAATTTTATTATAATAGCTTTTGCAGTTTATGTATGGGCCTTTAGCTCAGTT
>JAFUPP010000027.1 GCA_017481115.1 Clostridia bacterium | reverse complement strand
GTTGAGCTTAAGGGCTCTTTCTGTATGGGCAACTGTCAGAACGGCGTTTGTGCCACCATTGACGATAAGACCGTATCCATTCTTCCCGACACCGTCGAGGATATATTCAACACTATGGTACTTGCCAATGCTTAATTCGGGATTGACCAACCGTTGTGAAGTAAAGGTTGATGAAACAAACACCGCGGCTGCTGTAGGCAGCGGTGATCTTCAGGTTTTTTCGACTCCTATGATGATTGCTCTTATGGAGGAGACCTGTGCCACTTGTGTTGCTGCACATCTTGACGAAGGTATGACTACCGTCGGTACTAAGGTGGATATTGTTCACTCTGCAGCAACCCCTCTTGGTATGAATGTATACTGCGACTGCGTTTTAGAGGGTGTAGAGGGCAGAAAGCTTGTATTCTCGGTTAAGGCTTTTGATGAAAGAGGTCTTATCGGTGAAGGCAATCACGAAAGATTTATTGTAAATGCAGAAAAATTCCAATTAAAAACCGATTCTAAATGAGGTGACGGGCTTGAACGCTTTTTTAAACCTTAAAAGCTCCAGCTGTAAGGACTGTTACAAGTGCATACGTCAGTGCCCCGTTAAAAGTATAGATTTTCTTAACGACCACGCTGAAATCATTGCCGATGAGTGTATTCTCTGCGGCAGATGTTATGTTGTCTGTCCGCAGGCCGCCAAGGAGATATCCTCCGAGATTCCCGAGGTAAAAAGACTTATAAAGTCACACAAGGTTTTTGTCAGTCTTGCAACTTCATTTGTTGCCTATTTCAAGGATATCGGTATACAGGCTATGAGGGATGCGGTCAAAAAACTTGGTTTTTATGATGTTATTGAAACCGCCGAGGGTGCTACTGCAGTCAAGGCAGAGTATGAACGTATTTTATCCGAAGAAAAGCCGGATGTTCTTATTTCCTCCTGCTGCCCGTCGGTAAATCTTCTCGTTCAAAAGCACTTTCCGTCGCTTATCAAGTACCTTGCTCCCGTGAAGTCTCCTATGACCGTACACGCACAGTCCATCAAGAAAAATCATCCGGATGCAAAGGTCGTTTTTGTCGGTCCTTGTATTGCAAAAAAAGAGGAAGCACGGTCTATGAACTATGTCGATGCGGTGCTTACATTTGATGAATTGGATCTTCTCTTAAAAGAAAATGAGATAGATATAAAGGATATTAAAGACACCGAAAAGATCGGCAAAAGCCGTTCCTTCCCCACAACGGGCGGTGTAATACGTTCCTTTAACACAATGCTTGATGAATATACATATATTGCTCTTGACGGGGTCATCAACTGTCTGGAGGCATTACGTGAAATTGAAAAGGGCAACCTGAATAAGTGTTTTGTAGAACTGTCTGCTTGTGAGAGCAGCTGTATCGGCGGTCCGGTTATTGCCGCAAAGGATATACATCCCATTGCCGGATTCAAGGCGGTCAAGGATTTTACGGGCGAAGCCGACTTTGACTTTACCGCCGAAAACATATCCCAAAGCTTTATCGATCATCAGTTAAGCATTACCTATCCTACCGAAGCAGAGATAAAAAAGACACTCGCTTCCTTTGGTAAGGTTAGACCCGAAAATGAGCTTAACTGTGGCTCCTGCGGTTACGATACCTGCAGAGACCACGCCGTTGCCATTATTAAGGGCAAGGCAGACCCGAATATGTGTTTGCACTATCTTAAAGAAAAAGCAGAAAGCTTTTCTTCAAGCATTATAAACTATTCACCCAACGCGGTTATCGTTTTAAATGATGATTATCGTATTTCACTTATAAACGGTGTTGCATTAAAGATTCTGGGAAAGGATTCACCAAAAGAGGTACTTGGAAACCACATTTCAAGATATATGGATCCTACCCCATTTATTAACGCAAAGTTTGTAGGCTCGGGTGCCTTCACCAGAAAAAAACTTTTAAGAAGATACGACCGTTATGTTGATCAGACGGTTTTGTATAACAAGGAATATCAGACACTCATCTGTAATATGCGTGACATCACCGAAGAGGAGCTTGTCCGTCAACGTAAAGAATCCATTACAAAACAGACCTATGAGATCGCCGACAAGGTCGTTGAAAAGCAGATGAGAATCGTTCAGGATATTGCATCTCTCTTGGGAGAGACCGCCGCAGAAACAAAGATCGCACTTTTCAATCTTAAGGAGTCCATCTCGGATGATTGATCTGAATGCTGATATAGGTTTTCGCAACGCCACAAAATACGGCGAGGAGCTTTGCGGAGATCATATGGATGTTATTACTCAGGAGGACGGCTCGACGGTTATTGTTCTTGCAGACGGTCTGGGCAGCGGCGTTAAGGCGGGTATTTTATCCACCCTTACCTCTAAAATGATAAGCACCATGATGGCAAAGGGTCTACCCATTTCGGAATGTGTTGAGACCATTGCAAAGGCGCTTCCGATATGCTCAAAACGTCATATTGCTTATTCTACGTTTACCATAATAAGACTTATACGCAATAAAGAGGTTGAGATATTTCAGTATGACAATCCGCTTGTAATTTGTCTTAGAAACGGCAAAAATTATGAATTTAACAAGACAAAATTGGAAATAGATAATAAGAGTATATATTATTCCAGATTTGATCTTTGTGAAAATGATATGTTCATTGCCGTAAGTGACGGCTGCACACACGCAGGAATTGGTGAAAGCCTGCCTTTTGGTTGGCAAAGAGAAAGCATAATCTCATTTATGGAGGACTGCTACTCTCCCACCTTCACTTCAAAGGCGGTCACCACCCTTCTTTTCGAGGAGTGTATGAGATACTACAACGGTAAGCCTAAGGACGACACAACCATATGCACCATAAGAATGCGTAAGGGTGAGTATCTTAACGTAGCCTTTGGCCCACCTGTAAAAAAGGCGGATGACGAAAAAATGATGTCCACCTTCTTTGAAAGAAAGGGTAAGCACATTATTTGCGGCGGTACTACCGCAAACATCGCATCAAGGTATCTGAAAAAACCTCTTGTAGTCGATAACCCCGTATACATCGATCCCGACGTTCCGCCGGTTGCAAGTATTGAGGGTGTTGATCTTGTAACAGAGGGTGTTCTCACCATAAGCAAGGTGCTTTTGTATGCGAGAGATTACCTTGGCTCTAACCGTTATTACTATCGTTGGAGCAGCGGAAAGGACGGCGCTTCACTTATCTCAAGAATGATGTTTATTGAGGCTACCGATATACGTTTTATCGTAGGTCAAGCAATAAACTCGGCTCACCAGAGCACAAAGCTTCTGCCCGTCAGCTTCAATATTAAGATGCAGCTTGTTGCACAGCTTTCAAAGTGTCTTAAAAAGATGGGTAAAAATATTCAAATCACATATATGTAGTTGAAATTCACTGTACCACAGTGCTTCATATAATTTTGTAAAAGGGAGAAAAATTATGACCAAGAATCAGACCGTAATCAAATGGCTCGACGAAATGAAAGAGCTTTTGAAACCCGAAAAGGTAGTATGGATCGACGGAAGCCAGGAGCAGATAGATGCTCTCCGTGCAGAAGCTTGTGAGATCGGCGAGCTTCATAAGCTCAACGAGGAAGAGCTTCCCGGATGCTACCTTCACAGAACCAATCCCAACGACGTTGCTCGTGTTGAGGACAGAACCTTTATCTGCACCAAGACAAAGGAAGAGGCAGGCCCCACCAACAACTGGTGCGATCCCGATGAAATGTACGCAAAGCTTTACGATATTGCAAGAGACAGCTACAAGGGCAGAACCATGTATATCATCCCCTTCTCAATGGGTCCCATCGGTTCACCCCTTGCAAAGATCGGTATTGAGATCACCGATTCTATCTATGTTGTTCTTAACATGGTAATTATGACAAGAGTTGGCACCAAGGTACTTGAAGTACTTGGCGATTCCAATGACTGGGTAAGAGGTTTACACTCAAGATGCGATGTTGATCCCGAAAAGAGAGACATCTGTCAGTTCCCCCAGGATAACACCATTATCAGCGTAAACTCCGGTTACGGCGGAAACGTTCTTTTGGGTAAAAAGTGCTTCGCTCTCAGAATTGCATCCTATCAGGGATGGAAAGAGGGCTGGATGGCAGAGCATATGCTTATCCTCGGCATTGAAAATCCCCAGGGCGAGAAGAAGTATGTTGCAGCAGCATTCCCCTCTGCCTGCGGTAAGACCAACCTTGCTATGCTCATTCCTCCCAAGTATCTTAAGGAGAAGGGCTATAAGGTATGGACCGTCGGTGACGATATTGCTTGGATGAGAATAGGTGAGGATGGCAGACTTTATGCTATCAACCCCGAAAACGGTTTCTTCGGTGTTGCACCCGGAACCAACGAAAAGTCCAACTATAACGCTCTTGCATCAACAAGAAAAGATACGATCTTCACCAACGTTGCACTTAACCTTGACACCAACACTGTATGGTGGGAAGGTCTTGACAAGAATCCTCCCGAAAACGCACTTGAGTGGAAGGGTAACCCCTGGAATCCATCAATGTTCGTAAAGGGCGACAAATCAACCTGTGCAGCACATCCCAACTCAAGATTTACTGCTCCCGCAGTTAACTGTCCCTGCCTCAGTGATGAGTTTGACAAGGGTGCAGGTGTTCCCATCTCGGCAATCATCTTCGGCGGCAGACGTGCAAAGTGCACTCCGCTCGTATTCCAGTCAAGAGATTGGGAGCACGGTGTATTCGTAGGCTCAACAATGGCAAGTGAGACCACC
>JAFUPP010000026.1 GCA_017481115.1 Clostridia bacterium | reverse complement strand
AAGTATTTCGTCAAAAACACTTATACTGCTCTCACTTGATGCACTCACCATAAGACCGCACTGTGCCATAAGTGTTAAAAGACCTAGTGTCTTGATCGATACCGTCTTACCGCCGGTGTTTGGTCCGGTAATTATAAGTGTATCAAAATCCTTACCTATGTAGATGTCGGTGGGAACTACCTTATGCTTGTCCAAAAGGGGATGTCTTGCCTTTTTCAGATCGGTTATACCGTTATCGGTGATTTCGGGAATGACTGCATCCATATCAAAGCCCAGCTTTGCCTTGGCAAAGATTAGGTTAAGACCTACACAAAGCTCAAAGCTTGTAATTATCTGGGTCGCATAATCTCCCGCTTCGCTTGAAAGCTCGGCTAAGATACGCTCGATCTCTGCCTTTTCCTTTGATTTTAAAACCTTTATTTCGTTGTTGGCCTCGACCACCTCCATCGGCTCTACGAAAACCGTTTGACCGCTTGATGAAGTATCGTGAACAAGTCCCGGAAGAGCAGAACGCATCTCCTGCTTTACGGGAACAACAAATCTGCCGTCACGTATGGTGACAATGGCATCCTGAAGATTTTTTTGATGTGAGGGGCTTTTAATTATCTTTTCAAGACGGTCACGCACCCTGTTTTGTGCCGATGCTATCTTTCGTCTTATATCGTAAAGTGTGGGGGAGGCGTGATCGCTTATCTCCTCCTCACTGATTATTGCCTGTGTTATTTTATCTAGCAGATATTTATTTGTATATATGCTCTCAAATCCGTCATTCAGTACGGTGGGGATATCTGCTGAATGCTCTCTCCAATCAATAAGCGACTGAAACACCCTCAAAAGAGAAGCAATGCTCATCAGCTCACCGGGAGAAAGAATACCGCCGCTTTCGGCCCTTTTTAATGAGTTGTTACAGTTTTTAAGGCCGTAAAAGGAGGGCGCACCGAATCTGGCGATAAGCATATGTGCATCGCCTGTTTCACAAAGTAATTTTTTGACCGTTTCAATGTCCTTTGACGGAGTGAGTCCGAGAGCAAGCTCCAGGGCATCCTCGCAGGAGGTGTGCTTTGACAAAAGAACAAGAATCTTGTCAAGCTCAAGGGACTTATGGTTTTTGTTCATATCTTCTCCTGTAATGAATTATAAAACTCAAGTGTGCCGAATTTATGATCGGCCTGTGTTACGAAAAATTTTTCCGACATTTTTGTAAGTGACGGTATATGCTTGTCCTCTAATTTAAAACTGAATATCCTGTCAAAAGGGGAGTAGCAGATGTGTCTTGCCGCCAAAAGCACGGCAGAGGGCATTTCTATGTATCTGACGGGGGCACAGTTGTTGCAGTATATTCCGCCGTCTATCGGAGAAAAGAAGAACCTTCCGTCCTCATTACCGCATCCCACACAACAGGACAAATCGGGAGTATAACCTGCAATGCAGGTCAATCTTAATTCAAATATAGCCTTTATAAGCGGCTCCTTAAATTTGTCGGTGCATAAAAACTTAAGACAGTTAAGCGTAAGCCGCAAAACCTCCGAACAGTCATCATCCTCGTCGGAAAAGTACTTTACAGCTTCACAAAAATACTGTGCCAGAGCAAGCTTTGTAATGTTATTGCGAAGCTCAAAAAATATCTCTATGGCTTTTGCACTGCAAACGGTATATGTATCCTTTGATTTTGACAGATCAAAGCTTGAAAAGCAAAGAAGCTGTGTAGCCCCCAAATTTGAATTGCTGAGCTTTCTTGAACCCTTTGCAAAGGCCCTTACAAGACCGTTTGGAGTAAGAATGGCAACAATGCGGTCGTTTTCACCCGTTAAGTATTCGCGGATTATCAGACCCGTTGTCTTTATCATCATGCCGTTCATCCTCCTTTACACAGTTTTTAAAGGCAAGATAGTCCTCTATTTTGCCGCTTTTTTCAAACTTTTTCCAAAGCTCGTCACGTTGCATATTATCACCTGCATTTATTTTGTCCGCAGATGATAAAAATACTACTGATCCAATTCGAAATTATGGATCATTACGTCTGAATTTCTCCAGTTTTCCTTTACCTTGACCCAAATTTGAAGATTAATTTTGCAGTCAAAAAATCTTTCGAGGTCGCGTCTGGACTGTTCACCGATTTTTTTGAGCATACTTCCGCCCTTGCCGATGATAATGCCCTTGTGTGATGCCTTTTCACAGTAAATGGTACATTCCATATCGATAATTCCGTCATCACGCTCGTAAAAACGCTCGATTACCGAAGCGGTACCGTGGGGTATCTCTCTGTCTAAATTACGAAGCAACTTTTCACGTACCGTCTCGGCGGCAATAACCCTTTCGGGTTGGTCGGTGAGGGTGTCGTCATCAAACATATGAACGCCCTTGACCGAATGCTTTGATATCTCCTCTAAAAGAGCATCAAGACCGCTTTGGTCCTTTGCCGAAACGGGAACTATAGCCTCAAAATCGAACTCTTTGGAAGCCTCAAGAATGAGGGGCATAAGCTCCTCTTTGTTCTTTAAGAGATCGATCTTGTTAAGAGCCAGTATTGCTTTGAGTTTTCTTGAAGTAAATTGTTTGATAAGTTCCTTTTCGGGTGTACCCAGACCCTTTTGGACATCTACTACAAGGACACAGCAGTCGGTATCGCACATACCGTCTCCCACCGCCTTGTTCATCTTTTCACCAAGGCTTGTCCTTGCTTTGTGCAGACCCGGAGTGTCTATAAATACATACTGAACCTCATCCTTTGTAAGTACACCCATTATCTTGGTGCGGGTGGTCTGTGTCTTATTTGAAACTATTGCCACCTTGGTGCCTAAAAGCTGATTCATTATTGAACTTTTACCCGCGTTAGGACGGCCTACTATTGCCGCAAATACGTTACTGGTCATTAAACTTCCTCCGAATTTCTGTAAAGGGATAACGCCGAAAGGTTTTCCTCTTCCTTTTTGTGCATTAATTCTTCATCCTCTTTGCTGTCTACGTGATCGTATCCCAAAAGATGAAGCATCGAATGTACCGTAAGCCATCAGATCTCACGGCTTACCGAGTGCCCGTACTCTTTTGCCTGCTCTTTTGCCTTTTCAACCGAAATAACAATATCTCCCAGCATATATCGGTCGGTAGCGGGATCTTTATCATACTCTCCGTGTTCGCCGAGAGGGAAGGACAATACGTCGGTCTCGCGGTCGATACCTCTGAACTCAAGATTTATTTCGTGTATCTGTTCGTTAGTCACAAAGGTGACGGAAATTTCAGCATCACCCGAAAATTTTTCCGAAGCCAATACCTGTTCACAACAGGAAGATACTATCTGCTTTGCGTTTTGTGGTAAACGCTTTTTTGTGCGGTTAGTAAAAAGAATTTCTGTCATTTTCTTTGTTCCTTCTTTTCGTATGCCTTGATAATATCCTGCACAAGACGGTGTCTTACAACGTCCTTTTCGGTAAGTCTGACCGTCTTTATGTCGTCAACGTTTTTAAGTGTGTTTACCGAATCGATAAGACCGCATTTTTTACCGTCGGGCAGATCTATCTGTGTAATGTCACCCGTTACCACTATCTTTGAATTAAAACCGAGTCTTGTTAAGAACATCTTCATCTGCTCGGGAGTAGTATTTTGTGCTTCGTCAAGAATAATAAAGCTATCGTCAAGGGTACGTCCTCTCATATATGCCAGGGGAGCAACCTCAATAGCGCCCTTTTCCTGATATTTCTGAAAGCTTTCGGCTCCCAGCATATCAAAAAGAGCGTCATAAAGGGGTCTTAAATACGGATCTACCTTTTGCTGAAGGTCACCCGGTAAAAAGCCCAGCTTTTCTCCTGCTTCAACCGCAGGACGGGTGAGTATTATTCGGTTGATCTCCTTTTTTCTGAAGGCCTTTACCGCCATAGCCACCGCAAGATAGGTCTTACCCGTACCTGCAGGTCCGATACCGAAAACAATGGTGTTTTCGTTTATTGCATTAAGGTAGTTTTTCTGACCTATGGTCTTGGGCTTTACGATTCTGCCCTTTGATGTAATACAAACACCGCCGCCTTCGGTTATTTCCTTGATTTTTTGCTCGTTTCCTTCCCTTACAAGTGAAATGCAGTAACGAATGCTTTGTTCGTTGATCTGTTCACCTGCATCCAAAATATCAAGAAGCGATTCAATGACCTTTGATGCAAGAAAAGAATTTTCGGCATCACCGCTTATTTTAAGTTCTCCGCCGCGTATGATGATCTTGACCGAGAATTCCTCCTCGATCATATTTATATTGCGGTCGAAGTTACCGAACAGCTCGGTAAGTCGCTCCATACGGTCTAAATGCCTTGTCTGTTCCAATCTTTTACATCCTTTCAAAATGACCTAATATTTCAACTTAATATTATAATATAAAATTAAATATCCGTCAACCTTGGAAATTACTGTGTGACGGTTATTTTTTGCTCTGTTCCCATACTTTTTTTAATAATATATTTTACGGTTACCGAAAGGGTATCCTCATTTTGTGAAAAGGTCTCCTCCTTTTCCAGTATCTCAGCGTTGGAAAGATTTTCAAGCTCGTATTCTTCAATGAGTTTTTTCAGCATATCGTTTACCTCCCCGGATGAATATGTAACTGTATTGGTTTTGGTCTCGTAAAAAATGATATCCGTAATGCTTACGGGTAACTTTTGCCCGTTTACCGTAAGCGGTTTTTCTATGATCTCCTTTCTGTAGCTTTTATAGTGCGGTACGGTAAGATAAAGCGGAAGCTTCAGATTATAAGCACTGAAGGCCGAAATCTTATTTACGTTACCGGTATTGGTTGTAACGCTTTGTGTCAAAGGCAGTTCAAAACAAACCGCTTCGTTTGTAACGGCGGTTATTTTTGCATTTGAATGAGAAAACACCGTCACTCCGTTTGAAAGCTCCGTAATGCCGGAAACCAATATATCACCCTTTTTTATTGCGGATCCCTTGACAAACATTGCCTCTCCCTTATATACCTCCATATTTTCAATAATTCCGTCAAAATCGGCAATGATATTACAGGGACTTTTCTGATCAATGGTGTTCGGAGCAAAGGTGCGTTCATCAATTTCAACAGTCAGTACCGAACCGTTTATGTTAAAGGCAGACCAGGCAATTTCGGGCGTGTTCACTACCAAAAGATGGCTGAGTGATCGGGTGTCGAGGTCGTTCTTTTTTACCCCTACCGCTACGTTCAGTTTTTCAAGAGAAGCGTAAATTTTCGATTCATCAATACCGTCATTTCCCACGATATTAATGCACCAAATTCTGTTTGAAGCGAATATAATAAAAATAACCGATAATAAAATACCTGCGGGAACACCGATACGGTGTCGGTTTCTGAAAAGCAGAAATCTTATACCTACTTTTTTGGTCAGTTTTATTTTAACCCGACTTTTACGCCTGATACGGAGCAGACGTCTGTAATCCGAAACGGATGCACGGCAAAAATAACCGTCGTTTTTGTGTTTTATGTCATATAACCTGATGCCGTAAAACCTACAGTCCTTAAAAAAGACATCACAAAAGCTTCCCGAAACAAAAAACTGTACCCATCCGGATAAAAAATCCAAAAGCCTTAATATCATGAGAATTCTATCCTTACAAACAACCCTTCAATATCTGCCGATTCGTCACCAAGCTCCTTGACGGTAATATTCGATCCGTAAAAACGGGTTTTCAGAGAATTACTGCAAAACTCAATATAGTCGTTTGTGTACTCGGTGATCTCAAAGTGACCGTCCAAAACTATATATCTGTTGGACAAAATGTGAAACTTCAAAGGGTCGGTCGGAGAGCTTTTTGAAGGAGATTTTTTACGATTCATAACATCACCCGTAAAAAATATGTTCAAACATAGGGGTAAGATTACAAAAAGTTATTGACTAAAAGAGAAAAAAAGGTTAAAATTAATACAACAACCAAAAGGGAGGCGGCTTAAATGAGTTCAAGAAAAACATTTTGGGTGATTGCTGTTATCGTAGCACTCGCAGGTATCGCAGCAGCAGTTGCATTCTTCGTAACAAAGTATATGCGTAGCAGACAGCAGGTAGATGATTTGGGAGATTATTGTGATGAACTCGAGAGCATCTACACTGATGATTACGATGCTCTTGATGAAGAGGAATACGCAGAATAATCCAACAAAGGCTGCATTTATGCAGCCTTAAATTTTTGCAGGTATGTTAGAGTTTAGAGAGATAAAATTAAAGGACGCAGAAAAATTAAAGAATTATCTGAACATTGATAAGGTCATAATGAGTGACCGAGTGTTTCAGTCGCTTTATATATGGAAAAGGCACTACCGAATCGGCTGGTGCGAAAAGGATGGCTTTCTGTTTATAAGAAACGAATCGCTGGAATATAATATGTATTATATGCCGCTGGGATCGGGTGATATAAAAAAAGCCGTCGAGCTTATTTATGCCACCGAAAAGGGAAATCCCTTTTTTATCGCACTTATAACCGATCAAAAAAGAGAAGAAATACAAAACTGTCTTGATGCTTCGGCGGTGGTTTTTGAAACCGAAGAGGAGTATGATTATATATATTCTTCCTCCGACCTTATAGGCCTAACGGGTAAAAAGTATCAGTCAAAGCGAAACTTTATAAACCGCTTTAAAGTTGAGTATGACGGCAGATGGAGCTTTGAGGCGGTAGATCCGCAAAAGGACCGAGAGGAAATACTGTGCTTTCTTGAAAAATGGATGAAGATCGGCAACCGAAATGCCGAGGATTTTATTGCAGAGGAACAGGCGGTAAAAACTGCTCTTGATAATTATAATGAGCTGGGATTTTTGGGTGCAAAGCTTTTGCTTGACGGAAAAATAATTGCATTTACACTCGCCGCCAAACAAAATGACGATGTAATGGATATACTCATCGAAAAGGCGGATGAAACGGTGGGTGCTTATCAGATGATAAACAATGAATTTGCAAGGGCATTTTGCGGTGATGTTACCTATATTAATCGTGAGGAGGATATGGGAATAGAGGGACTGAAAAAAGCAAAGCTCAGTTATCAGCCCGTATTTCTGGTCAAAAAGTATGCAGCCGAATGTAACAGAGAAACAACTTAAAGAGCTATATAACGCCGTATTTGAGGATGAGGCGGATTTTTGTGACAGATTTTTCAACAGGTTTTATCATCCGCTTAACGTCTATTGTAAGACCGAGGAAGGAAAGCTTTGTTCGGCTCTGCATGTAATAGATGTAACCCTTAAGGATGAAAAGCGGTTTTATAGGGCAGGGTATATTTTTGCCGCCGCAACCTATCCCGAGTACAGAGGAAAGGGATATATGGGGGAGCTTATAAAAGATGCGATAGAAGGTGCAAAAAATAAAGGTACCGATATGCTCTTTTTGATAGTCGCAGAAGAAGGGTTGAAGCAGTATTATAAAAAATTCGGATTTGTTTCGGTGTCGGATGAAGAGGAAACAGAGCTTTCCGCCTCAAACGGAGAGGTTGAAAGTATATCTCCCGAGATAGTAGCTGAGCTCCTAAACAATGAAAAGGGCGTCAGCATTTACAGAACCAAGGATCATATAAAGGATCTTTTGTACGTATACGGAGCAAGGGCTTATCGAAACCAAAAGGGTATGTGCATAGCCTACAAGGCGGGGAATATTGCGGTCGTTCCAAAGTATGTCGGAGATATCTCGGTCTGTTCGGAGGTTTGTACCACTTTAAAGGCCGAAAAAGTATTGGCAACAAAAACGGCAGGAACTATGGTACTGCCTATTTCGGAGAATGCTCAAATAAAAGGCTGCTTTAAGCTTAACTTTATACTTAACTGACTAACGCGAAGGTATATATTGACAAATTGTTACAGGTTTGTTAAAATCTATATATCACAAAAGTGATAGCATTTTATTAAACGAAAAGAGGAAAATCAAATGAAAAAGGTATTAAGCTTGATTTTGGTAGCACTTCTTTGCCTTACCTTAGCATTTACATTTGCAGGATGCGGTGAGGAAGCAGCAACAAGCGGCGAAAGTAATGTAGAATCTACTCAGGAAGATACAAAGGAGGTTGTTTCTGAGAAGGAAAAGACCCCCGCAGAAAAGCTTTTGGGCAGATGGAGCTACGAAATGACTGCTGAAGAGGCAGGATTCACAGTCGAAACCTTCTTCCCCGAAGCACAGGGTATCACCGATAAGGTAGAGTCAAAGTTTGTTATGATCTTAGAGTTTGCAAGTGCAACCGGTAACTGCAACCGTCTTGCAGACAGAAATGCTCTTAAGAAAATCTGTGATGAACTTATCACTATCATTGATAACAATACCGACAAGCTCGGTGCAGATGCAAATTACATAGCAACTGTTAAGAAAAATCTTAGCGATGTTAATGCTCTTGCCAAGGCTATGGACTCCACTGCAAAGTTTACTGCTGATGATACAAAGGTCACCGCAATCGATGAGAGCGGAGTTGAAGATGTAATGAACTACACCATTACTGGTGAAGGTACTGATCTTACCCTTACCCTTACCTCAGCAGATGGCGAAAAGCTCGTACTTACCAGATAATTAATTTTTAAAAAACAAGAGACCCTGATATATTCAGGGTCTTGTTTTTTTGCTTTCGGAGTATTTTCTTTTGGTTGCGATCCCGCCTCTTATGTGACGCTCCGCTTTGTTGATTTCAAGGACCTTTTTTACCTTTCGGTACAAAAGAGGGTCGGTCTCCTTAAGCCTTCCCGTAACATCCTTGTGTACGGTCGATTTGGATATATTGAATTTTTTAGCGGCATCCCTTACGGTAGATTTGTTTTCGTGAATATATTTGCCGAGTATCTGTTCCCTCGACTCAAAAACCGTTTTCATACCTTCTCCTCCAAAATCAGTCTAATAACATATATTTTGGACTAGGCTAAAATATTACAGGTTCGGATTATGTTGAAAAATTGTATTTACAAAATACTTTACTGAATATATAATGAAGGTATAAACTTTGGGAGGAAAAAATGAAACGTATAATTATAATACTGGTTGCCTTTTTATTGCTTTTTGGCGGATGTTCGTTGGTTCCTCCCGAAAACGCAACCTCTAAAACGGTGCAACCGACGGAATATGATGAATATTTTACGGCATCGCAGGTGGATAATAAGGATCTCAATGAAATAATAAGCAGAAATTTTGCAAGAAACTCTGCTTTGGATAATAATACAAACAAACGAGGTGTTTCCACCCGCAACAAGCTTATAAACGAGCAGAACAAAGAGCAGATACAGCGCTTTGAATACGGCAACTATTCGGCAAAAGAAAACTCCTGTGAGGTTATTGCGGTACATAACGCAAAACTGCTTACCGGCAGACAATCCAGCCTTTCCGAAACCATACGTGATTTTCAGAGAAACGGACTTATGATAGGTGACGGAAGTCTCGGATCAAATCCGTATAAGCTGGATGTTATACTCGATAAATACGGAATGGAATATACCTCTGTAAAGCTTGATGAAATGACCCGTCAGGGCATATACGTGATCTCATACTGGAGGGACGGGATGGCACTTAACGGATGTCATACCGTTGCGGTAGAGTATAAGCAGGATATGTATATTACCTACAATCTATACGGCGACGGAGAGATCAAAACGATGTCTCCGAATGAATACGCCAAAGGATATATAGTTGGTTTTTATCTTGGAGAAAAGAAGGAGATCGAATCATAAATTTCCGCAAAATAAAAAGTGTTCGTAACGTTTTACGAACACTTTTATTATTTCTTCTCGTTTTCTTTAAGCTTCTCTGTGATTATTGTTGAGGATGTTCCGTCGGTGTGCGGCAGAAAAACCATATCTACGCCTACCTTTTTAAAATCCTCCTCAACCTTATTATAAAGGTTTGAGCCCTTCCAATCGTCACCGTGAAATACCGCCTCAAAATGAAGCTTTTCCCATGCCTCCAGCTTGTTCATAGAGGTCTGAGGAACCACCTCATCAACATACTTTATGGCTTTAACTATTCTGACCCTGTCTTCGAAGGGGAAAACGGGGGTCTTATTTTTATAGCTTTGCACAAGCTCGTCGGTGCTGACACCGACAATAAGGTGTTCGCACTGCTCCTTGGCTCTTCTTAAAATATTAAGATGCCCTATATGAAAAAGATCAAAAACGCCGGTGGTATAGCCTACCTTATATTTTTTCATAACGTTCTCCTTATCAGTCAGAATTTAATGCCTGAGTGAAATCTATATAACCGTTTGGCGTAACAAAGGATATATTTGATATGTTTGGCATGGAAGCCACCATATGTGATGCCGAAAACAAGGGGATAACAGAGGCAGAGGATACAAGCATATTTTCTGCCTGATTAAGCTTATCGGGGGTAACGCCGTCTGTCTGTAATGAGCGTATAAAATTATCATACTCCTCATTCAAATACTTTATATGATTTTGATTGGAGTAGGAGGTGAAGGAATACAAAAACGATTTTGCATTGCAGTCGGGGGACTCGTACGAAAGTATTGCCGCGAAATAGTTTCCCTGCTTTGCTGCAGAGGTTAATTCGTTTTTAGACAGAGGCTTTACAGATACCGTAATACCAAAGGCCTTTTCCCAACAACTTGCTACTGCCAGTGCCACAGGTGTTACATATGGCGAATCAAGGCATATTATTGAAAGGTCTGTTTCTACGGTGTCCTTTGAATCCCAAGGAGCATAAAGAGAATAGGGTGTTATCTCTTTTTTTGGCTTTTCGGGAATGGGCTTTTTGTCCTCGTGAGCCTTTTTAACCGCCTCAAGATAATCATCCTCCGCCTTCTTTTCGGCATCAAGACGTGCCTGAAGGGTATCTTTTATAACCGAAAGCTCATCAAGATACTCGTCCGCCGCCGTCGCATCGTATCCGATGGGTGAGCAAGGGCTGATATCCGAATAGCTTTTTGAATTCAACATATACGAGGGAGGCACTATTCCGTTATTCATTACCGAACCGTAGCTGAGCTTTGAGGATATAACGCTTCTGTCAATGCTCTTTGCAAAAATCTCCCTCATTTTTTGTGTGGAGAAGATCGGTGCGGCATTGTTTAATGAAAGTATAAAGCTCTCGCTTTGCCGCACGGTGGTGTTAAGATCCTTTTTTACGGCATTTTCATAAAGAGAAGCCGGCATATATGCGGAACCCATCTGACCCTCCGACATTTCGGTGATATGGTCGTTTTGATTATTGAAGAACATAACCACAGAGGCGGGTTTCACCTCGATATCGCCCACATATTCAGGGCTTTTTGATATTCTCAAGGATACCGATTCGGTGTCCTGAGACCATTTTTTTACATAGAAAGGACCCGATGAAATAAATAATTCGTCAGAAAGTCCGTATTTACCCTTTGAATTTATGAAAAAGTCCTCTCTGCAGGGCATCGCAGCGCTGCAAGCAAGGGTATGTAAAATATCCTCGTCGGGATACAAAAGTGTTATGGTAACGGTGTTACCACTGTATGAAATGCCCAGAGTGGAAAGATCTGCTCCGTTTTGAAAAACATCCTTTGCTCCCTTGACGGCATAAAAGCTCTCAACTGCAGGACAGTTTGTTTCCGGAAGCACCGCACGGGTAAGACCAAAGGCGAAATCCTTTGCGCTAAGCTCTTGACCGTCGCTCCACTTAAGCCCCTCCTTTAATGTGAAGGTATATACCAGTCCGTCGGAGGATACAGAATGTGTTTTGGCGGCACCGTAGACCACCGTTCCGTCGGGAGAAAACCTCATCAGACCCTCGCAGGTGTTGTAAACGACGGCAAGTTCACTATCAGAAGAAGCGATCTGCGGATCCAGTGTCTTGGGAATACCGTCTATTGCAAAGGTAACGGAATATTCTTCCGGCTCGTCGGAGCAACCCGTAAGCAGAAAAACCAAGCACAATATTAAAATAAGTGATAAGGCTCGTTTCATTCAGCACCTCAAAAATCTCAATAATTCACCTGTATTTTACCATTTAAACGTCACTAAATCAACCAAAATTTGATTTAAGATAAAAAAAGCTTAAAAAAACTTGACATTTTTAAAAAAATATATATAATAGTTTTCTTTGAGATTGCGTAATTGTGTAAAGGTAGAACGGCAGACTCTGAATCTGTTT